>NZ_JBHSQO010000009.1:0-21511 GCF_042658445.1 Saccharothrix lopnurensis | reverse complement strand
GGTGGGGCTGGAGGTGGTGGGGTCGGGCGCGGCGGGACCGGAGGAGGTGGCGGCGGTGAGGGCGCGCAGTGCGGGGGTGTGGAACCCGCCGGTCACCACGAGCACCGGCCGGTCGCCCGCGTCGGCCACGGCCGCCCGCACCCACTCGGCCATGTGCGCCTCGCGCGCGGTGTCGGCCTCGCCCGCCGCGGTGTCGCCGCGCACCAGGTCGAAGTACGCGGTCAGCCGCTCGGCCAGCCCGGTCGGGTCGGCGACCTCCACCAGGTGGTCCCACAGCGCGTCCACGTTGTCCACGGCGAACTCGCGGCACAGCCGGTCCACCACCTCCGCGTACCGCAGTTCGGCGTCGGCGTACCGGTTGCCGCGGTCGGAGAACGCCGGGTGCCACGCGGGCAGGTCGATGAACGACACCCGCGCGCCGGCCTCGCGACCGGCGGTGAGCGCCACCCACTCCGGCGAGTGGTCGCAGAACGGTGTCCACGAGGCGTGCGCGCGGCCCCCGTCGCGGTGGTAGGTGAAGATCGCGATGGGCAGCTCGTGACCGAGCAGCAGCTCGTCGAGCCGGTCGTTCACGTCCGCCGGCCCCTCCACCAGCACGTGCGCCGGCCGCAGCGCCTCGATGGTCTCGCGGACCAGTCGCGCGCACGCCGGGCTGTGGTGGCGCACGCCGATGAAGACGGCGCCCATCAGCCCGGCAGCAGGTGGCGCGCCCGGTGCAGCGCCCGCCACTGCTCCCCGGTGCGGCGCGGCACCTGCTGCTCCAGGTAGCGGCGCAGCCGGGCCAGGTCGTCGGCGTTGTCCTTCGCCGCCGTCCCGGCCAGGCACTCCACCACGTCCTCCGGCGATCCCGCCTCACCGCGCAGGTACCAGCCGCGCAGGCCGACCGCGTGCGCCACGGACACCGCCTCGGCCGTGCTCATCACGGTCGACAGCCGGTCCGCCGGCTGCCCCGCGCCGCGCAGGTCGCGGAACGTGCGGACCAGCACCTCCAGCACGTCCCGGCGCGGCGGCACCCCGACCCCGGACCGCTCCAGCAGCCGGGTCGCCTCCTGCTCGACCAGCGCCAGCTCGGTGCGGAAGTCCGCGATCGGGAACACCGTCTCGAAGTTGAACCGCCGCTTGAGCGCCGCGCTCATCTCGTTGACGCCCCGGTCGCGGGTGTTGGCGGTGGCGACGACGGCGAACCCGTCGCGGGCGAACACCATGCCGTCCGGGCCGGGCAGCTCGGGGATCGCCACGACCCGCTCGGACAGCAGCGACAGCAGGCTGTCCTGGACCTCCAGCGGGCAGCGGGTGATCTCCTCGAACCGCACCACCTTGCCCTCGGCCATGCCGCGCAGCACCGGCGCGGGCACCAGCGACCGCGTCGACGGGCCCTCCGACACCAGCAGCGCGTAGTTCCACGAGTACTTGATCTGGTCCTCGGTGGTGGCCGCGCCGCCCTGGATCGTCAGGGTCGACCCGCCGCTGACCGCCGCCGCGATCAGCTCGGACAGCAGGGACTTCGCCGTGCCCGGCTCACCGACCAGCATCAGGCCCCGGCTGGTGGCGAGGGTGACCAGCGACCGGTCGACCAGCGACGGGTCCCCGACGAACTTCCGGCTGATCCCGGCCCGCTCGTCGCCGACGACGAACCGCCGCGCGGCCGACATGCTCAGCGCCCAGCCGGGTGGGCGGGGAGCCTGGTCGTCCTCGCGGAGCCGGGCCAGCTCGTCGGCGAACCGCACCTCGGCGGGCGGGCGCTGGAGCCGTGGATCGGTCATCTCGGGCACTCCTGGTCGCGGGAAGGACGGGCGGTCAGCTCGTCAGGGCGGTGAACTCGGCCAGCAGCTCGGAGGCCGTCACGGCGTCCAGCTCCCCGAAGGTCCGGCCGCTCCGGGGCCGCCACTCCCCGCCGCCGCCGTCGTTCACCCAGATGTCGGTCAGCTTCTGCTCCGGGAACTCGTGCGGAATTCCCACGGCGATGCCGGGGTCCAGGTTGACCACCACCGCGCCGCCGTCCGCCAGGGGCCTGGTGATCCAGCCCTCGACGCCCGCGTCCTGCGGCTCGCCCCGGACCCAGCCCCGCGTGGTCAGGCCCAGCAGCCGGCCCACCGGCACCACCGAGCCCTCGAAGCGCTCCAGCCGCGCCGCGCGCCGCTCCCCGTCGCCCAGCGCGTGCACCGGCCGCCCCAGCTGCGGGAACGGCTGGAGGATCTCGTAGTCCGCGAACACCTCCGACCACGCGGCCAGGTCGCCGCCCAGGTGCAGCGGGTGCGCCACCCCGACCCGCGCGTCCCCGGGCAGCGCGAAGGCGTCGTCGGACGCGTCGGCGAAGGTGCGGTCCTCGGCCACCCGGAACGACGCGCCGCCGTCGGTCACCCACACCAGCCGCCGCACCAGGTGCCACAGCAGCGGGTGGCCCACGAGCAGGTCGCGGAACTCGGCCGCGCTCCACCGGCGGCCCAGCACCATCGCCAGCTCCAGCCGGTCGACCTGGTCGGCGGCCACGGTCCGCACGTCCTTCTTCAGCACCGCGAACCGCTTGTGCTCGGCGGCCGCCTTCTCCTGGTCGTCCCTCGCGCCAGGCTTGGGCAGCTCCTTGCGCCGCTTGCCGTCCTCGTCGAGCACGAACGGCTTGAGCTGCTCGTCGAAGCCGACGGTGAACCGGCGGGGCCCGTAGTCGACCACCAGGGTCGCCGCGTCGTCCAGGCCGAAGTCGGGCACCAGCCGGTCCGCCAGCTGCTCGGCGGTCAGCCCGAGCCCCTCGGCCACCGACTCGACCTTCTCCTGGGCCCGCTGCTTGAGGCCCTTGAACCTGACCTTCCGCGCGATGCCGTTGAGCGACACCAGCGCCAGGTCGGTGCCGATCGCGGCCAGCACGTCCAGGCCCGCCACGGCCCTGTTGTGCTGGGACTCGCCCGGCCAGGCGCGGATCAGCGGGACCAGCGCCCGCACCGTGTCGTCGTCGCCGAGGGCACCCTGCGCGGTCAGCGCCCAGCCGTCCCCGGCGGGCATCCCGGCGGTGGTCCACAGCCGGAACAGCTCCCGGCCGAAGCGCGCCAGCGAACCGGGCTCGCAGACCTCCCGCACCACCTCGACGCCCGGGAACGACCCGTCCGGCCCGGTCAGCGCCAGCACGGTCAGCAGGTGGCGCACCGACTCGTCGGGCAGCGCCAGGCCGGTGCCCCGCGCGATCACCTGCGGCAGCACCGCCGGGTCCGCCCAGTCGCCCGGCACGGGCACCCTGGCGGGCAGCGCCGCCAGCGGGTCCGCCGTCAGCAGGTGCTCGACCGCCCGCCCGGCCTCCGGCCCCTGCTCGCGCGCCGCCTCCCGCGCCTGCTCGGGCACCAGCTCCAGCACCGCCTCCGCCGCGCGCCGGGCCGGGCCGACCGGCCCCACGGCGGCCGGCAGCAGCAACCGGGCCGCGGCCGAGGGGTGGCGGCGCACCCACGCCACCGCGGGCGCGCGCATGCTCTTCAACCGCACCAGCCAGTCCGCGACCAGCGCGGCCACCTCCGGCGACACGAGCGGCTGCACCAGGTCCGCGACGCCCGACGGCGGCCGGCTCGTCGCGACCAGGCAGGCCGGGCGCAGCGCGTCGACCCCGAAGCGCGCCACGACCGCCTTGGCGAGCTCCTCCACGCCCCACGACGCGGACGGCTCCCACCGGGCGAGCAGCGGGCGCACCAGCACCTCGGGCCCGTGGACGAGCAGCGCGTTGCGCGCCTGCCAGTGCAGCCCGCCGGTGTGGAACGACCCGGCGACCTGGTCCCAGCCGGGTGTCCCGGACCACCGGAAGCGGGCCTTCCCGTTGGCCAGCCAGGACTCGCGCTCGCCCTCCCGCCACTCGACCGCCCGGAGGTCGGGCGCGGTGAGGCCCTCGACCACCGGGGGCTTCACCACCCGGCGCTTCACCGTCCACGGTGGACGGACCAGCAGCTCGGGCAGGCCCTCGGCCGAGGCGGCGACCCGGCGCGCGGCCTGCCCGCGCACCTCCTCGACCACGGCCCGCTCCGCGTCGCCCAGCTCCACCCGGTCGGGCAGGTCGGGGTGGCGCTGGAGGTGGCCCCGCAGCAGCAGGCGCGCGGTGTCGCCGGACGCGGCGGCCAGCCGGCGCAGCGCCCGCGCGGGGTAGCGCCGGGACATCGCCAGCACGGCGGGCTGGACGCCCTTGCGGTCCAGCCGCCGCAGCAGCAGGTCGAACGCCTCGTCGACGGGCAGTTCCGCGAACACCTCCAGCAGCACCTTGCGGAAGTCCGCCGACAGGTCCTCGTCGAGCAGGGGCGCCAGCGCCGGGGCCACGGCCGGCCCGATGCCGTCGACCGCCGTGTGCAGCACGTCGGGGCGGGTCAGCCGCCACTTCACCGACTCGGAGGACAGGGCGCGCTCCAGCTGCCCGGCCGTCCCCAGCGCGAGCACCAGCTCCAGCCAGTCGTCCTGGTCGCCGCCCGCCTCGACCTCGGCGCACACCCGCTCCACCCAGTCCAGGCGGTGCGGCATCAGGTAGGTGACCGCGAACCGGGCCACCGGGTCGTCGAGGCAATCCTCCACAGCGGACCGGACGGCCTCCTCCTCGGCGTCCGCCGCCGCCGCGACCAGTTCCCGCACCCGGGCCGCCACCACGCCGGGCGAGTAGTGCCAACGCCGCCCCTGCGGCGGCGTGGCGAACCGGAGGGTGCGCGGCGTCTCCCGGCGCCCGGAGCTCGTCCAGTGCACCTGCACCCGCTTCGCCTCCACCGCCGCCCGCGCGGTGAAGGCCAGGCCGTGCTCGACCGCCCACGCGTCGGCCAGCCGGGCCAGCACCGCCGCCTGCGGGATGCCCTCGGCCGCGATGAGCTGCGCGACCACGCCCGCGCCGAGCGGTGTGGCCTCGCCCGCCAGGAGGGCCAGGGCGGCGTCGACGAGCTGCCGCTCGCTGCCCGGTTCGTCCAGCGCCTGCCATGATGTGGCGGGGAACGAGGCCAGCGCCGCGCGCACCGGCTCCACCGCGTCGGGGTCGGGCTTCGCGGGCCGCCGCACCTGCCCGCCGCGCCGGGGGTGCACGTGGCGCCACCACTTGCGCGGCAGCGCGAAGGCCGTCTCGTCCGGCAGGTCGGTGGTGGTGGGCGGTCCGGCGGGAGAGGGGGTGGCAAGGGGTGTGGCAGCGGGAGTGGCTGTGGCGGTGGGCGTGGCAACGGGTGCGGGTGTGGAGGTGGGTGTGGCGGCGGGAGCGACAGGTCCGGTGGCCGGTGTGGACGGTGAGCCGGCCACCTCGCGGTACCCCTTCTTCTCCTTCTGCGCCACCAGCTTCGCCACGTGCGCGGTCGCGGTGTCCTCGGAGGACAGCTCGGTGGCCTTCTCCTGGCCCGCCGAACCCAACCGGCCGAACCGGACGGTCACCACCGCCCCGTCCCGGGAGACCTCCCAGAACTTCGCGGACCCGCCCTCGACGAGTTCCCACCTGCGCACGTCACACCCCCTGCTCGACCGACCTGTGGCGGACCCTACGCGGCAGGTCCGACAATCCCGACGCCCCGCCGCGCACACTGGTTCCGTGGACGAGGTCACAGGACGGGTGTGGGCGGCGCTCGGCGGTTCCGCCGGGGAGGTGTCCTACCGGGGCGCGGGCGACGTGCTGCCCGCCCGGTTGCCGGTGCGGGAGGCGGCGCGCGCGACGGTCGGCGCGTGCTCGCTGGCGGCGGTCGGGCTGCTGGCGCTGCGCAACGGCGGACCCGTGCCGGAGGTGGTGGTGGACGAGGGCGCGGTGGCGGTCGCGTTCACCAGCGAACGGCACCTGCGGGTCGACGGGCGCGCGGGCGGGGCGTTCGCGCCGCTGTCCGGGTTCTGGCGCACGGCCGACGGGTGGGTGCGCACGCACGCCAACTACCCGCACCACCGCGAACGGTTGCTGAGCGCGCTGGGCGTGCCCGACGACCCCGACGCCCTGGCGCGGGAGCTGGCCGCGCGGCAGGCCCTGGAGGTGCAGGAGACCGCGTACGCGGCGGGCGGGCTGGCCGTGGTGGTGGCGACCGCGCCCGACCCCGCCCGGCGCCCCCTGGTGGAGGTCCGGCGCACCACCGGCGACCGGCGCGCGCCGCCCCCGGCGGACCGCCCGGCCGACGGCGTCCGCGTGCTGGACCTGACCAGGGTGATCGCGGGCCCGGTGGCCACCCGCGTGCTCGCGTTCCTGGGCGCGGACGTGCTGCGGGTGGACAGCCCCCGGCTGCCCGAGGACGCGCACGCGCACGCGGACACCGGTATCGGCAAGCGCTCCACGTCGCTGGACCTGGACGACCCGGCCGACCGGCGGACCCTGGACGCCCTGCTCGACGACGCGGACGTGGTGGTCACCGGCTACCGGCCCGGCGCGCTGGACCGGCACGGCCTGGCCCCCGAGGCGCTCCTGGCCGGGCGGCCCGGCCTGGTCGTGGCCCAGCTGTCCGCCTGGGGGTACGCGGGGGAGTGGGCGGCGCGGCGCGGGTTCGACAGCCTCGTGCAGGCGGCCACCGGCATCGCCGCGGTGGAGGGCGTCGACGGCGGACCGGGCGTGCTCCCGGCCCAGGCGCTCGACCACGGCACCGGCTACCTGCTCGCGGCGGCCGTGCTGCGCGGGCTGGCCGAGCCGGGCGGGCGGCACGTGCGGCTGTCGTTGGCGGGCACGGCCTCCTGGCTGCTGCACGAGGTCCGCGCGTCCGCGCCCGAGGGCGATCACGACCCCGGGCGGTGGCTGACCACGACCCCCTCGCCGTACGGGCCGCTGCGCCACGCCCTGCCGCCCGTGCGCTACGCGGGCGCGCCGACGACCTGGGACCGCGGGCCCTCGCTGTGGGGCTCCGACGAGCCCCGCTGGCGGTAGGCGCGGACCGGCTGCTGAACCGCCGCGTTCCGGATCGGGCCGGCGAAGGGGTCGGCCGTCCGCGCGACCGGGCGGATCAGCGTGGTGAGCGGACGAAAGCTTGCCTGAGGTGCTAGGACTGACACGCACGTTCGAATGATCACCTGATCGGGTAACCCTGGCGACGAACGTGCGCACGACGTTGGGAGCACCGGTGGAGGACCGCACGATCGCAGGCCGGTACCGGCTGACCGAGCGGATCGGCTCGGGCGGCATGGGCGTGGTCTGGCGCGCCGAGGACACGCGCCTGCGCCGCGTCGTCGCGGTGAAGGAGCTGCTGTCCCGCAGCGGGTTCGACCAGGAGTCGATCGACCGCGCCGTGCGCGAGGGGCGGATCGCGGCCCGGTTGCAGCACCCCAACGTGATCGCCCTGTACGACGTCGTCGAGCACGACGGCCACCCGTGGTTGATCATGGAGTACCTGCCGTCGCGGAGCCTGGCCGCGGTGCTGACCGAGCGCGGCACGCTGCCGCCCGACGAGGTGGTGCGGCTCGGCGGCCAACTGGCGGCCGGGTTGGCCGCCGCGCACGCGGCCGGGGTCGTGCACCGCGACGTGAAGCCCGGGAACGTGCTGGTCACGGAGTTCGGCACGGTCAAGGTCACCGACTTCGGCACCTCGCGCGCGGCCGACGAGGTGACCGTCACCGCGTCCGGGATGCTCGTCGGCACCCCCGCCTACCTGGCGCCGGAGGTGGCCCGGGGCGAGAAGGGCGGCTTCCCCGCCGACGTGTTCGCGCTCGGCTCCACCCTGTACGCGGCGGTGCAGGGCGATCCCCCGTTCGGGGTGGACGGCAACACGATCGCGCTCCTGCACCGGGTCGCGGAGGGCAAGTTCGCGCCGCCGGCCGACGCCGGTCCGCTCGGGCCGGCGCTGATGCGGCTGCTCGACCCGGACCCGGAGACCCGGCCGACCATGCCCGAGGCCGAGCGGATGCTCCGGGACGTGCGGTTCGACCACAAGCCCGACCGGACCGCGCTGCTGGCCACCCCGCTGGCCACGCTGACCTCGGTGGAACCCGGACCGGCCCCGCAACCGGTCGCGGAGCCGACGCCGGAACCGGTCTCGGAACCAGCTCCCCAGCCGACCCCGCCACCGACGCCGACGCCCACCCCGCAGCCGCAGCCGCAGGCGGCGCAGCGGCCCGCCGCCCCGCCGACGCCCCCTCCCCCGGCCGCGCCGCCCCCATCGTCCCCCGCTCCCGAGCGCGAGGAGCGGCGGGGCGACCGGAAGGCGTTGATCGCGCTGGGCGTCGTCGCGCTGGTCGCCGTCGCCGTGGTGGTCTACCTGCTCAACCGGGACGGGGACGACCCGGGGACTGCGGGACCGGACGGCGGCGCCACCACCACCACGCAGGTCACCACGACGGCCGGGCAGCAGCAGCCGCCCGTGGAGCCCACCGGCGAGCAGCCGCCCGGCACGACCACGACCACCACCCCGGCACCCGAGGTCACCACGACGCCCCCGCCCGAGCAGCCGCCCGCCGACGTCCCGGCCGACCAGGCCGTGGGCAACTACTACGCCCTGCTACCGGGCAACGACCTGGAGGCCGGCTACGCGCGGCTGACCGACGGCTTCAAGGCCCGGTTCGCGCCCACGTTCGGCGACTACCGGGCGTTCTGGGGCCAGATGAGCGCGGTCACCCTCGGCAACGTGCGGGCCGTGGGCGTGAACGAGGTGGCGGCGACCGTGACCTACCGGTACAAGGACGGCCGCAGCCAGGCCGAGCAGCACATCTACACCCTGGTCAAGACCGGGGGCGGGTGGCTGATCGACGGCCAGCGCTTCGCCTGACCGCCGGACCCGACCACGCGACCCGACCGAACCCACCGCCGGCACCGGCCCGCCGCGGCCGGTCAGGTCGGGAACGTGCCGCGCCACACGTCGATCACCAGCACCGGCCGCATCCCCGCCGACTCGTACAGGCCGAGCGCGGGCGTGGGGTTGTTCGAGTCGACGTGCAGCACGGTGCCGACCCGACCTTCCGCGGTGTCCAGGTGGAACGCGTGCCGCAGCAGGTGCCCGGCCACGCCCCGGCCGCGCGCCGCGGGCAGCACGCCCAGGTGGCCCACGTAGCCGCGGTCCTCGTCGGCGAACTGGTCGGTGCGCTCCAGGAACCCGACCGGCGCGCCGGCCAGCTCCGCCAGCCACAGCCCCGACCAGTCGAAGATCGACTTCCGGTCCTGCGCCTCGTGCCACTCGCGGTAGGTCTTCGGTGTGAACCCGAACTGCCCGGCGAACGACCCGTTCCACACCTCGTGCGCCGCCCGCCGCACCCCGTCGTCGTCGGCCCGGCGCAGCACCAGCCCGGCGATCGGCGCGGGCGGCGGCACGGCACCGGCGTGGTCGACCCGCATCCGGTGGAACGTCGTGCCGACCGCGAACCCGAGCGCCGCCACCTTCCCCCGCAGCGCCTCGTCCTGCCGGTAGACGCCCTGGTCCACGACCACCTCGGCGTGCCCGGCCGCGCGGGCGACCTCCCGGGCCCGCGCCAGCGCCCGCTCGAACAGCCAGTCCACCACGGCCGGCCGCGCGGACACCACGTCCACGTCGGCCCGCGCGCCGTCGCCGCGCCCCTCGACCGTCGCGTACCCCACCGGCTCGTCGCCGTCGAGGACCAGCCAGGCGTCGCGCGCCGGGTCGAGGCCGGGCCTGCCCAGCTCGTCGCGCACGTCGTCCAGGGTGTAGTCGCCGAACCCGATCACCGGGGTCGTGCAGGCGTGCACGAGCCGCAGGATCGCTTCGGCGTCGTCGAGGGCGGGCGGCCGGGCGGTGTGGCCGGTGGGGGCGGTGAGCACGGCGGACATGGTGCGCCGCGCCCACCGCCCGTGTCGACCGATATCACGCGGCCGGCGGGGCTCCCGGCGCTAGTCCGGCCACTCCCAGGCCACGCAGAACATGCCCGGCCCGAACCCCAGCGCCACCGCGTGCGTGTAGCCCTCCGGCGACACCGCCATCCGCTGGTGCTCGACCGGGTGCGACCCGTCCGGCTTGACCACGTACCGGCGGACCGACCTGGGCAGCGCCGCCGGGTCGAACTGCACCTCCACCGCGTAGTCCCGCACCGGGGTGCGGAACTGGCTGCAATAGGTGTCGTCGCCGCGCGGGTAGGGCGGGCCGTCGACCACCGACGCGTACTCGACCACGATGGTCTCGCCGCGCGCCAGCACCCGGTCGAACACCAGCTCCGCGGCCACCACCCCCTCCTCCTCCACGCGGACCACCCGGCCGAGCTCGCACGACCGGATCGGCTCGATCCGCGGCGCCGGGCCGGGCTGGGTGAGGTCGTGCACCGTCACCCACCGGTCGGCCCCGTCGCGCTCGGCGCGCAGCACCTGCCTGGTCCGCACGGTCCGCACGCCCCGGTCCGCCGCGATCTCCACGGCGATGTGCAGGGTGATCCTGCTCATCGCCTCGTCCCGGTCGACCAGGGACAGCACCGGCTCGATCCGCTCGCGGTCGGGCCACATGTCCTCCAGCCCCGGCGCGTCGACCGTGCGCCGGGTCCGCCCGCGCGCCCTGGGCTCGCCCAGCAGCCCGGTCAGCGACCCGGGTGCCAGCCCCAGCACCTCCTCCAGGTGCCGCACGGCCTGGATGGAGCCGCGCCGCTCGGGCTTGCTGCGGCCGGACTGCCAGTAGCTGAGCGCGGCGACGCTGATCTCCGTGCCCCGGTCGAGCAGCCGCTGCCGGATGCGGTCCAGGCCCAGGCCGCGGGCGGCGATCGCGGCGCGCAGCGCGGTGGCGAAGGGTTCCTCGGTGGAGACTTGGTCCCGGATGTCCATCTGGCCTCCTGATTCACAGCGCCGGCTGACGTTACGGGTCCGCCGCGCGCACCGGTAGCACCCCAGTCGTCCGTTCGGCGGCGACGCGCGCGGCGTCGGGGCATGTGCTGCGGGTACCCGAAAGCCGCGGCCCCGTCGCGGACCGGTTCCCGTCCGCCGCGCGGCGGTCTAAGGTCGGCCGGTGCTCCAGCGGACGTGGTCGGTGGCGGTGTTGCTCGTGGTGGTCGCGGCGGTGGGCGCGCTCGCCGTGCTGGCGTTCCGCCCGCCCTCCCCGCGCGCCGACGCCCCGCCCGCCGAGTTCGCCGCGGGCCGGGCCGAGGAGCACCTGCGCGCGGTCGCGCAGCGGCCCCACCCGATCGGCTCGGCCGACAACGCGCGGGTGCGCGAGTACGTCGCCGGGGCCGCCCGCGGGTTCGGCGCCGAGGTGTCGGTGGAGTCCGACGACGTGGTCCGCGCGTGGCGCGGGGTGGAGCGGGTCGCGACGACCCACAACGTCGTCGCCAGGGTGCGCGGCACCGACCCGTCCGCCTCCGGCGGCAAGGCGCTGCTGCTGGTCTCGCACTACGACTCGGTGCCCACCGGCCCCGGCGCGGCGGACGACGGCGCGGCGGTCGCGGCGATGCTGGAGACCGTGCGGGCGCTGGGGCAGCGGCCCGTGCGCAACGACGTGGTGTTCCTGTTCACCGACGGCGAGGAGGCCGGGACGCTGGGGGCCGAGGCGTTCGTGCGGCGGCACGGCGTCGGCGACTACGGCGCGGTGCTGAACTGGGAGGCCCGCGGCAGCGGCGGGCCGGTGTGGATGTTCGAGACTGGCCCGGACAACGGGCCGCTGGTGTCGGCGTTCGCGGCGGCCTCCGGCAGGCCCATCGCGAACTCGCTGGCCGCCGAGGTCTACCGGCTGATGCCGAACTACAGCGATTTCAGCGCGTTCCTCGCCGCCGGGGCGCGCGGGCTCAACAGCGCGTTCATCGAGCACGTCCACGACTACCACTCGCCCTACGACGACGTGTCGCGGCTCGACCGCGGCAGCCTCCAGCACCACGGCGACACGATGGTGGGCCTGGTGCGCGAGCTGGGCGACCGGGACCTGAGCGCGGCGGGCGGCGGGTCGGCGGTGTACTTCGACCTGTTCTCGCGGGTGCTGGTGCGCTACCCGGTGTGGTCGGCGGCGCTCCTGGCGGCCGTCACGGTGGGCGCGTTCCTGGTCCTGGTCGTGGTGCGGCGGCTGCGGGTGCTGTTCGTGGCCGGGGTGGCGGCGGGCGCGGTGGTCGTGGCGGGGGCGCTGACGTTCGCGCTGTGGGCGGCGGTGGCGGCGCTGCGGCCGGGCCTGGCGTTCCTGGCGCTGTCCGAGCCCCACGAGCGGGGCTGGTTCGTCGCCGGGTTCGCGGTGCTGGGGTTGGCGGTCCTGCTCGGCGCGGCGCGGTTGGTGCGGGGGCGTGCCCCGGAAGAGGTGGTCGGGGGCGTGCTGGTGCTGCCCGCCGTGCTGCTCGCGGTCACCGCGGTGCTCGTGCCGGGCGCGAGCTTCCTGTTCCAGTGGCCGCTGGCGGTGGGCCTGCTCGCGCTGTGGCGGCCCCGCCTCGCGTTCCTGCCGCCGCTGGTCGCCGCCGCGGTCTACCCGCCGCTGGTGGGCACGCTGCTGGTGGCGCTGGGGATGCCGATGGCGGCGGTGGGCGTGGTGTTCGCGCTGCTGGCGGGCGTGCTGCTGCTGCCGCTGCTCGGCGGGCTGCCGCGCCACGGCGCGCTGG
The DNA here is from genome assembly GCF_042658445.1 of Saccharothrix lopnurensis. Lineage (NCBI taxonomy): Bacteria > Bacillati > Actinomycetota > Actinomycetes > Pseudonocardiales > Pseudonocardiaceae > Saccharothrix > Saccharothrix lopnurensis. The sequence continues at coordinate 9,130 of NZ_JBHSQO010000009.1, read as the reverse complement.
TCGTCGGCGCGGTGGCGGTGGCGCTGCTGGCCGCGGGCACCCTGCGGTTCGGGTTCAGCCCGGCCGAGCCGCGGCCGAACGCGCTGGTCTACCGCCTGGACACGGAGGCGGGCCGGGCGGACTGGCTCTCCGGCGACCCGGAGACCGACGAGTGGACCCGGCGGGTGCTGGGGGAGGACCCGGAACGGGTCGCCGCGCCGCCGCTGCCCGAGCCGGCGCTGCGGGCCGACGCCCCGGTGCTGGACCTGCCCGCCCCGACCGCCGAGGTGCTGCCCGGCCCCGGTGCGCTGCGCCTGCGGATCACGCCCGGCGAGCGGGCCTGGCGCACCCACGTGACGCTGCCCGGGGGGAGCTGCCGGTTCGGCGGGCACCGGTTGGGCGGCCGGCAGCTGGAGCTGTACGGCACCGCGCCGCGCGAGATCACCTGCGAGCTCGCCCCGGGCGAGCCGGTGGTGGTGGAGCTGGTGGACCACTGGGTCGGCCTGCCGCCGGGGGCCGCCGACCTGGTCGGCGCCCGCCCGCCCGACACCATGCCGGTGCAGTCGGGGAACCGCCCGTACGACGCCGCGCTGGTGCGGGCCGTGTTCCGCGGCTGACCGCCCGTCTGCCGCACGCGCTCACCAGTCGTGGACGGTCCCGTCCGCCAGGCGGTTCACGGGGAGGTACGCGGCGCGGTAGGGGAACCGCGCCGCCGCGTCCAGGTCCAGTTCCACGCCCAGCCCCGGGGCGTCGGACGGGTGCAGCAGGCCGGCGGTGAACGTGTACGAGGTGCGGAAGACCTCCAGCGTCCGCGCGGTGTGCGGCATGTACTCCTGGATGCCGAAGTTGTGCACCGCCAGGTCCAGGTGCAGCGCCGCGGCCATGCCCACCGGCGAGATGTCCGTGGGCCCGTGCAGCCCGGACCTGGCCCCGTGCACGGCGGCGTAGTCCAGCAGCTTCCTCATCGCGGTCACGCCGCCGGTGTGGGTGACCGCCGACCGCACGTAGTCGATCAGCCGCTCGCCCAGCAGCGTGGTGTAGTCGTGCACGGAGTTGAACACCTCGCCGATGGCCAGCGGGGTGGTGGTGTGCTGCCGGATCAGCCGCAGCGCCGCCTGGTCCTCGCCGGGGGTGGCGTCCTCCAGCCAGAACAGGTCGTAGGGCTCCAGCGCCTTGCCCAGCCGGGCGGCCTCGATCGGCGTCATCCGGTGGTGCCCGTCGTGCAGCAGCGGCAGCTCCGGCCCGAACTCGTGGCGCACCGCCTCGAACACGCCCGGCAGGTGCCGCAGGTACGCGCGGGTGTCCCAGACCTCCTCGACCGGCAGCGCGGTCGGCCGGGCCGGCTCGTAGTCGTACCGGTCGCCGCCGCCCGCCGCGGACGACGCGACGCCGTAGACCGTTCCCAGGCCGGGGACGCCGGTCTGCACCCGGATGGCCCGGAACCCCCGCTCCAGGTGCAGCCGGATCGAGTCGAACAGCTCCGGCAGGTCCCGCCCGGACGCGTGCCCGTAGGCCAGCGCGCCGACCCGGCACGCGCCGCCCAGCAGCTCGTAGAGCGGCATTCCGGCGGCCTTGGCCTTGATGTCCCACAGGGCCGTGTCCACGGCGGCGATCGCGGCCATGGTCACCGGACCGCGCCGCCAGTACGCGCCCCGGTACAGGTACTGCCAGGTGTCCTCGACCGCCCGCGCGTCCCGCCCGAGCAGCAGCGGCACCACGTGGTCGGCCAGGTAGGACGCCACCGCCAGCTCCCGGCCGTTGAGCGTCGCGTCGCCCAGGCCGACCAGGCCGTCCTCCGTGGTCACCCGCAGGGTCACGAAGTTGCGCCCCGGGCAGGTCACCACCACGTCCGCCGCCGTGATCCTCACTCGTTCCTCCGCACTCCCGCACCGGACTTCCCCCGGCCCCGGCCCGCGCACGTCGGTCGCCGGTACCCGCGCGCCGCCCGAGCCGGTGAGCCTGCCCGGACCGGGCCGCACGACACAGGTATATCGTTTTACCAAAAATCAGTCGAGCCCTGTTCAGAGCCAGGTGTACCGTTTTCCGCGTGGGAGGAAGTGGCAAGCCGACGATCTCCGACGTCGCCTCGCTCGCCGGCGTGTCCGTCTCGGCCGTGTCCAAGGTCGTCAACGGCAAGAGCGGCATCTCCACGGCCACCCGCGAGCGCGTGCTGGCCGCGGCCGCCAAGCTCCGGTGGACGCCGTCGGCCACCGCGGTCGCCCTGCGCGCCGCCAGGACCCGCGCCCTGGGCATGGTCCTCCGGCGCGGGCCTGGCCTGCCCGGCACGGACCCGCCCTTCACCCTGTTGGTGGACGGCATCGAGCGTGAGCTGACGCCCCGGGGCTACGGCCTGCTGCTGCACGTGGTCGGCGGGGAGCAGGGCGCCGAGGAGGCCGCCTACCGCAGGCTCGCCGAGGAGGGCCGGGTCGACGGCGTGCTGCTCACCGGGAGCCGGGTCGGCGACACCCGCTTCGCGCTGCTGCGCGACCTCGGCCTGCCCGCCGTGCTGGTCGGCACCCCGTGGGACGACGACCCGATCCCGTCCGTCCGGGCCACCCACCCCGACCGCGGCATCCGCCAGGCCGTCGAGCACCTGCTGCGGCACGGCCACCGGCGCATCGCCTACCTGTGCGGCCCCGGGAGCCGCGTGCACACCCACCACCGCAAGCGGGTGTTCAAGGAGGTGCTGGGGGAGAACGGTTTCGTGCCCAGCCCCTCGGTGGTGGACGGCGATTTCACCCCGGCGGGCGCGGCGGTGGGCGTGGCCGACCTGCTCGCCGGCCCGCGCCCCACCGCGATCCTGTTCGCCGACGACTCGATGGCCGTGGCCGGCCTCAGCGCCGCCCGCCGGCTCGGCGTCGACGTGCCCCGCGAGCTGTCCGTCATCGGCCACGACGACCTGCCGCTGAGCGAGCTGGTGCACCCGCGGCTGACCACGGTGCGGCAGGACCTGGTCGGCCTCGGGCAGGCGGCGGCCCGGGTGCTGCTCGCCGCGCTCGGCGAGGTCGAGGACGCCCCCGTGCGGGTCAACCCGCCCGAGCTGGTGATCCGCGAGTCCACCGGCCCGGCCAGGTGACCCCGGTCCCGCGGCCGCGCGCCACGAGACCCCGGGATGTCGGTCCGGCCACGTAACCTGGGTGCCATGCGCACACGGCCGACGCTGAGCTGGACGGCCACCGGCGCGCCGCTGCCGCGCACCACGAGCCTGGACGAGGTCGTGCGGGCGCTCGCGGCGGGCCGGGTCCTGGTGCTCAGCGGCGCGGGCCTGTCCACCGAATCCGGCATCCCCGACTACCGGGGCGCGGCGGGCAGCCTGCGCAAGCACACCCCCATGACCTACGAGGAGTTCGTCGGCAGCCCGGCGGGCCGGCGGCGGTACTGGGCGCGGAGCCACCTCGGGTGGCGCACCATCGCCCGCGCCCGACCCAACGCGGGCCACCTCGCCGTGACCCGCCTGCACGCCGCCGGCCGCGTGACCGGCGTGATCACCCAGAACGTCGACGGCCTGCACCAGGCCGCGGGCACGCCCGACGTGGTCGAGCTGCACGGCAGCCTCGACCGGGTGATCTGCCTGGACTGCCGCCGCACCGGCCCCCGCGAGGAGCTGGACCGCAGGCTGCGCGCGGCCAACCCGGACTTCGCGGCCGAGGCGTCCCGGATCAACCCCGACGGCGACGTGGACCTGGCCGAGGCCGAGGTGCGCTCGTTCCGGCTGGTCGACTGCGCCGACTGCGGGGGAGTGCTCAAACCGGACGTGGTGTTCTTCGGCGAGAACGTGCCCAGGCCGCGCGTCGAGCGGTGCGGCGAGCTGGTCGACGGGGCCGCCGCGCTGCTGGTGCTGGGCTCCTCGCTGACGGTGATGTCCGGCCTGCGGTTCGTCCGGCGGGCGGCGACCTCGGGCACCCCGGTCCTGATCGTCAACCGGGGCGAGACCAGGGGCGACGCGCACGCGTCCGTCCGCGTCGACCTGCCCCTGGGGCAGGCCCTGACCACCCTGGCCGACCTGCTGGCCTGAGGTCGGGGCCGGCGCGGCACAACGTGTGTACTCCTCAGTAGGGTGAACGGGTTCTTCCCGACCCGATCCCGGAGGAGGCTCATGAGGAACCGGAACGCGGTGTCCCTGCTCGCCGTGTCCGCGGTGCTCACCGCATCCCTGACCGGTCCCGCGACCGCCGCGGCGGCCACCGCGCCGTCCCTGGGCGACTTCGTCCTGGTCCCGAGCAACGCCAACCTGCACTCGGTCGTCGGCCTGCTCGACGAGCAGCTGCCGAAGCTGGGCGTGCAGAACATCCTGCTCCAGGCGAACCGGACCGACGCGCCCAAGGGCGCGGACTGCACCTCGCCGGCGTTGAACACCAACGACCGCCACGTGGTGGGCAAGTTCTGCTTCAACGAGGGCGACACCAACACCACGCAGTGGATGCCGCAGGGCGTGACCACGGTCGCCGACGCCCAGGACGACGAGCTGTGGGGGGACGAACAGGCCATCCTGGTCAGCTGGTACAACAAGGACACCTCGCCCGCCAAGGGCGTCCGGGTGTCCTTCCTGGACACCGACACGGGCAACTACCAGCACGTGCTGCTGGTCTACCCCTTCGTCAACAACTCCGGCAACGCCTCCTACGAGGCCGTGACCACGCCGCAGTCCGGCGACGGCGGCAGCGTCCACGCGGGCGGCATCGTCTGGTACGGCAACTTCCTGTACCTGGTGGACACCCGGCGCGGCATCCGGGTGTTCGACATGCGCTACATCTTCGACGTCAAGTCGGCGGCCAACGGCGACGTGACCGACCCGGACCGGGTCGGCAGGCAGGACGGCACCTTCTACAGCTACGGCTACCGGTACGTCATGCCCCAGACCTACGGGTGGAGCAACCCGAGCGGCCTGGCCTCGTTCCCGCCGGACCACGGGTGCAACGCCTCCGGCCCGCAGAAGTTCTCCTACATCTCCCTGGACCGCAGCACGGAGCCGGACCTGATCACCACCGGCGAGTACTGCTCCGACCTGGGCGACCCGGACCGCAACGGCCGGGTGGCGACCTGGCCGCTGAACTTCGTCGACGGCACGCCGCTGACCGACGGCAACGGGCTGTGGCGGGCCCGGAGCGCCGACCGCCTGCCCAAGCCGAGGGTGCAGGGCGCGGTGTCCTTCGCCAACCGCTGGTACCTGCACAGCACCGGCGGCGGCACGACCGGTCCCGGCCACCTCCAGGCGGCCGTCCGCGGCGGCATCGGGGTGCTCGCCACCGACGGCGCGGAGCACGACGTGGCCATCGGGGTCGAGGACCTGTCCTACTGGTCGAGCCGCAACCAGCTGTGGACCGTCACCGAGCACGACGGCAAGCGGATCGTCTACGCCACGCCGCGTCCCTGACCCGGGGTTCCCGGCGGGTCCGCACCTCGCGGGCCCGCCGGGACCGCTCCCGGGGCCTGCTCCTGGGGCCTGTTAGCTGGGCCTGTTCGCGGGTCCGCCGTGATCCGGTCCCGCCGCCCGCCGGGCTAGCGGCCCCGGCGCAGCCTCAGGACGTGGTCCGCGCGCGTGCCGGGCTCGCCGTCCGGGCCGGTCAGCTCCCGCACCACCGACTCGTCCACCTCGACCGACCAGCCCTCGTCGAGGTCGAGCCCGGCCAGCACCTCGGCGTTGGTGGGGAAGTGGTACTCCGGGCGGTCGCCCACCTGCCAGGTCGGCCACCCGGCGTGACCGACGACCAGCAGCACCCCGCCGGGCGCCACGGCACCGGCCGCCCGCGCCAGGATGCGGTTCCGCTCGCCCTCCGCCTCGGTCGTCGAGTGCAGGAACTGCGCCGACACCAGGTCGAACTCCCCGGCCGGGAACGACAGCGACAGGTTGTGGCGCTGCCACTCGACCCGCTCGGCCAGCCCCGCCTCGGCGGCCCGCGCCCCGGCCCGCTCCAGCGCGACGGCCGACACGTCGACCGCGGTGACCCGCCAGCCCCGCGCGGCCAGCCACAGCGCGTCCCCGCCCTCCCCGCAGCCCAGGTCCAGCGCCGTGCCGGGGGTCAGCTCGGACACCTCGCGGGCCAGCAGCGGGTTGACGTTGCCGGTCCAGACCCGCTCGTGCTCGCGGTAGAACGTTTCCCAGAACTCCTCGGTCGTGGTCATGCCCCAATGCTCCGCACCGGCCCGCGTCGGTGACAACAAAAGTTGCTGATCCGGCAACAGCGGAACGATCTTGGGGCGGCGCGGGTGGGCCGGATCGGCCTTGGGTGGGCCGGCGTGGGTGGGCCGCGCCGGTTCCGGGTGGGCCGGCCTGGTCCTGGGTGGGTCACGCCGGTCCCGGGTGGGCTACGCCGGTTCCGGGTGCGCCGCGCCGGTCCCGGGTGGGCTACGCCGGTCCCGGATGGGCCACGCCGGTCCCGGGTGCGCCGCACCGGCGCAGTGGTGAAACACCGCGGCTGACCGGGCCGGCTCACCCGGATCGGGGTGGCGGCGGCCAACCCGGGCGGCCGATAAACCGTTGCGTAATCAGGGAGTTCACTCACTCGTGTAGTTGCCTATCGCTCGAAAGAGAAGCCGCCTCCCGCGTCCTACGCTGCCCCTCCGAACATCGGATCGCCCCCGCTGGGGAAGGGTCGCGTGACTGGTTACCTCGAACTCGCCGCGTCCGCGGTGATGTACGCGCTGGGCGTGGTCGCCCAGTCGGTCGCCTCCCGGCGCGCCGACGACGACCTCGGCGGTCCCGGCCTGCTCGCCCGGCTCGCGCGCGACCGCCTGTACCTGCTGGGCTTCGCCGGTCAGCTGGGCGGGTTCGCGCTGGCCTTCCTCGCCCGCGCCGACCTGCCGCTCTACCTGGTCCAGGCCGGGTCCTCGTGCGCGGTCGGCCTGGCCACCCTGTTCGGCGTGCTCGTCCTCGGCTGGCGGGTGCGGCCGGTGGAGGTCGCCGTGCTCGCGGTGATGGCGCTGGGGCTCGTGCTGCTGGTGGCCGCCGCGACGCCGTCCACAGCGCGCGACCTGCCGCCGCTCGCCGCGTTCGTCCTCTTCGGACTCCCGCTGGCGCTGCTCGCCGCGGCGCAGCGGAAGGTCCGCGCCGTGGTGCCGCTGGCGGCGTTCGCGGGCCTCGCGTTCGCCGTGGTCGCGATCACCAGCCGCACCATCGCCGACGAGCCGCTGCCCACCCTCCCGCTGAACGCGCTGGCCTGGCTCATGGTCGCGGCCGCCCTGGTCGGGCAGTCCTACCTCGCCCTGGGCCTGCGGCGCGGCTCGGCCACCTCGACCGCCGCCACCATGGACGCCACCACCGTCGTGGTCACCTCGGTGATCGGCATCGCCGCCCTCGGCGACCGCGTCGTGCCCGGCCGCGAGTGGTGGGTCGTGCTCGGCGTCGGGCTGGTCGTGTCCGGCGTCCTGCTGCTCGGCTCCGCCGACCGGCTCGCCGCCACCCCCGTGCGGGTGGCCGGATGAGCACCGCCAGCGTCTCGCTGGACCTGGACAACCTCTGGGCCTACCTGAAGACCCACGGCGACCCGGAGTGGGAGCGCCGGCCCAGCTTCCTGGGCACCGCCGTGCCGCGCCTGCTGGAGGTCTTCGGCGCGCACGGCCTGACCACCACCGTGTTCGTGGTGGGCGCGGACGCCGAGCGCGACGACGGAGCCGCCGCCGTGGCCGCGGTCGCCGCCGCCGGCCACGAGGTCGCCAACCACTCCTACGGGCACGAACCCTGGCTGCACCGCTACTCCCGGGCCGAGCTGGAGACCGAGCTGGTCCGGGCCGAGGACGCGATCACCGCCGCGGGCGCGCCCCGGCCCCGCGGCTTCCGCGGTCCCGGCTTCAGCGTCACCCGCGAGCTGCTGGAGCTGCTGGCCGAACGCGGTTACGACTACGACGCCAGCACCCTGCCCACCTGGATCGGCCCGCTGGCCCGCGCCTACCACAACCGCACCGCGCCGGGCGGGGGCGACCGCGACCTGTTCGGCGGCTTCGGCCGGGTCCGCGCGCCCAACGCCGCCTACCGCTGGCGCGTCGGCGCGGGGCTGGTCGAGCTGCCGGTGACCACGATGCCGCTGCTGCGGGTGCCCGTCCACGGCTCCTACCTGCTCCAGCTGCACCAGCTCTCGCCGCGCCTGGCCCGCGGTTACTTCACCACCGCGGTGCGGCTGTGCCGGGCGCGCGGGGTGCAGCCGTCGCTGCTGCTGCACCCCACCGACGTGCTGGGCGCGGCCGAGGCGCCGGGCCTGGAGTTCTTCCCCGGCATGGCGGTGCCGGGGGCCCGCAAGGTCGAGTTCCTGGGCTGGGTGCTCGACGTGCTGCGCCGGCACTTCGAGGTGGTGGGCACCGGGGAGCACGTGCGCCGCCTGGCGGGACTGCCCGACCGCGACGCCGCACTGCTGGCGCGGTCCGGATGACCGGACCGCTCGCCGCCGGCCGCCCGGCCCCTGGACCTTCGGCCGCCGAGCCCTCGCCGGCCGGGCCTCCGCCGGCAGGCTTGCCGCCGGTCGGGTCTCCGCGGGCCGGGCTCTCGCCGGCCGGGTCCTCGCCCGCCGGCCGCCCGGCCGCCGGATTCCCCACCACCGGTTCGCCGACCGGCCCCCTGGCCACCGCCCTCCTGCGGGCCTTCGCCTGCGCGACCGTCTTCGCCGCCCCCCTGGAGGGCTACCTGCTCCAGTGGCACGGCCAGCTGGCCAAGCTCCCGGCCGCGCTGCTGGTGCTCACCTGGGCCGCCGTGCGCGTCCGGCACCGCACGCCCCCCGCGCCGCACCCCCTCCACGCCCTGCTCGGGCTGCTGGCGGTGGTGCTGCTGGCGTCCTCGGCGCTGCACGCCGGCGGCACCTACACGGTCGAGTACGCCCTCCGCTGGCTCCCGTTCCTCCTGCTCACCACGGTGCTGGTGGACGTGGTGGCCCGCGAGGCCCCGCCGCGGTGGGTGCTGGGCGCGGCGGTCGCCGGCGCGGTCGTGGCGGCGACGGGCGCGCTGCACAGCCTGTTCGTGGCGGGGGAGACCCGCGCCAGCGGCCCGCTGGAGGACCCCAACGACCTGGCCTACTTCCTGGTCGCCGCGCTCCCGCTGCTGGTCGCCCTGCGGCCCCGGGCGGGCGGCCGGGCCGCGACCGCCGGGCTCGCGCTGGTCGCCACCACCCTCGCCGCGGGCGCGGCGGCCACGTTCTCCCGGGGCGGCGCGCTCGCGCTCACCGCC
>NZ_JBHSQO010000008.1:0-228399 GCF_042658445.1 Saccharothrix lopnurensis | reverse complement strand
AACCCCCACACCCCTCCTTCCACATCGGCAACGGCATGACCACCCCACCGTGGCCGGACGTGCACTACGCGGGATGATCACGCTCCGCAGCCCGTGGCCCGCCTCTGTGAGGCGGGCCATAGGCCGTTCGAGTGTTGTGTGGCTCGAACGGGGTACTTGTCCGAGGATCAAGTGGAGGTAACACCATGGGCAAGCACCGACTGGTCACGTCCGACGGCTCCCAGTGGGGCGGTCCGGACCTGATCACCGGTACCGCGTCCCCGGCCGACCGCGAGCGGGCCGAGCCGATCGCGGAGCCCGTTCCGGACGACTGGAGCGTGTCCTCCGACGCGTGATGCCCGCGGTCGGCGCACCTGTGGCCGGTGACGAGGTCGCCGGCATCGGACCGGTCGGCCGAGGAACCAGTCCCCGGCCCGGTGCTCATCGTCGTTCCCCTCCGGTCAGGCGCTGCGGGCGGCGATGTCACCGTGGGCGGTGGTCGCGTGGATGTTGAGCTCCGCGACGCCCCCGGTGTTCCTGAGCGCGTTGTGGATCCGGCCCAGGGTGGTGCCCGCGTCCAGCGAGGCGGACACCCCGGCGGCGGTCCCGACCGACACGTCCCCGTCCTGGGTGCGCAGCACGAGTGTGCCGCGCACGGCCCCGGTGATCAGGATGTCGCCCTTCCCGGTGCTGATCTCCGCGGGGCCGGTGAGGCGACCGACCGAGACGTCACCGGAGAGGGTGGTCAGGCGGAGGCTCGCGGCCTCGTCGAGCTTGACCGAGCCGTGCGCGCCCTCGAAGGCGACGTCGCCCAGCCGCCCGACGCCCCGGAACCCGGCACTGGCGGCCTTCGCCTCGACGCGGGAGCCCGCGGGCAGCTTGACCGTCACCTCGACGGCCCCGGAGCTGCCGAAGAGCTGGTTCTTCGCCGATGCCCCGATCCGCAGGACCCCGTCGACGAGGTCGACCGTGGTCTGCCGCGCCACCGAGCACCGCGCGCGCCGCCGCAGCCGGACCACACCCGGGGGGTCGCAGGCGCCCGCGCAACCCCACGGGCGCGACGCCGAGGCCGTGCGCGAGTACGAGGAGGCGTTCACCGCCCTGCTCGTGCGACAGGGCCTGCCCAGGATGATGGCCCGGGTGCTGACCTGCCTCTACACCACCGACGCGGGCAGCCTCACCGCGTCCGAACTCGTCCAGCGCCTCCGGGTCAGCCCGGCGTCGATCTCCAAGGCGATCACGTTCCTAGAGGGCCAGGGCCTCGTCCGGCGGGAGCGCGACGAACGCCGCCGCGAGCGCTACGTCGCCGACAACGACGTCTGGTACCAGTCGATGATCGCCAGTGCCCGGTCCCACGCCGAGCTCGCCGAGACCGCGCGGCGGGGCGTCGGGGTCCTCGGCCCCGCCACCCCGGCCGCCGTCCGCCTGGAGGGCATTGCCCGCTTCGTCGACTTCGTCGGCGAGAGCATCACCCGCGCCGCCGAGCAGGCCCGCGAGGTCCTCTCCACGGGGGCCGAGGCGCCGCCCGCGACCGACTAGAGGTCGAGCCCGGTGTCCTCGCTGACCGACCGCAGCGGCGTCACCGTCGGGTGGCCCTGGGCCAGCAGCGCCGCGTCACTGCCCGGCGGCAGGTCGCCCTCCACCAGCACCGAGGTCAGGTCGATCGACCCGTCGTCGGTGTCCTTGACCCGGCTCTGCACCGCGCCGAACTCCGCCAGGCTCGCCCGCTTCGGCTCGTCCACCCCGGGCCGGTTGGGCACGTTGAGGTTGAGCACCGCGCCCGGCGGCAGCGCGGCCAGCCGGTCGAACAGCCGCGCCGCCACCGCGACCGCGGCGTCCCAGTGGTGCTCGGCCCCCTCGCCCAGCGGCACGTCCAGCGACACGGCCATGGCCCGCGCGCCGTTGATCGACGCGGTCAGCGCCGCGCCGACGGTGCCCGAGTGCAGCACCGCCCGGCCCACGTTCGCGCCCCGGTTCACGCCCGAGAGCACCACGTCCGGCGGGTCGCCGAACGCGCCCTGCGCCGCGACCAGGGCGATCAGGCCCGGGTGGGCGGCCACCGCGAAGCCGGGCACGTCCGGCAGGCCGGGTAGCTCCTGCCGGGTCACCCGCACCCGCCGGTCGTCCTCGGCGGCGGTCAGGCCCGCGCTGGTGCCGCTGGCCTCGCGCTCGGGCGCGGCCACCACCACGTCCCACCCGTGGTCCCGGGCCCCGCGCGCCAAGGCGTGCAGACCGGGGGAGTCGATGCCGTCGTCGTTGGTGATGAGCACCCTCACTCCGCGTCCCATGGCTTGAGGGTTACCCGTTCGGTCAGCTCCCTCACCACGTCGCCGCTGCCGGTGCCCAGGCCGTGCCGGGTGATGTTGACCGCGCCCGCCGCCGCGCCCAGCCGCAGCGACTCCTCCAGCGACCGGCCCTGGGACAGCCCGGCCGCCAGCCCGGCGGTCATCGAGTCGCCGCCGCCCCGGGTGTCCACGGGGGACAGCTCCGGCACCTCGACGAGGAAGAACGAGTCCTCGATCAGGGCCAGCGTCTCGTCGGCCGCCCGGGAGACCACCACCGCCCGCGCGCCCGACTTCGCGATCTCCCGGCACCCCCGCGCCAGGTCGGCGAGCTCGTCGGACTCGGCGAAGCCGTCGGCCACCAGCTCCGTGTGGCTGATCTTGACCACGTCGGGGCCGCCCTCCAGGGCCGCGGCGAGCCGCCCGCCGGACAGGTCCACCACGACCCGGCAACCGTTGCCGCCCAGGTCGCGGGTCAGCCGCTCGTACACCGAGTCCGGCACCGGCTCGTCGTGCTCGGCGGGGCCGCTGAGCACGGCCACGCCCGCGTTGAGGCCCTCGACCAGCGTCATCTCGTACAGGTCGTCCAGCTCGTGGCGGGTCAACGCGTCCGCGGGCATCCGCACCAGTTGGTCGCGCCCGCCGTCGCGGCGGTCGTGCACGTACCCGCCGTTGCGCGCGGCGACGTCGCGGACCTTGAGCTCCACGCCGATGAGGTGGCGCAGCACGTGCCCGGTCTCACCCCCCAGCGCCGCGCAGAGCACGACCTCCGACCCCAGCGACTCGATCATCCTCGACTGCCACACGCCCTGGCCACCCGCGTGGACGTGGATGTCCGGCGCACCGTCCAGCTCCTCCACCGTCACCGTGAGCTCCGGCGACGGCGCGAACACCACCACTCGACCCGTCATAAACGGACATCTACCCCGTTCCGGTGAAATCGAAGCATGTCGGACCACCGATGGCCGGATGGGATTCACCTGCGGAGGTGAAGGATGCGGTGTGGCCGGGCGGCGCGCGCGGATCTTCGCGAGAGTCCCCCGTACCGCGCCGATCGCCGTGGTGGGCGCACCGGGTGGACCAGGGGTTCACGCCATGACCAGTGTCCTGAAGGACCAGAAGTTCAGCATCGTCTTCGACTGGTTCGACCAGGGTCGGGACGGTCACCTCACCAGGGACGACTTCCAGGCCACCGCCCGGATGTTCGCCCGGGTGGCCCACGAGGACGACCACGCCACCGCCGCCGCCATCCACGACGCCTTCGACGCGTGGTGGGAACTGGTGCTGGAGCACGGGGACACCGGCGGCGACGGGAGGATCTCCCGCGAGGAGTTCACCACCGTCATGCTGGTCAACGTCACCGCGCCCGAGCACTTCGACAGGGCGGTCATGGCGATCGCCGACGCGGTGATCCGCGCCCTGGACACCGACGAGGACGGCGTCCTGAGCCACGACGAGTACGTGCGCCTGTACGACGTGCTCGGCATCCCGAGGGAGCACTCCAGCGCGGCGTTCGCGAAGCTGGACCTGGACGGCAACGGCGAGATCAGCCACGCCGAGTTCCGCCAGGCCATCTCCGACTTCTACCTCAGCGCCGACCCGGACGCGCCGGGCAACCACCTGCTCGGACCGGTCACCCCGTAGTCCGGGCCGGCGGGAGCCGGCGGGTGGGGCACCGGCCAGGCGGTGCCCCACCCGCCGGGGTCGCGCCGCCACCGGACCGGCCGTCGGCGCGGGGCCGGCCGCCCCTCATCGGGCCGACCGCGCCCACAGGGCCGGCCGTTGCCACCGGCCGTCCTCACCGCGCCGACCGCGCCCCCTCACCACGCCCACTCCACCGCGTCGGCCGCCCCCTCACAGCGCCGGCAGCGCGGAGTCCTCCAACCACGCCCGGAAGAACGCCTCCAGCGGCAGGGCCGTGTGCCGCTGCACCACCGCCGCGAAATCCGCCGTCGTGGCGGTCCGGTGCCGGAAGGTCCCGGTCCAGTCCCGCACGGCGGCGAAGAAGTCCTGGTCCCCCACCCGGTCCCGCAACGCGTGCAGCACCAGCGCCCCGCGCTCGTACACCCGGTCGTCGAACATGTTCGCCACGCCCGGGTCGCCCAGCCGCAGGTCCCGGGGCAGCCGCGACAGCCGCGCGTGCGCCCGCGCCGCCTGCACGGCGGCGCCCGGACCGCCGGAGCGCTCCGCCCACAGCCACTCCGCGTAGCAGGCGAAGCCCTCGTTGAGCCAGATGTCGCGCCACCGGGCCAGGCCCACGCTGTTGCCGAACCACTGGTGCGCCAGCTCGTGCGCCACCAGCCGCTCGCAGCCCCGCCGCCCGTCCACGTGGTTGGCGCCGAACACCGACATGCCCTGCGCCTCGACCGGCACCTCCAGCTCGTCGTCGGTCACCACGACCTGGTACCGGCGGAACGGGTAGGGGCCGAACAGCCCCTCGAAGACCTCCACCATCCGCGGCTGCCGGGCGAAGTCGTACCGGGCCGCGCGCAGCAGCCGGGCCGGCGCGTGCAGGTCCTGACCGTCGGCCAGCACCAGCCGCTCGTACACCCCGACCTGCACCGACGCCAGGTAGGTCGCCATCGGCTCGGTCTGCTCGTAGACCCACGTGGTGGTGCTGCCGCCGACCCGCCCGTCGACCAGCACGCCGTTGGCCAGCACCGTGTAGGCCGACGGCGCGGTGACCGCGATCCGGTAGGTCGCCCGGTCCCGCACCAGGTCGTTGCACGGGAACCAGGACGGCGCGCCGACCGGCTGGCTGGCCACCAGCGCGCCGTCGGTGAGCTGGTCCCAACCCAGCTCGCCCCAGTGGCGCGTGCGGACCGGCCGCGCGGTGCCCGCGTAGCGGACCTCGGCGGTGAACGGTCCCGCCACCGGCCGCTGCGGGCGCACGCGCAGCTTGCCGCCGCCGTGGGTGAACCGGGCGGGCCTGCCGTCGACCAGCACCCGGCTCACCGCCAGCGGGCCGAAGTCCAGCACCAGCCGGTCCGACCGGGCCTCCGCGACGGCGGACAGCACCGCCCGCCCCGCCAACCGCCCGGTGTGCGGCCGGTAGTCCAGCTCCAGGTCGTAGTGCCCGACCCGGTACCCGTCGTCGCCGTGGTCCGGCAGGTACGGATCGGTCATCGCCACGCGGAGATCGGGTTGCCCAGCCACCGCGTGCCCGCCGGCACGTGCTCGCCGCCCATGACCAGCGACGCCGGGCCGACCGCGGCGTGCTCGCCCACCCGCGCGCCGGGCAGCACGATGCCGTGCGGGCCCAGCGTCGCGCCGGCGGCCAGCTCGACCCGGTCCAGGCGCAGGATGCGGTCGTGGAACAGGTGGGTCTGCACCACGCACCCCCGGTTGACCGTCGCGCCGTCACCCAGGCGCACCAGGTCCGACTCGGGGAACCAGTGCGACTCCACCCACGTGCCCCGGCCCACCCGGGCGCCCAGCGACCGCAGCCACAGACCCATCACCGGCGACCCGCCGGCCGAGCCGATCAGCCACGGCACCGCCAGCACCTCGACGAAGGTGTCCGCCAGCTCGTTGCGCCACACGAACCCGCTCCACAGCGGGTGCTCCCGCGTCCGGAACCGGCCGACCAGCAGCCACTTCGCCGCCACCGCCACCGCGCACGCCACCACGCCCGCGGCCAGCAGCACCGGCCCGGCCAGCAGCGGCCCCACCTCGCGCACCGCGAGCAGCACGCCGATCACCAGCGCCACGTGGCACATCACCGGCACGACCCGGCACAGCTCCACCAGCGCCCGCGCCACCACCAGCCGGCGCGGCGGGTCGAACGTGCGGCTCTGGTCGCCCTCCTCGGCCGCGCGCGGCAGCCTCATCGGCGGCATCCCCAGGTAGGAGCTGCCCGCCTTGGCCTTGCGCGGGGTGGCCGACAGCACGCCGACCAGGCCGCGGTTCGGCACCGCGCGACCGGGCGCGGTCATGCCCGAGTTGCCCAGGAACGCCCGCTTGCCGACCCGCGCGGCGGCGATGCGCAGCCGCCCGCCGCCCAGCTCGTAGGAGGCCACCATGGTGTCGTCGGCGAGGAACGCGCCGTCGCCGATGGTGGTCATCTTCGGCAGGGCCAGCACGGTCGACGCCTCGACCCGGCGGCCGACCCTCATGCCCAGCGCGCGCAGCCACACGGGCGTGAACAGGCTGGCGTACAGCGGGAACAGCGCGACGCGGGCCATGTTCATCAGCCGCTCGGTGGCCCACGCCTGCCAGGCGACGCGGCTGTGGACGGGGTAGGTGCCCGCGCGCAGCCCGAGGCCGAGCAGCCGCACCGACACCAGCACCAGCAGCGCGTAGGTGCCGAGCCACGCCACCGCGGCCAGTGGCGCGGCGAGCAGCGCCGAGACCGGCGTCAGCGGTTCGCGCACGACCAGCAGCACGGCCGGCGCGGCCGCCACCGCGGGCAGCAGCCCCAGCGCGGAGGTGGTCACCCCGTAGGCGAACCGCCACCGGCGCGACCGCGGCGGGCGGGGTCCGGGCCGGGCGGCCTTGCCGTCGCGCGTGGCGGGCACACCCGCCCACCGCTGACCGGTGGGCACCGAACCGGTGACGCCGGAGCCGGGCGCGACCTCGGCCCGCTTGCCGATCCGGGCGCCGGGGAACAGGGTGCTGCGCGCCCCGACGACCGCGCCCGCGCCGACCCGGATGCGGCCGACGTGCAGCCGGTCGCCGTCCAGCCAGTGCCCGGACAGGTCGACCTCGGGTTCGATCGCGCTGCCCTTGCCGAGCTTGAGCAGGCCGGTCACCGGCGGCAGCGAGTGCAGGTCGACGTCCGGGCCGATCCGGGCGCCCAGGGCGCGGGCGTAGTGCGTGATCCAGGACCCGGCCAGCTCGGTCGCGCCGCTGAACCCGGCGAGCCGTTCGGCTGTCCACAGCCGCAGGTGCACGTGCCCGCCGCGCGGGTAGGTGCCCGGCCGCACGCCGCGCAGCAGCAGGCGGGCGCCGCCGGCCGCGATGGCGATCTTGCCGGGCGGGCTGACGAACAGCAGCCAGCCGGCGGCGATCCACCACCAGGACACCGGCGCGGTCAGGCCGAGCGCGGTGCCCAGGGCGGCCAGCAGCACCGACCACCGGGCGCCGACCAGGCTCGTCAGCGGCACCAGGAGCAGCAGTTGCAGCGCGCCGGTCCACCGCGGTGTCGGCGCGACCTCGCGGGTGGTGGCCCGGTGCCCGGACAGCTCGTCCAGCCGCGCGGCCAGCGCCCGCAGCGTCGGGTGCTGGTAGATGTCGGAGACCGAGCCGCCGGGGTGGCGGGCGCGGATCAGCGACACCAGCCGCGCGGCCGCGAGGCTGCCGCCGCCGTGGGCGAAGAAGTCGGCGCCGGGGTCGCCCACCCGGGAGCCGAGCACCTCGGCCCACTGCTCGGCCAACCACGCCTCGGTGCCGACCAGCCCGGTGGGCGCGGCGTCGTCCGCGCCGGGCAGCGGCCACGGCAGGGCCGCGCGGTCGACCTTGCCGGAGGTGCGGGTGGGCAGCGCGTCCACCGCGGCCAGCAGCGGCACGAGCGCCGCGG
This sequence comes from Saccharothrix lopnurensis, assembly GCF_042658445.1. Lineage (NCBI taxonomy): Bacteria > Bacillati > Actinomycetota > Actinomycetes > Pseudonocardiales > Pseudonocardiaceae > Saccharothrix > Saccharothrix lopnurensis. The sequence continues at coordinate 220,620 of NZ_JBHSQO010000008.1, read as the reverse complement.
GCAGCGCCGAGCGCAACCGGGCCGCCGCGGCGGCCCGGTCGAAGTCGGGACCCGCGACCACGTACCCGACCAGGACCTGGTTGCCGCCCCTGGTGGAGCGCACCGCGGCGGCGGCGCCGGCGACGCCGGGCAGCGCCTGGAGCGCCGCGTCCACCTCGCCCAGCTCGATCCGCCGCCCGCCCAGCTTGACCTGCTCGTCGGCGCGACCGAGGAACAGCAGCCCCTCGGGCTCCGCGCGCACCAGGTCGCCGCTGCGGTAGGCGCGCGACCAGCCCAGCGCGGGCAGCGGCGCGAACTTCTCCGCGTCCTTGGCCGGGTCCAGGTAGCGGGCCAGGCCGACGCCGCCGATCACCAGCTCGCCGGAGCCGCCCATCGGCACCGGCGCGCCGGAGGCGTCGACCACGGCCAGTTCCCAGCCGTCCAGCGGCAGCCCGATGCGCACCGGGCCCGCGCCGGTCAGCCGCGCGGCGCACGCCACCACGGTCGCCTCGGTGGGGCCGTAGGTGTTCCACACCTCGCGGCCGTCCACGGCCAGCCGCTCGGCCAGCTCCGGCGGGCACGCCTCGCCGCCGAAGATCAGCAGCCGCACGTCGTCCAGCGCGTCCACCGGCCACAGCGCGGCCAGCGTCGGCACCGTGGACACCACGGTGATCTCGCGCTCCACCAGCCACGGCCCGAGGTCGAACCCGGTGCGCACCAGCGCGCGCGGCGCGGGCACCAGGCACGCGCCGTGGCGCCAGGCCAGCCACATCTCCTCGCAGGAGGCGTCGAACGCGACCGACAGGCCGGCCAGCACGCGGTCGTCCGGGCCGATCGGGTCCTCGGGCAGGAACAGCCGGGCCTCGGCGTCGACGAACGCGGCGGCCGCGCGGTGCGTGACCGCGACGCCCTTGGGCCTGCCGGTGGAACCGGAGGTGAAGATGATCCACGCGTCGTCGTCGGGACCGGGCGTCCCGACCGCGCCCGTGGGCGTGCCCCGGAGGGTGAGCCGCTCGCCGAGCACGGCGCAGGCACCGGCCTCGCCGAACACCAGCTCGGCGCGCTCGTCCGGGTCGTCGGCGTCCACCGGCACGTACGCGCCGCCCGCCGCCAGCACGGCCAGCACCGCCACGTACAGGCGGGCCGTGCCGGACGGGGCCCGGACGCCGACCCGGTCACCGACGCCGATGCCCGCCGCGACGAGCTCCCGGCGCAGCGCGTCGACCTCGTCGAGCAGGTCCCGGTAGGTCAGCGGGGCGGTGCCGTCGTCCAGGGCGGGGGAGTGGGGGTACCGGCGCGCGGTGTCGGCGAGCACGTCGAGCAGGGTGCGCGCGGGGGCTGCGGGGCCGGCGCGGAACAGCGCCGGCGCGTCGACCGGCGCGGTGGTGTCGTGGACGAGGGTCACCGGCGGGCACCGGCGGGACGCGAACGCACTGAGTGGTCCTCCAAGGGGGTGGGAACGACTGCGCTCACACCCGGCGGGGACCGGTCGGGCAGTCTCCGGCGATCGCGACCGCGGAACCGCCGGAGAACGACTTTACCGGGGATCAACGCGGTCGTCGCGCCACCGGCGATCGCGAGTGGGTGGTGTCACACCCGGTCAGGAGGCCGCGCCGGCGCCGCGCGCGGGCGTGCCCAGCTCCTTCTCCACCAGCGGCATGACCTCGGTGCCGAGCAGCTCGATCGCCTCCATCACCAGCCGGTGCGGCACGCCCGACCAGTCCATCTGCATGGCGTAGCGGTCGGCGCCGACCAGGCGACCCACCGAGACCAGCCGCTCGGCGACCTCCTCGGGGCTGCCCGCGAAGATCGAGTTCGCGTCGCGGGTCCAGGCGTCGTAGTCGGCCCGGGAGGGCACCGACCAGCCGCGCGCGCGGGCGCCGTACCGCATCGTCTCCAGCCAGTACGGGTAGAACGCCTCCTTGGCGTCCTGCGACCGGCGGGCGATCAGGCCGATGGCGCTCATCGTCACCTCCAGGCCGTCCTGCCCGCCCGCCTCGCCCGCGCGCCGGTACAGGTCGACCAGCGGGGCGAAGCGCTCGGGCTCGCCGCCGATGACCGCGTAGACCACGGGCAGGCCGAGCAGGCCCGCGCGGATCGAGGACTCGGGGTTGCCGCCGGTGCCGACCGAGACGCGCAGCCGCCCGCGGTAGGGGCGCGGGTAGACGTGCGCGTCCTCCAGCGGCGCGCGGAACCGGCCGGACCAGGTGATCGGGTCCTCCCGGTCCAGCCGCAGCAGCAGCGCCAGCTTCTCCTCGAACAGCTCGTCGTAGTCCTCCAGGCTGGCCCCGAACAGCGGGAACGACTCGGTGAACGAGCCGCGGCCCGCCAGCAGTTCGGCGCGGCCCCGGCTGAGCTGGTCGAGCGTGGTGAACTGCTGGTAGACCCGGACCGGGTCCTCGGTGCTGAGCACGGTGACCGCGCTGCTGAGCGTGATGTGCTCGGTGACGCTCGCCGCGGCGGCCAGCACCGTGCCGGGGCTGGAGACGGAGTAGGCGGGCAGGTGGTGCTCGCCCAGGCCGTAGAAGCCGAGGCCCAGTTCGTCGGCCAGCCGGATCCGCTCCAGCGACTGCCGGAGCGCGTCGGCGACGGTGACCTGCTCGCCCGTTCCCGGGTCGGGGTGCCGGTCGCCGAAGCTGTACACGCCGAGCTGCATACCATTAGCGGACACGTCAACAAATTAGCGCGTGTTTGATGACGCGTCAACAAGTTGCTAGCTTGGCCACATGGGCGAACCGCGGTGGCTCGACGAGCGCGAGTCGGCGGTGTGGCGGGCGTACCTGGCCGTGCACCGCGAACTGCACGGCGCGCTGGAGCGCCAACTCCTGCGCGACTCGGGCCTGTCCAACGCCGACTACGCCCTGCTGGCCCCGCTGTCGGAGGCGCCGGACGGGGTGGTGCGCTCCCGCGAGCTGGGTCGGCTCGTCGGGTGGGAGCGCAGCAGGCTGTCCCACCAGGTCGCGCGCATGGAGAAGCGCGGGCTGGTGGTGCGCGAGGAGTGCGCGGAGGACGCCCGGGGCTCGATGGTGCGGCTCACGCCGGCGGGGCGCGCGGCGATCGGGAGCGCCGCGCCGGGCCACGTGGCGACCGTGCGGCGCTACCTGTTCGACGAGCTGCCCGCCGAGGAGGCCGAGGTGCTGGGCCGGGTGCTGCGCCGCGTGCTGGACCGGATCGCCGCCGACGGCTGACCGCGCCGCTCCGGCCGTGCCGCTCTCCGGTCGCGCTGCTCCGGCCGGTCGCGTCTCTCCGGTTGGCCGAACCGTTCGTGCTGACCACGTCGTCCTGGCCGGCCGTGCCGCGCCGGAAACGGCGGGGAGCGGGAAAAGGGGCCGCGCGTGGTGCGACCCCTCTCCGCCCCCCGGGGTGCCGGACGACGGCCTACCCTTCCGCCGGTCCGGTGGCGTCCGGCCGTCGGGTGCCGAACGCGTACCCAGCCTCGCGCACGCGCGCGGCCGGGCGCATCGCCAACCCTCCGTATCCACTTCCGTATCCCCACCCCCGTGCCGGTGTACGCGGGCATCCGTACGTGCCGGCGACGAATACGGATGTCGGTTGATGCGCCCGCCCCCGCGTCCCGGCCAAGGTGAACGCTGAACCACCCCCTCGCGAAGGAGAAGACGTGCAGCTGACGGCGGAGTTCGCCCCTGATCGGCAGGCTCTGGTAGGCGGTCCCCTGCGCGGCTGGCAGCACCACGCGCACGAGGACGCCCTGGCCGCGCGGGGACCGGCGCACCTCGCCGAGCTGCCCAACGGCCTGGAGGTGCTGGTCACCACCATGGGGCTGGAGGCCACCCGCACGCTGCTCAACGACACCCGGCTGTCCAAGGACGCCGGCGGGCTGCGCGCCGCGATGCAGCAGCAGCTGTCCGACAAGGGCAAGCCGACCGACCTGTCGCGGATCATCGGCCCGTCGATGCTCAACACCGACCCGCCCCACCACCGCCGGATGCGCGCCCTGGTGTCGCAGGCGTTCACGCCGCGCCGCGTCGAGGCGCTGCGCCCGGTGGTGGAGCTCACCGCCACCGAGATGGTGGCCGCGATGTCCGGCGAGGCCGACCTGATCAAGGAGCTGGCGTTCCCGCTGCCGCTGGCGGTGATCTGCGACCTGCTGGGCGTGCCGCCGGAGGACCGGATGCAGCTCAACCGCTGGACCTCCGGCATGATGACCGAGCGTCCCGAGCTGGTCGTGCCCGCCTCCGACGCGATGGTCGGCTACCTGGCGGGGCTGATCGAGTACAAGCGCGAACGCCCCGACGACGCCCTGCTCAGCGCCCTGGTGCGGGCCCGGATCGACGGCGAGCAGTTGACCCCCGAGGAACTGGTCACCACCGCAATCCTGCTGGTGGTGGCGGGCCACGAGACCACCACGGGCCTGATCGGCAACACCGTCGCCGCGCTGCTGGCCCTGCCGGGCGCCTGGGAGGGGCTGACCACCCCGGAGGCGGTGGCCGACGCGGTGGAGGAGTCCGCCCGCTGGGACCCGCCCACCCGGGTGACGCCGCACTACCGGGTGGTCACCGACATCGACCTGCCGGGCACGGTGCTGCCGGAGGGCGCGCTGATCATGGTCGGCCTGGGCACCGCCGGGCGGGACCCGGGCGTGCACGGCCCCACGGCCTCGCGCTTCGACCCGCACCGCGCCGCCACCTCCGGCAACGCCGCCCTGGGCCACGCCACGTTCGGCCACGGCATCCACTACTGCCTGGGCCACCACCTGGCCCGCATCGAGGCCCGTGCCGCGCTGACCGCCCTGCGCGAGCGCTTCCCGAACGCCCGGTTGGCCGGGGACGCGGCGGAGTTCGCGCGCGACGACAAGGTCGTGCCGAACACGTTCTCCTCCGTGCCCGTGACCCTGGAGCCCTGAGCCGATGTCCGTCCGACTGGGGGAACGCGCCCGGCCCGGCACCGCCACGCAGTGTCACTCCGCGAGGTTGGCCAGCAGGGTGATCAACTGGTGCCGGTTGGCGATGTCCAGCTTGCGGTAGATGCGGGTCAGGTGGGTGTGGACGGTGGCCGGTGAGATGACCAGGCGGTCGGCCACCTCCGGGTTGGACAGGCCGTCGCCCACCAGCCTGGCCACGTTCCACTCCGCCTGGGTCAGCCCCGCCGGTCGCCGGTCGCGGGGTCCGGCGGGCTCCGGCTCGTCCAGGACCGCGGCCAGCGCCTGCTCCACCGACTCGGCGGGGTTGGCGTAGGCGCGCTCGTAGGCGTCGTCGCCCAGCGTCGCCCGCGCCCGTGCCGCGGCCCGGCCGCTGAACAGGGCGAAGGGGACCAGCCCGTCCACCCGCACGCCGGTCACCCGGTGCAGGCCGTGGGCCAGGCCGAGCATCCGGGCGGCGGCGGCCGCGTCACCGGCCTCGGCGTGCGCCCAGCCCAGCGCCTCGATCGTCCACAGCGGGCCCCACTTGTCGCGGATCGCCCGCTGCACGCGCAGGCCCTCCTTGAGCACCTCCAGCGCGCGGGTGGGGGAACCCCACCGGGTCTGCACCACGCTGCGGCACCAGTGCGCCCAGCTGATCCCCCACAGCGCGCCCAGCCGCTCGCACTCGGCGAAGAACTCCTCGGCGGCGGGCTCGGCCTGCTCCCGCGTGCCCAGCAGCACCAGCGACACGGTGTGCAGGATGTGCGCCAGGTGGTGGTCCACCGCGAAGTGCGGGCCCATCGCGCCGAACCCCTCGTGCGCCTGCCGCAGCAGCTCCACGCCCCCGATCTCGCCCAGGGCGAGCACCTCGTAGGCGCCGCGCACGAACGTCACCGGCGGCAGCGGGACCCCCACCTCGCCGGCGAGCCCGATCAGCTCCTCGACGCGGCGCGCCACCTGCGCGCGTTCCACGCCCAGGCACAGCGCGATCCAGGCGTCCAGCGCCATCGCGCTCACCCGCAGCGGGTCGGCGGTCGCCGGGGTCGCGGCCAGCGCGCGCCCGAGCCACAGCCGCTCCTCCGGTAATCGGCCGGCGTAGGTGTACCAGCGGGTGCGGGCCAGGTCGACGCTCATCTGCAACCCCGCGTGCGCGGAGTCCGGATCGGTGATCAGGTCGGCCAGCACCACCCGGTGGTTGGCCATGTCCAGGTCGACCGCCGCCAGCAGCGCGGCCTCGTTGTGCCCGACGAACCCGCCGGCCAGCCGCGCCGCCTCCTCCCGGAAGAACGCCTGGTGCCGGGCGCGCACGTCGGCCAGGTCGCCGGAGGCGCGCAGCCGGACCGCGCCGTGCTGCCGCAGCGGCTCCAGCAGGTGGTGACGGCTGCGGTCGGCCGAGGGCAGCGCGATGGACTTGTCCAGCAGCCCGGCCAGCGCGTCGGCGACCTCGTCGCGCCCGAGCTCGCCGCCCGAGCACACGGCCTCGGCCGCGGGCAGGCTGAACCCGCCCTCGAACACCGACAGCCGCGCCCACAGCAGCCGTTCGGCGGGGGTGCACTGGGCGTGGCTCCAGTCGATCATCGCGGCCATGGTCTGGTGGTGGGCGACCCTGGTGGTGTCGTTGGCGGTCAGCACGCGCATCACGTCGTCGAGCCGGTCGGCCAGCAGCGACACCGGCATGGACCGCATCCGCACCACGGCCTGCTCGATCGCCAGCGGGATGCCGGCGGTGCGCCGCAGCACGCGCACCACGTCCGGCCAGTTCTCCGGCGTGACCCGCCACCCCGGCACGCCCGCCTCGGCGCGTTCCACCAGCAGCGCCACCGACTCGCAGGCCGCCGACGGCGGGGCGTCCTCGGCGGGCACCTCCAGCGGCGGCACCATGACCAGCACCTCGCCGGGCACCCGCAGCCGGGCCCGGCTGGTGGCCAGCACCCGCACCCCGGGCGCCGCGCCGAGCACCGCCCGCACCAGTTGCGCGACCGGCTCGACCAGGTGCTCGCAGTTGTCCAGCACCAGCAGCACCCGCCGCGACCGCAGGTAGTCCACCAGCGTGTCCAGCGGGGTGGTGGTCGCCTGGTCGGGCACGCCCACGGCGCTGAGCACGACCTGGGCCAGCAGTTCCGGGTCGCCGCCGCGCGCTGGCGCCAGCTCGACCACGCGCACGCCGTCGTCGTAGGCCCGCTGCACCTGCCCGGCCAGCTCCAGCGCCAGCCGCGTCTTGCCCCCGCCGCCGACGCCGGTGAGCGTGATCAGCGGTGAGGCGCCGAGCCGCCGGCGCAGCTCGACGAGCAGCTCCTTGCGCCCGACGAACGAACTCAGCGCCCGCGGCACACCACCGGTTGCCTGGCCCCGCTCGGTCATCGGGACACGGTACGACACCGGCCCGTGGGACTCGCGTCAGATCCACAAAACACTGGGGTCCGCAAATCCTTGCACAAGGTTTTTCGAATAACCCCTAGTAGGGCCTTCCGCGGTCGATCACCGCAGCTCCGGCCTGCAAACAATTGCACCACCTTGCGCAAAGGCGCGTGATGGGCAGCGGCAATGCGAGCAGGACTCGCGACCGCGACGACGTGCCCGAGCCCTGCCGGCCGCCCCGGGCCTCATCGGGTCGGTGTGCGCGGCACCCGGCGGCACCGGCAACCAGCCGGACCTGCCCTTCAGGACCAGGCGAGCACCGACTCCACCTCCACGTCGAGCTCGGAGACCGGGATGTGGCCGAACTGCTCGACCACCACCCGCCCGTCGCGCCGCCGCCACGTGCCGTGCACCCGGCCGTCCACCACGACGTGGGGCGCCGGGGCCCCGCCCGGGGTCCGCACCAGCGGGGCGTGCGCCGGGTCGAGCAGCAGGTCCCGGTCCCGGTAGCCGAGCAGGAAGGTGTCGAACGGGCCCAGCAGCCGCACCGTGTCCTCCAGGGCGGGCGCGTCGGCGGTGGGCAGCCGCCACCCGTGCTCGCCCGGCACCAGCTCGGCCGAGGGGAACTCCGCGCCCACCCGGTCGGCGGGCAGGCCGCTCCAGGCGGCGAGGTCCTCGACCGTGGCCGGGCCGTAGGCGCGCAGGTAGCGGCGGGCCAACTCGGGCAGGCCGGGCCGGTGCCCCGGGTCGGGGTCGGGCAGCGGCCGGTAGGTCGTCTCGCCCGCGCAGACCACGCCCCGGTTGGCGGCGTAGGCGAGCAGGTGGGAGGGCGCGGGACCGGCCGGGTCGAGCGCCACGCCGACCCCGGCGAGCCGGTCGACGAGCGCGGTCCTGGTCAGCGGTTCGGTCAGCACCTCGCGCAGCGCGCCCAGCGCCCGCTCGCACAGCTCGTCGGTCAGCCCGAGCTCCAGCCGCCGCGGTCGGCCGCGCGCGATGTTGACCGGGCCGAGCAGCGCCACCAGCCAGGCCGCGTCGTCGCGGTGCAGCAGGTGCACGGCGCCGCGCAGGGCGCAGGTGCGCACCACGTCGCCCCGGTCGAGGGCGGCCCGCAGGTCGGCGCGGCACAGGCCGGTGGTGCGGGCGCGGACCGCGAGCCCGGCGGCGGCCACGTCCTGGGCCTGCACGGCGAGCACGTCGCGCAGCAGCTCGGACAGGGTGCGGGCGGGGTCGGTCAGGCGCTGCGCCCGCATCCGCAGCGCCCTGGCCCGGCGGGCGGTCACCGCGGCCCCGCGCCCGTGGAGCCGCGCACCACCAGCTCCGGGAGGAACACGAACTCGGAGTGGGGCGCGGGCGTGCCGCCGACCGCCTCCAGCAGCGCGTGCGCGGCCGCCTTGCCCATGGCCTCCACGGGCTGGCGGATGGTGGTCAGCGGCGGGTCGGCGAACACGATCAGCGGCGAGTCGTCGAAGCCCACCACCGACACGTCGCGCGGCACGTCCAGGCCGCGGTGCCGGGCGGCGCGGACCGCGCCGAAGGCCATCATGTCGCTGCCGCACACCACGGCGGTGCAGCCGCGGTCGAGCAGGGCTTCGGCCGCGGACCGCCCGCCCTCGACGGTGAACAGCGAGTGCTGCACCAGGGCCCCGGCCTCCTCGGCGGTGCAGTGCAGCGCGGCGCGCATGTGCCGCACGAAGCCCTCGATCTTGCGCAGCACCGGCACGAACCGCCGCGGTCCCACGGCCAGCCCGATCCGCTCGTGCCCCAGCTCGACCAGGTGCGACACGGCCAGCCGCATGGCCGTCCGGTCGTCGGTGGACATGAACGGCGCGGAGATCCGCTCGGTGTAGCCGTTGATCATCACGAACGGGGTGCCGCGCCCGGCGAGCCGGGCGTAGCGGTCCACGTCGGCGGTGGAGTCGGCGTGCAGGCCGGAGACGAACACGATGCCGGCCACGCCCCGGTCGACCAGCATCTCGGTCAGCTGGTCCTCGGTTGACCCGCCGGGCGTCTGGGTGCACAGCAGGGGCGTGTAGCCCGCGCCGGTCAGGACCTGCTCCACGGCCTGGGCCAGGGCCGGGAAGATCGGGTTGTTCAGCTCGGGGGTGATCAGGCCGATGAGGCCGGCGCTGCGCTGCCGCAGGCGCGGCGGGCGCTCGTAGCCGAGCAGGTCCACGGCCGCCACCACCGACCGGCGCGTGGTGGCGGACACGCCGGGCTTGCCGTTGAAGACCCGGCTGACGGTCGCCTCGCTGACGCCCGCCTGCGCGGCGATGTCGCTCAGGCGAGCGGGCACGCCCTCCATGGTGATCCCTCCGTCGCGTCGACACGGCGCACACGGATGAAAGACCTTGCAAACACTTTCAGCAAGTCCTTGACAGTTACGAGTGGGCGGCGGGCCCTGGTCAGGGCGCGAGGCCGGGGGAGGCCAGGCAGCGGGCGGCCTGCTCGGCGCCCGCCGCCAGGGCCGCGTCCACGCCCGCGCCGCCCAGGTGGGCCACCAGGAAGCCGGAGAAGAACGCGTCGCCCGCGCCGTTGGTGTCCACGATCCGCTCGACCGGCGCGGCGGGCGCGGTGTGCACCTGCCCGTGCTCCAGGGCCAGCGCGCCCCGCGCGCCGAGGGTGGCCACGGTGGGCTTGCCGGTCGAGTCCAGGAACCCCAGCAGCGCGTCGTGGTGGGCGAACCCGTCGTCGTTGAGGAAGACGCGGTCGGCGGCGCGCAGGAAGTCGCGGTGGAACTCGGCGGTCCCGTCGTAGTCGTGCAGGTCGCACCACACGGGCACGCCCGCCGCGCGGGCGGGCGCCAGCAGCGGTCGGGCGTGCTCGGCCAGGTCGACCACGGCGACGTCCGCCGCCACCAGCGCGGCGAGCGAGCGCTCGTCGTGCCGGGGGCGGGGCAGCTCGGGCAGCTCCAGGTAGATCGACACCCGGCCGCCGTGCGGGTCCATCAGGTTGAGGTGCTGCTCGGTGGCGCCCTCGGCGGTCTCCGCGATCACCTCGACCCCGGCGGCGGCCAGCACGGCGAGCACCTCCCGGCCGGGCTCGTCGTCGCCGACCACCGTGCGCAGGGTGACCCGGGCGCCGAGCGAGGCCAGGTTCAGCGCCTTGCCCGCCGAGGTGCCGCCCACGGCCGTGCGGTGCCCGGTGGCGAAGGTCGTGTGGGGCCGGGCCTCGGGCAGCCGGTCGAGCAGCACCAGCCGGTTCCACGACACGGGCCCGGCCACGAACACCTCGGGTTTGCGCACGTCGTCCAGTGTGGCGGGTGGAGATCACCCCCGCTCGGGACCACACCGCTCGGGACCACACCGCTCGGGATCACACCGCTCGGGATCACTCGGCGGGGAACGACACCACCAGGGACTCCAGCCGGCGGGTCAGGGGCGGCACCGGCGACCACCGGACGGATTCCCGGCGCAGGTCGGGGCAGCGCTCCAGCAGGACGCGGAAGCACTCGTCGGCCTCCATCCGGGCCAGCGCCGCGCCCAGGCAGTAGAACGCGCCCAGGCCGAAGGCGGTGTGCCGGTTGGGCCTGCGGGTGATGTCGAAGCGGTCGGGGTCGGGGAAGACCTCCGGGTCGCGGTTGCCGGCCATCATCGCCAGGTAGAACCGCTTGCCCGCGGGCAGGTCGAGGTCGCCCAGGGCGAAGGGCTCGGTGCTCTGCCGCACGATCAGGCTCGCCGGGCCGTCGCAGCGCAGCATCTCCTCGACGGCGGTGGGCGTCAGCGAGGGGTCGGACCTGAGCAGGGCCAGCTGGTCGGGGTGGTCCAGCAGCAGCTCCAGGCCGTTGGCGATCAGGCCCGCGGTGGTCTCGTGCCCGGCGAACAGCAGCAGCACGCAGTTGGCGACGATCTCGTCCTCGGTGACCACGCCCTCGTCCTCGGCGGCGATGAACGTGCTGATCAGGTCGTCGCGCGGGTCGTCCCGGCGCTGCCGGACCAGTTCGCGCACGTAGTCCTGCATCTCCAGCACGCTGCGCTGCGAGCGCCGCAGCCGGTCGACGTCGGCGAGCTGGAAGATCGCCACGATGTCGCGCGACCACGCCTGGAGCCGTTCGCGGTCGGTGGTGGGCATCCCGAGCAGCTCGGCGATCACGTTGGCGGGCAGCGGGTAGGCCAGGTCGGTGACCACGTCCATGCGGCCGCGGCCGGCCACGGCGTCGAGCAGCTCGGTGGTCAGCTCCCGCACGCGGGGGCGCAGGCCGTTGACCGTGGCGGGGGAGAAGTAGCGCTTGAGCAGCTGCTGGAACCGGACGTGGTCGGCCTCGGTGGTGTGCCCCATCCACAGGTCCATCGACAGGCGCAGGGGCAGCAGCTCCTGCCGCTCCTCGGGGCTGAACGCGTCCAGCAGCTGGGCCATGTTCGCGGGGACCAGGCGTCGGTCCCGGAGCACCGCGACGATGTCGGCGTGCCGGGTTAAGAGGAAGGCGTCGAGCCGGGGGATCGCGCTGACCGGGGACTCGGCGCGGATCTTGTGCAGCAGGGCGGTCGGGTCGGCCGTCGCCTCGGGGGAGAAGAGGTCGTAGGCCGGGAGCGCCAGGGTGGAGTCGGTCATGCCCGCCAGTCTGTCCAGTCCGCGCGGCGCGGCACCAGGCGCGTCAGCGCACTGGCGTAACCGAGACTCTTTCGTGTATCTGCCATTATTGCTTCAGTGTTGACTTAAAAAATTCCACTCGATCGTGTAAGGAAGGATCTCATGCATGGCACGGACGAGGGTGGGCTTGATCGGGGTGGGCACGATCGCGGCGACGCACCTGGAGGTGCTGGCGGAGCGGCCTGAGGTGGACCTGGAGTTCACCGCGGACCCGGTGGCGGGGCCGCCGGTGTTCCGGGGTGCGAGGCCGCCGCACCACGCCGACCCGGCGGAGGCGTTGGCCGCGCACCGGCCGGACCTGGTGGTGATCGCGACGCCGGCGGACTCGCACGTGGACCTGGCGGCGCTGGTGCTGGGGTCCTCGGGGGCGCGGGTGCTGGTGGAGAAGCCGTTGGCGCTGGACGTGGCGTCGTTGGCGCGGCTGGGGGAGCTGGGGGCTGGTCGGGTGTTCACCGCGCACCACTTCGCGTTCTCGCCGGAGGTGGAGTGGGCGGCGGCGCTGGTGGCGGCGCACCCGGAGTGGGGGCCGGTGACGGGGGTGACGTCGTTGTTCTGCGACCCGTACGGGGGCCGAGGTGAGGGGGCGTTCGCCTCGTACGTGTCGCCGTGGGCGGATTCGGGGATCAACCAGCTGACGGTGTTGGCGCGGTTGGGGGAGCCGACGGCGGTGACGGCGCTGGAGGAGGCGGGGGACGCCGCGTGGGCGGTGGTGGCGTTCCGGTCGCGCGGCGGGGTGGGGGTGGCGCGGTTGCGGGTGGACTGGCGGACGGGGGCGAGCAGCAAGTCCAGCGTGGTGGTGTGCGGCGAGGTGGAGGTGTGGTTGGACCACACGGCGATGACGGGGTTCGCGTGTCGTGGCGGGGAGCTGCTGGCGTCGTGGGGGAGCGATGGTCGGACGCCGAGGAAGGTCGCGCACTACCGGCCGTTGTACGCGAGCCTGCTGTCGGGTCGGCCGGACCCGGTGCTGGGGTTCGGGGTGGCGTCGCGGTTGACCGCGTTGCACGCGGGTGGGTAGTCCTGTCAGACCTGGTGCTGGGCCCACCGGCGGCGGCCGCTGTCGCCGAGGGTGGAGATGGGGTCGTAGTAGGGGTGGCGTCGGTCCAGGGCGTGGTCGTCGTCGAGTTCGATGCCGGTGCGGTAGTTCTTGGTCCAGTAGGAGATGCCCAGTTCGCGGTCGTAGTCGTGGAGCTGGTGTACCCAGCGCTTGCCGACGTAGGGGACGTCGCAGACGATGCGCGGGGTGGCGTAGCCGGGCAGGTAGCCCATGATGGCGTGCTGGAGGGCCTGGGCCTCCCAGACGGCGACGCGCCAGTGCTCGGCGTTGGGGATCATGTCGCACATGTAGAAGTAGTAGGGCAGCACGTTGGCCTCGCCCTGGAGGGCGAAGCAGAGGTCGAGCAGGTCGTCCGGGGTGGCGTTGACGCCGCGCATGAGCACGCCCTGGTTGCGCACGTCGCGGACGCCGACCTCCAGGGCGGTGCGGGCGGCTTCGGCGACCAGGGGGGTGACCGACTGGACGTGGTTGACGTGGGTGTGGATGGCGAGGTTGGCGCCGCGGCGGGCGGCGGTGCGGGCGACGCGTTCGAGCCCTTCGACGACCTTGGGCTGGAGCCAGTGCTGGGGTAGTCCGGCGAGGGCCTTGGTGGCCAGGCGGATGTCGCGGACGGTGTCGATGTCGAGCAGCCGCATGAGGAAGTTCTCCAGTTGCGGCCAGGGGACGTTGGCGACGTCGCCGCCGGAGACGACCACGTCGCGGACGCCGGGGGTGCGCTTGAGGTAGTCGATCATGCGGTCCTGGCGGTCGGCGGGTTTGAGGGCGAGCTTGTGCTTGGTGACCTGGGGGGTGGAGTTGCCGACGAGGTCCATGCGGGTGCAGTGGCCGCAGTACTGGGGGCAGGTGGAGACCAGTTCGGCGAGGACCTTGGTGGGGTAGCGGTGGGTGAGGCCCTCGACGACCCACATCTCCGCCTCGTGGAGGGAGTCGCGGGTGGAGTGGGGGTGGCTGGGCCAGTCGGGGTCGCGGTCGGAGGCGACGGGGAGCATGTAGCGCCGGACGGGGTCGGCCAGGAAGGCGGTGGTGAAGCCGTCGGGGTCGAGGGGGGCGTGGGGCGCCATGGTGTTGAGCATCTGGGGCGGGACCAGCATGGACATGGTGGCCAGGTGGTGCTGGTCGGCGGCGAGGTCGTCGTAGAAGCGGTCGGTGAGCAGGTCGCCGGCGAGCTCCCGCAGCTGCTTGGGGTTCTTGACGCAGTGGGCGCGTTGCCACTGGGCGTCGCGCCACTGGGCGTCGGTGACGTGGCGCCAGCCGGGGAGGCGGCGCCAGTCGGGTTCGACGAGTTCGCGGCGCGCGTAGGTGTAGGGCTGGGGGGTGGCCGGGACGGGGGCGACCTCGTGCAGCGCAGTCATCCATGCTCCCTACAGCTTGAGTGGCGTGAAGATATGTTGCCAGATGGCCGGTTGGGCGTAAATATTTCGGCCGGGAGCGTTTTGGCGTGGTCGTGCGTTGAGGTGGGTATGCGCGTGTTCGCGGTACTGCTGATCGGTCTGGCCGTCGAGGTCACCGCCCTGGTGGCGGCCTTCGGCGCCTGGGGCCCGTTGCCGACCCTGGGTCTGCTGCTGCTGGGTGGGGTGGCGGGGACGGTGCTGTTGCGGCGGGAGGGGACGCGGGCGCTCGGGGCGTTCTCCGAGGCGATGCGCACCCGGCGGGCGCCGCACCGGGAGGTGGCCGACGGGGTGCTGATCGCCGCGGCGGCGTTCCTGATCATCGTGCCGGGTTTCGTCAGCGACGTGGCGGGCCTGCTGCTGCTGTTCCCGCCCACGCGGCGGCTGCTCAGCGGGCGGATGGCGCGTCGGGCGGAGCAGCGGGAGCGGGCGATGGTGCTGAACCTGCGCCACGGGCGCGACCCGATGGCCGGTGGTGTCGTGGTCGACGGTGGTCTGGTGGACGGGGGTGTCGTGGACGGTGGCGTGGTGATCCGGGGCGACGTGGTGGACGTGCGGCCGGAGGACCCGGGTCGGCGGCCTGAACTGCGCTGACGTCGATCGCCTCGCCGGGTGCCCGGCCCGCCCTGCTCTCCCGGCCCCGGGCCCGGTGTCCCACCGGTCCCGGTGGGGGTGTCGCGGAAGCGGACGTTGGGTACGTGAAGCGGCATGACGGTCATCGGTGTGCACGCGTCCCACGAGCAGGTCCACCCCAGCGCGCTCCTGGCCGCCGTCCAGCGGGCCGAGCAGGTCGGCTTCGACGCGGCGATGTCCTCGGACCACTTCTCACCGTGGAGCAGCAGGCAGGGGCAGTCGGCGTTCGCCTGGTCGTGGCTGGGTGCCGCGCTCCAGTCGACCAGGCTGCCGCTCGGCGTGGTCAACGCGCCCGGTCAGCGCTACCACCCGGCGATCATCGCCCAGGCCATCGGCACGCTCGGCGCGATGTACCCGGGCCGGTTCTGGGCGGCGCTGGGCAGCGGCGAGGCCAGCAACGAGCACATCACCGGCGAGGTGTGGCCGGACAAGGCCACCCGCAACGCCCGGCTGCGCGAGTGCGTCGAGGTGATCCGGGCGCTGCTGCGGGGTGAGGAGGTCACCCACCGCGGTCTGGTGACCGTCGACCGGGCCAGGGTGTGGACCCGGCCGGAGGAGCCACCACCGCTGATCGGGGCGGCGGTGAGCGAGGCGACCGCCCGCTGGTGCGCGGAGTGGGCCGACGGGTTGATCACCGTCAACGCCCCCGTCGAGCAGCTGGAGCGGATGCGCGACGCCTACCGGGAGGCGGGCGGGCGGGGCAAGCTGCACCTCCAGGTGCACCTGAGCTGGGCGGAGGACGAGGAGGAGGCGACCGCGCTGGCGCACGAGCAGTGGCGCAGCAACGTGTTCGCCCCGCCGGTGTGCTGGGACCTGGACCTGGCCGAGACCTTCGACGTCGTCTCCGAGCACGTCACGGTCGAGCAGGTGGCGCGGGTGGTCAACATCTCGGCCGACCTGGGCCGGCACGCCAAGACCCTGCGCGAGTACGCGGACCTGGGCTTCGACGAGATCTACCTGCACCACGTGGGCGTGGAGCAGGAGCGGTTCCTCGACGCCTTCGGCGAGCACGTGCTGCCGGAGGTGCGGGCGTGAAGCTGACCAGGACCGCGGACCTGTGGTGGAAGAACGCCGTCGTCTACTGCCTGGACGTGGAGACCTTCCACGACTCCGACGGTGACGGCTGCGGCGACTTCCGGGGGCTCACCCAGAAGATCGACCACCTGCACCGGCTGGGCGTGACCTGCCTGTGGCTGATGCCGTTCTTCCCCACCCCCGACCGCGACGACGGCTACGACATCACCGACTTCTACGGCGTCGACCCGCGGCTGGGCACGCTGGGCGACTTCACGGAGTTCGTGCGCACCGCCCGCGACCGGGGTATGCGGGTGATCGCGGACCTGGTGGTCAACCACACCTCGGACCAGCACCCGTGGTTCCAGCAGGCCCGCGACCCGGACTCGCCGATGCACGACTGGTACGTCTGGGCCGACGAGAAGCCGGCCGACGCGGACGAGGGCATCGTCTTCCCCGACGAGGAGACGTCGCTGTGGACCTACGACCGCAAGGCGCGCAAGTACTACCTGCACAAGTTCTACAAGCACCAGCCCGACCTGAACGTGGCCAACCCGGCGGTGCGCGACGAGATCGCCCGCGTCATGGGGTTCTGGATGGAGCTGGGGCTGTCGGGGTTCCGGGTGGACGCGGTGCCGTTCCTGCTGGAGGCGCCGGTGGAGGCGCTGCCGGACCCGCACGACTACCTGGGTGACCTGCGGGCGTTCCTGTCGCGGCGCAACGGCGAGGCGGTGCTGCTGGGCGAGGTGAACCTGCCCTACACCGAGACGATGCGCTTCTTCGGCGACAACGACGGCGTGGGCGACGAGCTGCACATGTGCTTCGACTTCATCGGCATGCAGCAGATGTTCCTGTCGTTGGCGCGCCAGGAGGCCAGCCCGCTGGCCCACGCGCTCAAGGAACGGCCGCAGCCGCCGCGCGACTGCCACTGGGCGACGTTCGTGCGCAACCACGACGAGCTGACCCTGGACAAGCTGACCGTGCCCGAGCGGGAGGAGGTCTTCGCGGCCTTCGGCCCCGAGGAGGACATGCAGCTCTACGGGCGCGGCCTGCGCCGCCGCCTGCCCTCGATGCTGGGCGGCGACCTCGGGCGGATCAAGATGGTCTACAGCCTGCTGTTCTCGCTGCCGGGCACCCCCGTGCTGTTCTACGGCGAGGAGGTCGGCATGACCGAGGACCTGTCGCTGGAGGGGCGGCAGGCCGTGCGCACCCCCATGTGGTGGGACGCCGCGGCGGAGCAGCGCCGCGACGAGGACTCGCTGCTGTCCTGGGTGCGGCTGCTGGTCGAGCGCTACCGGGAGTGCCCGGAGCTGGCGTGGGGCGCCTTCCAGGTGCTCGACACCGCCGAGCCGGGTGTGCTGGCCCACCGCTGCGACATCGACGGCGGCACCGTGGTGGCGGTGCACAACCTGGCCGACCGCGACGCCACCGTGGAGATCGACAAGCTCGACGGCGAGCTGACCGACCTGCTGGTGGACGGCACGGTGCCGGTGAAGGGCGGGGTGGCCCGCGTGGAGCTGGGCCCCTACGGCTGCCGCTGGTTCCGCCAGGTCTAGCCCCGGTCGCGGTCACCTCCGGCGCCGGGTCCCGTGACGGGGCCCGGCGCCGGTCGCGGTCTCAGCAGCCGCCGCAGTTGTAGTAGGTGACGTCCCAGTGGTTGCCCTCCAGGTAGTAGACGTTCCCGGAGCCCGAGCGCCACTTGCTGCCGCCGATGGAGGTGAAGGTGTTCTTGACGTAGGAGTCGAGGCAGCTGGAGAGCCGGTAGTCGAGCTTGTAGCCGTTCCAGTGGCTGTAGGTGCCGCTGGCGTGGCCGGTCTCGGTGCCGCCGGTGATGGTCAGGGCGCAGCCGCTGGCGCGCTTGAGGGTCTCCGCGCCCTGGATGGTCGGCAGGTTGACCTGGTCGAATGAGGTGCAGGTGGGCCGGTTGCGGTCGCTGCACCCGCCGCTGGAGGTCCACGAGATGCCGGCGGTGCGCAGGCGGGAGGTGGCCTGGGCGTGGGTCAGCTTGGTCACCAGCGCGGTGACCGGGGTGTCGGCGGCGGGCTGGAAGACCGGGTCCTGCCCGATGGGGGAGGCCGCGATGGGGTTGGCTGCGGCGGTGGTGGCGCCGGCGACGGTGAGCAGTGCGGCGGCCGCCGCGGTGACGAGCGCGGCGCGGAACCTGCTGGTGCGCATGGGTGTCCTTTCGGCGGGCAGCCCTCGTGGACCCGGGGTGCCGGGTCGAGAGCAGGGCGGGCTACGGGGACGCCCGCGGTCGTCGAGTGCGAGGGCGGCGGCCGCGGGCGGGACGTCCCGCGCGCCACGTTACGAGCCGGAGGCTTTCCGCACAGCGGCCAAGTGGGAGATTTTCCGTCAACCCGTGGCCGGGTAACGACGCGTGTTCGGCACACCGAACCCCGGCGGCCGGTCGCGGGTTCCGCGCCGCTCAGGTCAGCCGGTAGCCGTGGGCGGGGCGGTTGGCCATGCCGTAGCGGGGCTGCACCTCGGCCTTGCCCACCCCGACCAGGTGCTCCAGGTACCGCCGGGCGCTGACCCGCGACATCCCGGTCCGCTGGCCGACCTCCTGCGCCGACAGGTCCCCCGCCGCGGTCCGCAGCGTGTCCACCACCAGCCGCAGCGTCACCGCCGACAGCCCCTTGGGCAGCGCGGTGCGCGGCCGGTGCTGCAACAGCTGGTCCACCTCCTCCTGGTCCAGCCACGGCCCGAGCCGCCGCACCTCGGCGCGCCGGGCCAGGTACTCCCGCATCCGGTCCAGGAACGCGGTCCGGGTGAACGGCTTGACCAGGTAGTGGTCGACCCCGCGCGACATCGCCTGCCGCACGGTCTCCCGCTCGCGCGCCGCGGTCACCGCGATCACGTCCACCGGCGGCCCGGAGCGCGACCGCAGCCGCGCCAGCACCTCCAGCCCGGAGATGTCGGGCAGGTGGATGTCGAGCAGCACCAGGTCCGGCCGCAGGGCCTCCACCGCCCGCAGCGCCTCCGCGCCGCCGTGCGCCTCGCCCACCACGGTGAACTCCGGCAGCGACGCCAGGAACCCGCGGTGCACGGCGGCGACCGCGAAATCGTCGTCCACGACCAGCGTGCGCACGGTCACCGGACCACCTCCGGCAGCCACACGTCGAACGACGCGCCGCCCAGCTCCGAGTCCGACACCTCGACCCGGCCGCTGCGCCGGGTCACCACCCTGGACACCAACGCCAGTCCGATCCCTCGACCGTGGGCGCCGCGCGGCGCCTTCGAACTCACCCCGGGGGCGAAGATGCGCCCGCGTTCGGACCGCTCCACCCCCGGTCCGTCGTCGTCCACCACGACCCGCACCCCGCCCTCGTCGGACCGCACCAGCACCCGCACCGTCCCGCCCGCGTCCACCGCGTCCACGGCGTTGTCCACCAGGTTGCCCAGCACGGTCAGCGCGTCGTCGCCGGTGCGGGTCGCCACCTCCGAGCCGGGGTCCAGCCGCAGCGCCACGCCGCGTTCGTGCGCGGTGGAGGACTTGGCCAGGAGCAGCGCCGCCAGCGCCGGGTCGTCCATCGCGCCGCCGAGGATCTCCGAGGTCACCGACCCGGTGCCGCCGACCCGCTCGATGTAGGCCACGGCGTCCTCGCGGCGGTCCAGCTCGACCAGGCCGCCGATGACGTGCAGGTGGTTGGTGAACTCGTGGGCCTGCGCCCGCAGCACCTCGGTCACGGTCCGCTGCCCGTCGAGCTCGCGCAGCGCGTCGTGCAGCTCGGTGCGGTCGCGCAGGGTCAGCACCACGCCCACGGGGCGGCCCTGGGTGCGGGCGGTCATCCGGTTGGCCACCAGCACCCGCTCGCCGGCCAGCACGGGCCGGTCGACCACGTCGTCCTCGCCGAGCACCAGGTCCAGCAGCCCGCCGTGCTCCAGCACCTGCGCGGCGGGCCGCCCGGTCGGGTCGTCGGTGAGCCCCAGCAGCCGCACGGCCTCGTCGTTGACCAGCGCCAACCGCCCCCGCTCGTCGACGGCGACCACGCCCTCGCGGATGCCGTGCAGCATCGCGTCGCGGGTCTCCAGCAGCTGGGCGATCTCGGCGGGCTCCAGCCGGAAGGTGCGCTTGCGCACCATGCGCGTGACCAGCGCGGCCCCCAGCACGCCCACCAGCGCCGCGGCGGCCAGCCACCCGGTCAGCTCGGGCAGGTCCTCGGCCAGGTCGGCGGCCAGCTCGCTCTCCAGGATGCCCACCGACGCCATGCCCAGGACCTGCCCGGACGTCGAGCGCACCGGCACCTTCGCCCGCAGCGAGGTGCCCAGCGTCCCGGTCTCGGTGCCGACGAACACCTGCCCGGACAGCGCGGCGCTGGGGTCGGTGGACACCCGCTCGCCGATGCGCCGCCGGTCGGGGTGGGCGTAGCGGACGCCGTTGTGGTCGGTGACCACGACGTAGGTGACCCCGGAGGCTTTGCGCAGCAGCTCGGCCAGCGGCTGGATGGTCGCGCTCGGGTCGGGCGAGTCGAACGCCTCCACCACCGAGGGCAGCCGCGCCACGCTCTCGGCCACCGACAGCATCCGGTCCTTGTACGCCTCGCGGATGCGGTCGCTCTGGAGCTTGGCCGCCATCAGCCCCGCCGCGCACACGGTGGCCAGCACGATGACCACCTGCAACGCGAGCAGGGAGACACCCAGGGGGACCGAACGGCGGCGCATGGGGCGCATTCTCACCCATCGCGTGTGAGCCGGGCCACGACCTAAACGACCAATACGGCCCTTACGACCATTGCCCCTGTTCACCCGGTCGTGGCTCTTAGCGTTCGCGGCCACCGACGGCGACGGCGCCGGGCGGGAGACGACCGGGCGGGGCCCGGCGTGGAACACGGAGGACCTGATGGCAGGACGACGCACCCGATTCCTCGCGGCCGCGGTCGCCGCGGGCCTGGCGCTCGCGGGCTGCGGTGGCGGCGGCACGGCGAGCGGCGACATCGACCGGCTGGAGATCATGGCCCCGGCCGACCCCGGCGGCGGCTGGGACCAGACCGCCCGGTCGATGCAGGCGGCGATCACCGGCGCGGAGCTGGTCGACTCCGTGCAGGTCTCCAACGTCGGCGGCGCGGGCGGCACGGTGGGCCTCCAGAAGATGGCCAACGAGCGCTCCGAGTCCTACCTGATGGTCACCGGCCTGGTCATGGTCGGCGCGGTGGAGACCGCCGGGGTCGACAAGCGCCTGGAGGACACCACCCCCATCGCCCGGCTGACCGCCGAGGACGAGGTCGTCGTGGTCCCGGCCGACTCGCCCCACCAGAGCATCGAGGACCTGCTGGCCGCGGTGGACCGGGAGGGCCAGGGGGTGGCGATCACCGGCGGCTCCGCGGGCGGCACCGACCACATCCTGGCGGCCATGCTGCTCAAGGCCAAGGGCATCGACCCGGCCAAGCTCAACTACGTGGCCTACTCCGGCGGCGGCGAGTCGCTGGCGGCGCTGCTGGGCGGCCAGGTCGACGCGGGCATCTCCGGGGTCGGCGAGTACCTGGAGCAGATCAAGGCGGGCAAGCTGCGCGCCCTGGGCACCTCCGGCCCGAACGAGCACCCCGAGGTCAAGGCGCCGACGTTCAAGAACCTCGGCACCGGCGTGGAGCTGATCAACTGGCGCGGCGTGGTCGCGCCCGGGTCCATCTCGGTCGAGGCCAAGGAGCGCCTGGTCGAGCTGGTCACCAGGATGCACTCCGGCGCCCAGTGGCAGGACGAGCTGACGAAGCGCGGCTGGACCGACACCTTCCTGACCGGTCACGACTTCAACACCTTCCTGACCACCGAGATCGGTCGCATCAAGCCGGTCCTGGAGGAAATCGGCCTGGTCAAGTGACCGGCCCCGACACCGGCCCGGCCGCCGGGCCCGCCCCCGGGCCCTCCCGGGCGGCCAGGGTCGAGGAGGGCGTGTTCGCCGGGCTGGTCGTGGCGCTGGGGGTGTTCACCCTGGTGGACACCCCCTCCATCCCCGCGGTCGGCCAGGCCGGGACCGTGGGTCCGCGCGCCTTCCCGTACGCGGTGGCCGCCCTGCTGCTGGTCACCGGGGTGGCGACGCTGGTGGCCGTGCTGCGCGGCAGGCTCGGCCCGGCCGAGGACGCCGAGGACGTCGACCCGGACGCCCGCACCGACTGGGTCACCGTGGCCAAGCTGGTCGCGGTGCTGGTGGCGCACCTGGTGCTGATCGAGCCGCTGGGCTGGCCGGTGGCGGGCGCGGTGCTGTTCCTGGGCGCGGCCTGGACGCTGGGCGCGGTGTGGTGGAAGGCCCTGCCGGTCGCGGTGGTGCTGGCCCTGGTGGCGCAGGTCGTGTTCGCCTCCGGGCTGGGCCTGTCGCTGCCCGCCGGGATCTTCGAGGGGGTGCCGTTGCTCGATGGGTGACTGGGCCGCCCTGCTGGAGGGCTTCGCGACCGCCGCGCAGCCCGAGTACCTGCTCTACGCCCTGCTGGGCGTCACCCTCGGCACCGCCGTGGGTGTGCTGCCGGGCATCGGCCCGGCCATGACGGTGGCGCTGCTGCTGCCGTTGACCTACTCGCTGGAGCCCGCCGCCGCGCTGATCATCTTCGCGGGCATCTACTACGGCGGGATGTACGGCGGGTCGACCACGTCGATCCTGCTCAACACCCCCGGCGAGTCCTCCTCCGTCGTCACCGCGCTGGAGGGCAACCGGATGGCGCGCGCCGGGCGCGCCGCAGCGGCGCTGGCCACCGCGGCGATCGGGTCGTTCGTGGCGGGCACCATCGCCACGCTGCTGCTCACCGCCCTGGCCCCGACCATCGCCGAGTACGCGGTGAAGCTGGGTCCGGCGGACTACGTGGCGCTGATGGTGGTGGCGTTCACCACGGTCGCCGCGCTGCTGGGCGCCTCCCCGGTGCGCGGCCTGGCGTCGCTGGCGGTCGGGCTGTTCCTGGGCCTGGTCGGCACCGACACCCTGACCGGTCAGCAGCGGTTCACCCTGGGCGCGCCGACGCTGGCCGACGGCATCGACGTGGTGATCGTCGCGGTCGGGGTGTTCGCGGTGGGCGAGGCGCTGTACGTGGCGTCGCGGATGCGGCACGGCCCGGTCGAGGTGGTGCCGGTCGACGGCAGGTGGATGACCCGGGAGTTCTGGCGGCGGTCGTGGAAGCCGTGGCTGCGCGGCACCGCCATCGGCTTCCCGATCGGCACGGTCCCCGCCGGTGGCGCGGACGTCTCGACGTTCCTGTCCTACGCGGCGGAGAAGAAGCTGGCCGAGCACCCGGAGGAGTTCGGGCGCGGCGCCATCGAGGGCGTGGCCGGGCCGGAGGCGGCCAACAACGCCGCGGCCGCCGGCGTGCTGGTGCCGCTGCTGACCCTGGGCCTGCCGACCACCGCGACCGCGGCGATCATCGTGGCGGCGTTCCAGAGCTACGGCATCCAGCCGGGGCCGCTGCTGTTCACGCAGGACTCGGCGCTGGTGTGGGCGCTGATCGCGTCGCTGTACCTGGGCAACGTGATGCTGCTGGTGCTCAACCTGCCGCTGGTGCGGATCTGGGTGAAGGTGCTGCGCATCCCCCGGCCCTACCTGTACGCAGGGATCCTGCTGTTCGCCGCGCTGGGCACCTACGCGGTGAACTTCGTGGTGGACGACCTGCTGCTGCTCCTGGTGGTGGGCCTGGTCGGGTTCTTCATGCGCCGCCACGGCTACCCGGTGGCGCCGCTGGTGGTGGGGCTGATCCTGGGCCCGATGGCCGAGGAGCAGGTGCGCCGCACGCTCCAGATCAGCCAGGGCGACCTGACGGCGCTGGTGACCAGCCCGTTCGCCGCGGTGGCCTACGGGGCGCTGCTGGTGGCGCTGGTGGCCGCGGTGGTGCTGCGGCTGCGGCGGCGGCGTGCCGCCGGGTCGGAGGTCACGCCGACCCCCTGACCGCCCGACCACCACCGCCCGACCTCTTGACCTCGTGACCGGCGAATGCCCGGGGGTTCTCACGGACGAGAACCCCGGGCATTCGCCGTTCGCGCCCAAGGGTGCGGTCTCTTGCGCGAGATCGGCACTTCGCGTGAAGATATCCCGGTCCTACTGTCCTGGACCGAAGGATTTCCATGACTTCGCCGTATGGTCTGCACCGCGTCCTGGCACCGGCGGGTGTGCTGCCGCAGCAGGCGTGGCGGCTGGACGCCACCCCGGTGTGCGGGGCGGACGAGGTCGTGGTGGACGTGGAGCGGCTCAACCTCGACGCCGCCTCCTACCGGCAGCTGCGCGAGGCGCACGGCGTGGCCGGGGTGCGGCGGGCGGTGCTGGACGTCGTCGCCGAGCGCGGCAAGATGCAGAACCCGGTGACCGGGTCGGGCGGGATGCTGCTGGGCACGGTGCGCGAGGTCGGCCCGGACTCGCCGCTGGGCCTGAGCGCCGGGCAGCGGATCGCCACCCTGGTCTCGCTCACCCTCACCCCGCTGCGCATCACCGACGGCCTGGAGCGCTGGGACGGCGCGGACGAGCAGGTGCCCTGCGCGGGCACCGCGGTGCTGTTCGGCCGCTCCATCGCCGCCGTGCTGCCCGACGACCTGCCCGACGCGCTGGCGCTGTCCGTGCTCGACGTGTGCGGCGCGCCCGCGCTGACCGACCGGGTGGTGCGCCGCCGCGCGGCCCGCTCGGTGCTGGTGCTGGGCGGCGGCGGCAAGTCCGGTTCGCTGTCGCTGGTCGCCGCGCGCCGCGCCGGCGCCGGGCGGCTGGTGGCGCTGGTGCCCACCGACCGCGAGGCCGCGGCGGTGCGCGCGGCCGGGCTGGCCGACGAGGTGGTGGTGGCCGACGCCCGCGACCCGGTGGCCGTGGCCACCGCGGTGGGCGAGCCGGTGGAGGTGACCGTGGTGTGCGTGGACGTGCCCGGCTGCGAGCACGGCGCGGTCCTGGCCACCGCCGACGGCGGCACCGTGGTGTTCTTCTCCATGGCCACCTCCTTCCCCGCCGCCGCGCTGGGCGCCGAGGGCCTGGCCGCGGACGTGGAGATGCTCGTCGGCAACGGCTACGTGCCTGGTCACGCCGCGTTCGCCCTGGAGCTGGTGCGCACCGAGCCTGCCGTGCGCGACCTGTTCGAACACAGGCAGACTCAGCAGGCGTGACTACTCTTCTCGTGGGCGGGCGCATCCACAGCCCGAGCAACCCCGACGCCACCGCGATGGCCGTCGCCGACGGCACCGTGGTGTGGCTGGGTCAGGACACCGCCGGCCGCGCCCTGCACCCCGACGCCGAGGTCGTCGACCTGCGCGGCGCGTTCGTCGCCCCCGCCTTCGTCGACGCCCACGTGCACGCCACCTCCGCCGGTCTGCTGCTCACCGGCCTGGACCTGACCGGCTGCCGGTCCGCGCGCGAGCTGCTCGACGCCGTGCGCGCCGCCGGGGGAGCGCTCGTGTGGGGCCACGGCTGGGACGAGACGCGCTGGGACGGGCGGCGGCCCCCGACGCGCGCCGAACTCGACGAGGCCGCCGGCGGCCGGCCGGTCTACCTCTCCCGCATCGACGTCCACTCGGCCCTGGTGTCCACCGCGCTGCTGGACCTGGCGCCCGCGGCCCGCGACGCCGACGGCTTCGCCCCCGACGGGCCCCTGTCCCGCGCCTCCCACCACCACGTGCGCGGCGCGGCCAAGGACGCCATCCCCGCCGCGACCCGCCGCGCCGCCCAGGACGCGTTCCTGCGCCACGCCGCCTCCCGCGGCGTCGCCTCCGTCCACGAGTGCGCCGGCCCCGACATCTCCGGCCTCGACGACCTGGCCGACCTGCTGGCCACCGACCTGCTCGACGTCGTGGGCTACTGGGGTGCCCGGGAGCCGGTCGGGCTGCCCGTGCGCGGCCTGGCGGGGGACCTGTTCGTCGACGGGGCGCTGGGCTCGCGCACCGCCGCCCTGTGCTCCCCCTACGCCGACGCCCCCGACACCTCCGGCGCCCTGTACCTGGACGCCGACGCCGTCGCCGAGCACCTCGTGACCTGCACGCGGGCCGGGTTGCAGGGCGGGTTCCACGTCATCGGCGACGCCGCCGCGGCCGCGGTGGTCGAGGGCTTCGACCGGGCCGCCGCGGTGGTGGGCGTGCCCGCCCTGGCCGCCCGCAAGCACCGCCTGGAGCACCTGGAGATGGTCACCGCCGAGCAGGCGGCCCGACTCGGCTCCTACGGCGTGGTCGCCTCGGTGCAGCCGCTGTTCGACCGCGAGTGGGGCGGCCCGGACGGCATGTACGCCCAGCGGCTGGGCGTCGGACGGGGCACCGCGCTCAACCCGTTCTCCCGGCTGGCCGCGGCGGGCGTGGTGCTGGCCCTGGGCTCGGACGCGCCGGTGACCTCGGTGGACCCCTGGGCCGCGGTCCGGGCCGCGGTGCACCACCGCACCGACGGCTCGGGCATCTCGCCGCGGGCGGCGTTCACCGCCCACACCCGCGGCGGCTGGCGCGCCGCCGGCGTCGACGACGGCCTCACCGGCACCCTCCAGCCCGGCGCGCCCGCCACCTACGCGGTGTGGCGGGCCGGTGAGCTGGAGGTCTCCGCCCCGGACTCGCGGGTGCGGCGCTGGTCGACCGACCCCCGCTCCCGGGTGCCCGCCCTGCCGGCGCTGACCGGGCCCACGCCGGAGTGCCTGCGCACGGTGCTGCGCGGGCGCGTGCTGTTCGATGGGGGAGCGCTGTCGTGAAGGTCTTCCTGTCCTGGTCGGGCCCCGAGACCCGGGAGTTCGCCTCCTTCCTGCGGGACTGGCTGGAGGGCGTCATCCAGGCGGTCAAGCCGTGGATGTCGGAGAAGGACATCGCCAAGGGCCGCCACAGCATGGCCGAGCTGCGCGCGCAGCTGACCGGCACGCGGCTGGGCATCGTGGTGCTGACCTCGGCCAACCAGGGCTCCCGGTGGATCAACTTCGAGGCCGGCGCGATCTCCAACAGCGTCGGCGAGACCGCGGTCGTGCCGCTGCTGCTGGACCTGGGCAAGACCGACGTGGTGGGACCGCTGAGCCAGTTCCAGGCGGTGGACGCGACGGCGCGCGCCGAGGTGCACCAGATGCTCAAGGACATCAACGACGCCCAGGGGGAACCGCTGCCCGAGCGGGTGCTGGCCCGTGCCTTCGACCACGGGTGGCCGGCCTTCGAGGAGGCGGTGCGGCGGTTCCGCGAGCAGGCCCAGGTCGCTGCGGCCTCGGTCGACGCCGCGGCGGTCCCGGTCCGCGACGAGCGCGACGTCCTGGCCGAGATCCTGGAGACGGTGCGCGCGCTGGACCGGCAGGGCCACGCCACCCGGGCCCTGCTGTCCGGCCTGGCCGCGCCGCTGTCCTCGCGGCCCGCGGCCGAGGACGCGCCCCCGCTGCCGGAGGGCGCCTTCGCGGGCCCGGTCGCCCACCGGCAGCCGTCGGCCTACGACTCGGCGGCCGCGCGGTGGGAGAGGACCCGGTCGGAGCCCACCCGCCGCGGCTGGGGACCGATCCGGGCGGCCCGCCCGGAACCGACCGACGAGGCCCCCGACCCGGACCGCCCCGACAACGGCTGACACCGCCGGAACCGCTCCGAGAACCGCTGAAGGGACGTGGCACATGGCGTTGCTCGACCTGGACCCGCACGTGGTGGCCAGGGCGCGGGCCCTGGCCGCGCGGGCCGCCGAACCGGTGGTGGACCTGGCCAGGGCCCACACCACGGTGGCGGTCGAGCGCGCCACGCTCCGCCTGGCCGGCATCACCGGCGCGGACTCCACCCACCGCGCCGGCGACGTGCCCTGGGTCAACCGGGTCGTCGACACCGTGCGCGAGCACTGCGGCCTGGAGCACGGCGTCGCCCTGCCCGTGTTCCACGCCCTGCGCCGCCACGACCTGCCCACCCTGACGGAGCTGGCCGAGGCCACCGCCGCCGGGCAGGTCCGCTACGAGCTGCCGACCGGCCGCGACCGCGAGCGCGCCCGCCGGGCCGCCACCGCCGCGGTCACCCGCGGCCTGCGCACCGTCGACCGCAACCGCGCGCGGCGGGAGAAGCTGGTGGCCAGGTGGGGCGACCCGCCGCGGCGGCCGTGGATCTACCTGATCGTGGCCACCGGCGACATCGACGAGGACGTCGTGCAGGCGGGCAACGCCGCCCGCGCCGGCGCCGACGTCATCGCGGTCATCCGCTCCACCGGCCAGTCGCTGCTGGACTACGTCCCCGAGGGCGCCACCCACCACGGCTTCGCCGGCACCTACGCCACCCAGGAGAACTTCCGCATCATGCGGGCCGCGCTGGACGAGGTGTCCCGGGAGGTCGGCCGCTACGTGCGGCTGACCAACTACGCCTCGGGTCTGTGCATGCCCGAGATCGCCGTGCTGGCCGGGTTGCAGCGGCTGGACATGATGCTCAACGACTCGATGTACGGAATCCTGTTCCGCGACATCAACCCCGTGCGGACCTTCGTCGACCAGCGGTTCTCCCGCCAGGTCCACGCCCGCGCCGGCATCATCATCAACACCGGCGAGGACAACTACCTCACCACCGACGACGCCGTGGACGCCGCCCACACCGTCACGGTGTCGCAGCTGCTCAACGAGCGCTTCGCGCACGAGGCCGGGCTGCCGGACCACCTGCTGGGCCTGGGCCACGCCTTCGAGATCAACCCGAAGGTGCCCGAGTCGTTCCGGCTGGAGCTGGCGCACGCGCTGCTGGCCCGCGAGCTGTTCCCGGACGCGCCGCTGAAGTGGATGCCGCCGACCAAGCACATGACCGGCGACGTGTTCCACGGCCACCTGCTCGACGGGTTCTTCAACCTCGCCGGCGTGCTCACCGGCCAGTCGATCCTGCTGGTGGGCATGATGACCGAGGCCGTGGTGACCCCGTTCCTGTCCGACCGGGACCTGGCGCTGGCCAACGTCCGCTACGTGCTGGACGCGGCGGGCGGCCTGGCCGAGGACTTCCGGCCCGCCCCGGACGGGTTCATCGCCAAGCGCGCCCACCAGGTGCTGGGCGAGGCGGTGGACCTGCTGGGGCGCATCGTCGACCAGGGCCTGCTGGCCGCGATCGCCGAGGGCACCTTCGGCCTGATGAAGCGCCCCGCCGACGGCGGCCGGGGCGCGGACGGCGTGGTGGAGAAGGCCGAGGGCTACCTCAACCCGGCCGCCGAGCTGCTGGAGACCGGAGTGCCCGAGACCGGGGCGGGGGTGGCGCGGTGAGCAAGCGGCACGTGCGCCCCTACGGCGACACCACCGGCGACGGCATGGTGCAGACCTCGTTCACGCTGCCCGTGCCGTTCGGGCCGCGCGCCGACGGCGCCGCGCAGCAGCTGGCCAACAGGATGGGCATCGACCCGGCGATGGTGGTGCACTCCCACCCGATCGGCGCCGACTTCACCTTCTTCGTCGTCTACGGCTCGGTGCGCCACGTGGTGGACCTGGACGAGGTGCGGGTGGTGGAGCGGGAGTACCCGCTGCTGTCGCCGGCCGAGGTCAACGCGGCGCTGAAGAAGGCGCTGCGGCGCAAGCTGGTGGTGGTGGGCGGCTGCATCGGCACCGACGCGCACACCGTCGGCATCGACGCGATCCTCAACGTCAAGGGCTTCGCGGGGGAGAAGGGCCTGGAGTACTACCGGGAGCTGCGGGTGGTGAACCTGGGCGCGCAGGTGTCGGTGCCGGAGCTGGTGCGGCGGGCGCGGGCGGAGAAGGCCGACGCGGTGCTGGTGTCGCAGGTGGTGACCCAGCGCGACGCGCACGTGCTCAACACCCGGGAGATGTCGGCGGCGTTCCGGGAGGCGATGGGGGCGCGGCGGCCGCTGCTGGTGGCGGGCGGTCCCCGGTTCGACCCGCTGATGGCGGACGAGCTGGGCGTGGACCGGGTGTTCGGGCGCGGCACCACGCCCGGCGAGGTCGCCAGCTACCTGGTGCACGCGGTGCGGTCCCAGCGGAAGGAGAAGGTGTGAGCCCGATCGAGGGTGTCACGGTCACCCACCGGCGGTACGTGCCCCACTCGCACGCCCACTACGGGGGCAGCCTCGTCGACGGCGCGTACGGGCTGGGCCTGTTCGGGGACGTGGCGACGGAGCTGCTGATCCGCACCGACGCCGACGAGGGCCTGTTCGCGGGCTACTCGGCGGTGGAGTTCCTGGCCCCGGTGCAGGCCGGTGACGTGCTGGAGGCCACGGCGACGCTGGTGCGGGTCGGGACCCGGTCGCGGGAGCTGGAGTTCGAGCTGCGCGTGGTGTGCCGGTCGGCGCCCGCGCGGGGCCCGTCGGCGGCCGACGTCCTCGACCCGCCGGTGCTGGCCACCCGGGCGCGGGGCACGGTGGTGGTGCCGAAGACGTGAGCGGGGCCCGCGTCCCGGCCGGCGGACCGGCCGGCCCCGACCAGCCCGGCGCCCCGGCGCGGGCCCGACCGGCGGTCTCGGGTGCCCGCCGGGGCAGCAGCAGCGGGGTGGCCGGCAGCAGGTCGAGCCGGTAGGTGGCGAACACCGGGTTGAACACCCCGGCGCAGGTGATCAGGGCGAGTTCGACGGCGATGACAAGCACCAGTCCGCCCGCGCCGGGTGGACGAAGGCCAGCCCGACCGACCAGCAGGCGCGCAGCGCCCCGGCGGTCAGCAGGACCCGGTGCGTGCCGAACCGGGCGACCAGCCGGCGCGAGAGCCGCGAGCCGACCAGGCCACCCACGCAGGGCGCGGCGAAGGCCAGGCCGTACTGCCAGGCGGTGAACCCCAGCTCGCCCGGCATCAGCACCGCCAGCAGCGGCGCGGAGGCCATGATCAGGCCGTTGACCAGGGCGGTGTCGAGCAGCAGGGGCCGCCGCGACGAGCAGCAGGTGGGCGTAGCCGAGGCGGTCGAGGGCGAAGGCGACGGGCACGCTGCCCACGGCCGCGAACCGGACCGCGTCCATCGCCACCATCACCGGCCGTTTGCATGCCCCCCCAGAGGGTTTCAGCGGGGTTTTCAGCCGGGTTCAGCCGCCCGCGTCCCCGCTCTCGTCGGTGTCCCCGGTGTCGCGGCAGGCGTCGGAGAGGTTGACCCGGTGCTCGTCGCGCAGCTGCCCGGCCAGGTCGGCGGGGTCGACGCCGGGGGCTTCGACCACCCGCAGCGACGCCGGGGTCAGGGCCGTGCCGGCGGCGTCGGAGGCGCCGGTGAGCAGCCGGTGGTTGTCGGCCTTGGTGCGCTGGTCGCGGACCTCGCGCACGCGCGGGTCGCCGCGCAGCCGCTCGGCGGTGGCGCGCATGTCCTCGTCGGTGGCGAACAGCAGCCGCAGGTCGGTGCAGTAGGCGGTGGGCGTGCCCGGCACCGGCTGGTGCCGCGGCAGCACCACCGCGACCGCGGCGGCGGCCAGGACGAGGGCCGCCGCGACCGTGAGCGGCCGAACGGTGGAGGGCATGCACAAACCCTGCCACCGACCGTGGTGGCACGGCGACTCGGCGGTGGCGCTCTGCCACTATCGACGGTGTGCTCAGCCTCGACCCGGCCTCCACCGTGCCGCCCTACGAGCAGGTGCGGTCCCAGTTGGCCCGCAAGATCACCGACCGCGAGCTGGCGGCGGGCGCCCGGCTGCCCACGGTGCGCGCGCTGGCGGCGGACCTGGGCATCGCGGTCAACACCGTGGCCCGCGCCTACCGGGAGCTGGAGGAGGCGGGTCTCGTCGAGACCCGCGGCAGAGCCGGCACCGTGGTCAGCGCCGCGGGCGAGCGCAGCCGGGAGAAGGTGCTGCGCGCGGCCCGCGCCTACGCGGCCACGGCCCGCGAGCAGGGGTTGACCGCCGAGGAGGCGCTGGAGATCGCGCGGGCCGCGCTGGCCGGGTAGCGGTCCCCGTAGGGTGGTCGGCCGTGGCGAGCGAACACGGCGGCGGCGACCCGGCCCGGACCCTGGCGGTGCTGTGGCGCGTGAACGGGCGCGCCGCGCGCAAGGACCTCGGGGTGGACCGCATCGTGGCGGCGGCGGTGGAGCTGGCCGACGCCGAGGGCCTGGGCGCCCTGTCGATGCGGCGGGTGGCCGACCGGCTCGGCGTGGGCACGATGTCGCTGTACACGCACGTGCCGGGCAAGTCGGAGCTGGTGGACGCGATGGTGGACGCGGTGCAGGCGGAGACCGCGCGCCCGCCCCACGCGCCGGGCGCCTGGCGGGCCTCGCTGACCGCGATCGCGAGGGAGAACCGGGCGCTGCACCTGCGCCACCCGTGGCTGTTGGAGGTCGTGGCGCACCGGGCGGTGCTGGGCCCCCACGTGGCGGCGAAGTACGACTACGAGCTGGGCGCGGTGGACGGCATCGGGCTGGGCGACGTGGAGATGGACTCGGTGCTCACCCTGGTGTTGGCGCACGTGCGGGCGGCCGCGCGGATCGCGGTGGAGGCCGAGGTGGCGCGGCGGCGCACCGGCCTGACCGACGAGCAGTGGTGGCGGGCCGCCGCGCCGTTCCTGGCGAAGGTGTTCGACCCCGACCGGTTCCCGCTGGCGGCCCGCGTGGGCGCCGCGGCCGGCGAGGAGCACGGCGCGGCCTACCAGGGGGAGCACGCGTTCGCGTTCGGCCTGGAACGCGTGCTGGACGGCATCGAGGCGCTGGTGCGGTCCCGCCGTCAGTAGGGCCGCTTGGGCATCATCACCCACAGCACGAGGTAGACGAGGAACTGCGGTCCGGGCAGCAGGCAGGACACGACGAACAGCAGCCGGACGGTGTTGGGCTTCCACCCGTACCGAGCGGCGAGCCCGGCGCACACGCCCGCGATCACCTTCTGGTTCTGCGGCCTGGTCAACGTGGTCATGAACTCCACCATCCCCGTGTTCGGGTCCCCCGGCATCGGTGAGGACCCTGATTTCCTACCCCCGGCGGGGGCCCCGCAATCCCAGGGCAACCAATCCATGATCGACACGTCGCGATCGGCGCGGACCACCCACCTCCCCTTCGAGGTCACTCGACCGTGTGATGCTGCTGCGGTGCGTGAGGTCATGAGACGGGTGATGGCGGCCCAGGCGGAGTTCGAACCCCGGTACGGCGAGGCGATGAGGCGCCGCCGGGAGCTGGTGTGCGACGGGATGACCCGGCGGCTGGGGGACCTCCTGCCCGGCCTGCGGGAGGTCGGCATGAACGACCTGGCGGTGGACGCGAGCGACGGCCAGGGCCGTCCCGCGGAGATCCCGTGGGCGCGGGTGCACTCGACGAGCCGCGCTCGTCGGGTCCGGGACGGGTGGTCGGTGGTCTACCTGTTCGACGCGCGCGGGCAGGGCGTGTACCTGGCGCTCATGCAGGGCACCACGACCGGCGACAGCGACGCCCCCGTGGACCGGTCGTCCGGGGAACTGGTGGAGGGGGCGAGGGCGGCGCGGGCGGCCCTCGCGCGGGAGCTGGCGAGGCGGCCCGACCTGCTGGAGGCGATCGACCTGAGGGGGCGGGTGAGCAAGAGGGCACGCGGCTACGAGTACGGCACCGCGGTGGCCTTCCGACGTGCCCTCCGACGAGGTGCTGGAGGCCGATCTGCGGTTCATGGTCTCCCTGCTGGGCCGGTTGTACGCGCTGGGGGCGCCGTCACCGGAGGTCGAGGAGGCGGTCTCCGCCGTCGCCCGTGCGGCGGGGCGGCGCGGCACCGGCTCCGGCCAGGGGTTCGGCCTGAGCCACGCCGAACGGCTCGCCGTGGAGGCGCACTCGGTGGCGATGGCCTGCGACCACCTGCGGGCACAGGGCTACGAGGTGCGCGACGTCGGGGCGAGGGAGTCCTATGACCTCGACGCGACCCGGGGGGACGAGCACCTGTTCGTGGAGGTGAAGGGCACCACCTCGGCGGGGGCGGAGGTGGTGCTGACCCACAACGAGGTGCTGCTCAACGCCGAGCACCACCCGGACACGATGTTGATCGTGGTCGCCGGCGTGGAGCTGGACCGGGCGGCGGTGCCGCCGACGGCGGGCGGGGGAGTACTGCGCGTGGCGCACCCGTGGTCGGTGGACCCCGCGGACCTGACGCCCGTCGCCTACCGCTACCGCCTCCGGTGACCGGCTCGTCGCCCGGGGGCATCCCGCCCACGCGCGGGCGCCCCGCCGCCGGGCTCGTAGGCTGACCTGGTGGTCGCACCAATCGTGGCGCCGGGACCGTCCGCCGCCGACTCCCCGTCCTCCCGCCGCCGGTTTCCGGGCGGCGCGCTGTCGCGGGTGGTGTTCGCGGCCCTCGGCGGGGTGCTGGTCTACCTGAGCTTCCCGCCGCGCACCGCGTGGTGGTTGGCGCCGCTGGGGTTCGCCGTGCTGGGGCTGCTGCTGCACGGGCGCCGGGCGCGGGCCGGGTTCGGGGTGGGGCTGGTGTGGGGGTTGGGGTTCACCGTGCCGCTGTTGCGGTGGACCGGGGAGTTCGTGGGGCTGGTCGCGTGGTTGCCGCTGGCGCTGGTGTGCGCGGTGCTGATCGCGGTCGGCACGGCGGTGATGGCGCTGGTGTCGCGGCTGCCGGGGGCACCGCTGTGGATGGCGCTGGTGTGGGTGGCCGACGAGGCGTTGCGGGCGGTGTTCCCGTTCGGCGGGTTCCCGTGGGGCAAGATCGCGTTCGGGCAGCCGGAGGGCTGGTACCTGCCGCTGGCGTCGGTGGGGGGCGCGCCGCTGGTGGGGTTCGCGGTGGCGTTGACGGGCCTGGGCGCCGCGCACCTGGCCCGCGGCCGCCTGCGGGCGGCGGTGTGGGTGGTGGCGCCGCTGGCGGCGGGCCTGGTGGTGGCGCCGCTGGCGCGGGTGGAGCCGTCGGGGGACGTGGTGGTGGCCGCGGTGCAGGGCAACGTGCCGCGCGCGGGCCTGGACTTCAACGCCCAGCGGCGCGCGGTGCTGGACAACCACGTCGCGCGGACGCTGGAGCTGGCCGAGGACGTGCGGGCGGGCCGGGAGCGCAGGCCGGACCTGGTGATCTGGCCGGAGAACGCCTCCGACATCGACCCGTTCCGCAACGTCGACGCCGCGGCGCAGATCCAGCGCGCGGTGGAGGCGATCGGCGCGCCCGTCGCGGTGGGGGCGGTGCTGATCGACCCGGACGACCGGCTGCCGCGCAACACGGTGCTGCTCTTCGAGCCCGGTCTGGGCGCCACCGACACCTACACCAAGCGGCAGTTGCAGCCGTTCGGGGAGACCATGCCCTACCGGTCGTTCTTCCGGGTCTTCAGCAGCGCGGTGGACCGGGCGAGCGACTTCCAGCCCGGTCACGACCCGCGGGGGTTCACCATGGCGGGGGTGCGGGTGGCGATCGACACCTGCTACGAGGTGGCCTTCGACGGGGTGGTGCGGGACTCGGTGCGGGCGGGGGCGGACCTGATCGCGATCCCGACGAACAACGCCACCTTCGGCTGGACGGAGATGACCTACCAGCAGCTGGCGATGTCGCGGGTGCGGGCGGTGGAGCACGGCCGGTCGGTGGTGGTGGCCGCGACCAGCGGGGTCAGCGCGATCGTGGCCCCGGACGGCTCGGTGACGCGGCGGACCGGCATGTTCACCCCCGACGCACTGGTGGCGGAGGTCTCGTTGGGCCGGGAGGCTACGCTGGCGACCCGGCTCGGCGCGTGGCCCGAGTGGGTGATGACCGCCCTGGGCCTGTCGGCCGCGGCGTTCAGCTTGGCAGTGACACGACGACGATCGCGTCCGACCCTGGTGCGGGTGTCGGCGAGGAGGAAACGGATGGCGGACCAGCAGGCGCGGCCTGACCACGAGCTCGGGCCGGTGCTGGTGGTGATCCCGACCTACAACGAGCGGGAGAACATCACGAGGATCGTCAAGCGGCTGCACGCGGCCCTGCCCCGGGTGCACGCGCTCGTGGTGGACGACGGCAGCCCGGACGGCACCGGTCGGGTGGCCGACGAGATGGCGGCCGCCGACGAGCGGGTCCACGTGCTGCACCGCACGGAGAAGGCGGGCCTGGGCGCGGCCTACGTGGCGGGGTTCCGGTGGGCGCTGGAGCGCGGCTACGGGGTGGTCGTGGAGATGGACGCCGACGGCTCGCACGCCCCGGAGGACCTGCCGCGCCTGCTGGACGCGCTGGAGAGCGCCGACCTGGTGCTGGGTTCGCGCTACGTGCCCGGCGGCAGCACGGTGAACTGGTCGAAGTCGCGGGAGCTGATCTCGCGCGGCGGGAACCTGTACTCGCAGCTGGCGCTGGGGGCGCGGGTCAAGGACATCACCGGCGGGTTCCGGGCGTTCCGGGCGGGGGTGCTGGAGCGGATCAGGCTGGACACGGTGGCCTCGCAGGGCTACTGCTTCCAGATCGACCTGGCGTGGCGGGCGATCGAGCTGGGTCACCGGGTGGTGGAGGTGCCGATCACGTTCACCGAGCGGGAGATCGGCGAGTCGAAGATGAGCGGCAACATCGTGCGCGAGGCGTTGTGGCGGGTCACCAAGTGGGGTGTGCGGCGCCGGGCGACGCAGCTGCGGGGGTTGTTCGCGGCGAAGGCGGAGGCGGGCGCGTCGGGCGGCCGCCGGCCCCGGTGACGACCGCCTCGACCACGACGTGAGCGGTCACGTCCCGGTGGTGTCCGCCTCGGTGGTGTTCGGGGTGGTGGCGTGACGCGAACGGGGGCCCGCCGGATCGATCCGGCGGGCCCCCGTTCGCGTCGGCTCAGGCGGTGCGGGTGCGCCGTCCCCTGAGCTCTTCGAGCCGCTCGTCGAGCAGCTCCTCCAGCTCGGGGATGGTGCGCCGTTCCAGCAGCATGTCCCAGTGGGTGCGCGGCGGCTTGACCTTCTTCGCCTCGGGCACGGCGCCGTCGATGATCTTCGACTCCTGTCCGTGGAGTCGACACTCCCAGGTGTGGGGGATCTCGGCGTCGTCGGAGAAGGGGACCTCGAAGTCGTGGCCCTTGGGGCAGGCGTACCGCACCGACCGGCGCGGGGCGAGGTCGTGATTGCGGTCGGTCTCGTAGCTGACAGCTCCGAGCCGGCTACCCCGTAGAACGCGGTCGGCCATGGCGGTGTCCTTTCGCTCGGCTCAGGGCGGTGCCCAGGCTTTGTTGCTACCGAGTGCAACGATCGGATTGCTCCGTTCGTTCCCGGTGTTCCGGTCGTCGTCGCCCACAGTGACGTCGTTCACCCGTCAACGAAGGCTTCCTCCCAAGGGAGGCAATCGCGGGCGGATCGTGACGCGTTATCCAGCTGCTCGCTCACTTCATCACACGGATGGAGTAATCCTGGCAGAGGTCGTGCGCCTGCGACAGCTTAGACCGAACACACAGGGCGACGTCACATCGGGTTTAACTCGACAGTAGTGACGCCCGTTATGTTTGCGGTCACGCAAAGTCATCTCGGTAAGGCTAGCGGGAACGGGACACGGCGGGTGACGCCGGGGCACAGGACGGTAGCGGACACGAGGATGTATCACCCTGACGGCCCGCACTCAAACGTTGTCCGGCGTCCTTGGCCGTCACGATGACTTCAGTGTTGCCCGAACGCAACGTCCTGCTCCAGGCGGTCGAGCAGGACGGCCTGGGCCTTGACGATCTTCTCCTTGGCCTGGACCAGCGGAAACCAGGCGACGCGGTCGAGTTCGGGGAAGTCCCGGAACCGGCCGGAGCCGCGCGGCCACTCCATGGTGTAGGTCCCGGGAATCACCTGTTCGGGGTCGAGGTCGCCGGCCAGCGCCCACGCCTGGACCAGCTTGCCGCCGGCCTGGCGGACCTCGCCCAGGGGGCGCAGCTCGCCGGGGGGCAGGGGCAGGCCGAGTTCCTCGGTGAACTCGCGGCGGGCGGTGGTCTCGGGTTCCTCGTCGTCCTCGGGCATCCCCTTGGGGATGGACCAGGCGCCGGCGTCCTTGCCGGACCAGTAGGGGCCGCCCATGTGGCCGAGCAGGATCTGGAGTTCGCCCTCGTGGTGGCGGTGGAGCACGATGCCCGCGCTGCGCTTGCCGGTCATGGGTCCAGTGTGGCGGGGCGGGGTGCTCAGCCCTTGCGGCGGGTGCGCATGTGCATCTGCTCGCCCTGCCTGCCGAACAGGCTGAGGATCTCGACGGGTTCGTCGTCGGCGGGGCCGAACCAGTGGGGCAGGCGGGTGTCGAACTCGGCGGCCTCGCCGGCGACCAGGACGACGTCGTGGTCGGCCAGCACGAGGCGCAGCCGGCCGGACAGGACGTAGAGCCACTCGTAGCCGGTGTGGGTGCGGGGGTCGGGTTCGCCGCGCGGCGGGATGATCATCTTGTACGCCTGGAGGCCGCCGGGCTGCTGGGTCAGGGGCAGGACGGTCATGCCGTTGCGGCGCACGGGCACGGGGCGGATGCGGGGGTCGCCCACGGGTGGGGCGCCGACGAGTTCGTCGAGGGGCACGCGGTGGGCGCGGGCGATGGGCAGCAGCAGTTCGAGGGTGGGTTTGCGCAGGCCGGACTCCAGGCGGGACAGGGTGCTCTTGGAGATGCCGGTGGCGGCGGCGAGGTCGGCGAGGGTGGCGCCGCGGCTGGTGCGGAGGTGGCGGAGTCGTTCGCCGACCTTGTCGAGCACGTCGTCCATGGCTGTCCCTGTTCCCGGGGGTCAGGTGAGGCTGAGTTGGCGGCCGGTGACGGTGGCGGGGCCGAGGTCGCCGGTGCGGTAGTGGGTGCGGCACAGGACCTGGTAGCGGACCTCGTCGGCGACGACGACGGCGGTGTCGGCGACCAGGACGGTGTCGCCGGCGCGGACGACCTCGCCGTCGTGGACGCGGGCGTTGAAGCGGCCGGGGCGGCCGCACCAGCACAGGACCTCGACCTGGATGGCGTGCAGTTCGTCGGCGAGTTCGAACAGGCGTCGGGAGCCGGGGAACAGGGTGCTGCGGAAGTCGGTGGCCAGGCCGAAGCAGTAGACGTCGAGCTGGGCGTCGTCGGCGAGTTCGGCGAGCTGGTCGACCTGGTCGGGGGAGAGGAACTGGGCCTCGTCGACGATGAGGTAGTCGACGCGGGCGCCGCGGGCCCAGCGGTCGCGGACGACCTCGCGCAGGTCCATGCCCTCGTGGACCTCCAGGGCGGTGCGGGCCAGGCCCATGCGGCTGGAGATGGTGGGGGCGCCGGAGCGGTCGTGGCGGACCAGCAGCAGGCCGCGGCGGCCCTGGCGGGCCTGGTTGTGGTCGATCTGGAGGGCGAGGGTGGATTTGCCGCAGTCCATGGGGCCGAAGAAGAAGCGCAGCCTGCCGGTGGGGGACAGGGCGCGGCCGGCGCCGGCCGCGGGCACGGGGGACAGCGCGTCGGTCGGGTCCTGGGCAGGGTTGTCGGGTTCCACGGCGGGCCACCCTAGTGCGCCGGTGGTGGTCGGAGGGGTTCGGCCCGCCGTTGATCGACCGCCGGGGGCCGCCCGTGGTTGTTCCGGGGTTTCCGTGACTTCAGTGTTGCCCAAACGCAACGCTTTCCGGTCCGCAGCAGGCTGGGAACCACGAATCCCGACCACAACACCCCAACCCCGCCGAGATCGGGTAACTCCTCTCGACGAGATATACCGCGACGCGATATAACCTGTGGTGTGAAGGGTCTGTCGGAACAGGCGTTCCTGGTGTTGACGGCGTTGGCGGAGCAACCGCTGCACGGCTACGCGATCGTGCGCGCGGTGGAGGGGTTGTCGGAGGGCCGGGTGCGGCTGCGGGTGGGCACCCTCTACGGGGTGCTGGACCGGCTGGTGACCGACGGGTGGGCCGAACCCGACCGCGAGGAGGTGCACCAGGGTCGGTTGCGCCGGTACTACCGGCTGACCGACACGGGGGTGCGGGAGTTGTCGGCGGAGGTGGCGCGGCTGTCGGCCAACGTGCGGGCGGCGTCGTCGGTGTTGCGGGCGAGGGGGGCGCTGTGAGCGGGTCGTCGAGGTTGGAGCGCAGGTACCGCGCGTTGCTGCGGGTGCTGCCGGGCTGGTACCGGGCCGAGCGCGAGGAGGAGATGGTCGGGCTGTTCCTGGCCGACCGGGACGACGAGCTGGACCTGGAGCACTCCTGGCCGGGGTGGGGCGAGGCCGGGGCGACGGCGGTGCTGGCGCTGCGGGTGCGGCTGGGGGCGCGGCGCCCGGCGGGCGGGCTGGTGCGGCTGGTGGGGATGACCGGCCTGCTGGCGCAGCTGGTGATGGTGGGCCAGGTGTGGGCGGCCGTGGCGCGCTCCGGGGTGCCGCCGCAGGCGTGGTGGGCGGACGTGCCGGTGGTGGTGGCGTTCGCGGCGCTGGTGGCGGGTCACCGGGCGGTGGGGCGGGCGGCGGGCGCGGTGACGGGGGTGCTGGCGGTGCTGCCGTGGGCGCACGCGGTGCTGTCGGGGGCGCCGTGGTGGTTCACCGCGGTGTTCGCGCTGCCGGTGTGGGTCACGGCCGCGGCGGTGGTGGCGGGCTTCCACGCCGAGGCGCCGAGGCCGGGGCCCCGCTGGTGGGCCGCGGCGGTGGCGGGCGTGGCCGCCGGGGCGGTGGTGTCGCTGGTGGGGGCGGTCGCGGTGTGGCTGTCGTGGCTGACGTTCCTGTGGGCCTGGGTGGTGGCCGCGGCGCTGGTCGCGGTGCTGCGGCCGTGGCGTGCCGCGCCCCGGCCCGCGGCGCCCGACCCGGCCTGACCCGCCCCTGGTGGGGGACGGCCGCAACCGTCCCCCACCAGGGGTCAGACCTTGGCGGGGACGGGGTTGCCCGAGGCGGTGATGGCCCGCCGCACCGGCACGAAGATCAACAGCACGAACCCGACCACGAAGAAGATCACCAGGCTGATGATGGCCAACCGGAACGACCCGGTGGCCTGCCCCACCCCGGCGAACACCAGCGGCCCCAACCACGAGGTC
The DNA here is from genome assembly GCF_042658445.1 of Saccharothrix lopnurensis. Classification (NCBI taxonomy): domain Bacteria; kingdom Bacillati; phylum Actinomycetota; class Actinomycetes; order Pseudonocardiales; family Pseudonocardiaceae; genus Saccharothrix; species Saccharothrix lopnurensis. The sequence goes on along the minus strand of NZ_JBHSQO010000008.1, from coordinate 180,175 downwards.
GAGCGCTCGCCCACCTCGTAGAGGGAGAAGTACTGCGCCTCCCGACCCGGCGGGATCATCTGGCTGAACAGGGAACGGGACAGGGCGTTCGTGCCGCCCAGCACCAGGCCGATACCGGCGGCCAGGACGTAGAACTGCGCCTGCTGCCCGGCCTGCACGAAGAACGCGGCCCCCACCACCACGATCCACACGCACAGGCTCACCATGATGGTGCGCTTGGCACCCCAGGACCGGGCCAACCGGCCGTGCAGCACCCCGCCGAAGAACGCCACGAACTGCACGATCAGGATCGTCGTGATCAGCACGGTCTCGTCGAGCAGCAACTCGTCACGGCCGTACTGGGCGGAGACGTTGGCGACGGTGGCGATGCCGTCGGTGTAGATGAGGTAGGTCCCCAGGAACGCCAGGGTCAGCGGGAACATGCGGGCCTGGCGGGCGGTGGAGCGCAGCTCGGCGAACCCGGCGGTGATCACCGAGGCGCCGCTCTCGCTGCCGTGCGGCGCCTGGTGGCGCTTGAGGCGGGCCAGCGGGATCAGGGTGAACCCGGCCCACCACAACCCCGACAGCACGAACGCGACCCGCACCGCCGCCGACTCGGACAGACCGATGGCGTCGTGGCCGATGAACAACGCCAGGTGCAGCCCCAGGGCGATACCGCCACCCAGGTAACCGAACGCCCAACCCCGGGCGGAGACCCCGTCGCGCTCGTCGGGATCGGCGATCTCCGGCAGGAAGGCGTAGTACACCACCACCGACGCGCCGTAGCAGATGTTGCCCAGGATGAACAGCGCCACACCCAGGTGCCAGTTGTCCCCGGACACCAGCGCCAGCGCGATCGTCGCGGTCGACCCGGCGAAGGCCAGCGCGCCCAGCATGCGCCGCTTGTTCTGCGTCCGATCGGCGATCGCACCCATGATCGGCAGCACCAGCACCTGGACCACCGTGGCCACCGACAGCAGGTAACCCCACAGCGACCCGGCCGGGAAGTACAACCCGAACGCGCTGATGTCGCACGAGCGCAGCGCCGACTCCGCACACGCCCGCGGCCCGTTGCGGGCCGTGTCGGCCTTCGCCGCCTCCTCGGCCACCGCCGTGAGATAACCCGAGAGGAACACCAGGGCCACCGAGGTCGGGAACACCGAGTTCGCCCAGTCGTACCAGGTCCAACCCCGTTGCTCCCGCTTGCGGTCCACGGTGGGGGTGGTGCTGTCGGCCACGCTCATGGGGGCGGACTGTAGCCGGTGGTTCCCCCGTTGGTGGTGATCACCACCAACCTGTTGCCTCCCGGACCCCCGATGTGCGCCCAACCCGCCCACGCACGGTGGCACACCCCCACGGGGACCCGGGGGAGGGGCACCCACAGCCCCAACCACCCCACCCAGGATCACCCCCGCCCGGCCTCACCCCGCCCAGGCACCCCGCGCGACCAACACCTCCCGCAACCGGTCCGGCCGATCCGTCACCAACCCGTCCACCCCCAGGTCCAACAACTCCCGCATCACCGGCTCCTCGTCCACCGTCCACACGTGCACCTCCACCCCCCGCCGGTGCGCCGCCCCCACGAACCGCCCGTCCACCACCCGCAACCGACCCTGCACCCGCGGCACCTGCGCGACCGTGCCCCGCACCGGCAACCGCGCCACCCCCACCCGACCCGACGCCCACAACGCCCCCACGTTGCGCGGCCCCATCGACGTCAACAACCCCGCACCACCCCCACGCCGCAACCGCGCCAACCGCCGATCCGAGAACGACGCCAGGCACACCCGCCCCACCGACCCCGTCCGCCGCAGCACCTCCAACACCGGCCCCACCGCCGCATCCGCCTTCACATCGATGTTGAACAACGCCCCCGGCAACTCCTCCAGCACGTCCTCCAACCGCGACACCGGCTCCCGACCCCCCACCCGCGCCCGCCGCACCCGCGACCACGGCTGCCCCACCACCGCCCCGCTCCCGTCCGTCGTCCGGTCCAACACCGCGTCGTGGTGCACCACCACCACCCCGTCCGACGTCGCGTGCACATCCGTCTCCAGGTACCGGTACCCCTCCCGCACCGCCCGCACGAACGCCGCCAACGAGTTCTCCATCCCCGCCAACTCGTCCAGGTGCCAACCCCGATGGGCATAGGCACGGGGATGCGGTCCGGTCAGGTACGGGTGGGTCGCGGTCACAGCGCCAGAGTCTGCCCTGGCGGCGTGGCGTTGCCGTGACCGGTGGGTAGCCGGATACCGTCGCCCGCCATGGAGCTGGTGACCGAGGCCGTCGCGGGACGCCGGGAAGAAGCCAGGCACTGCGCCTGGTGCGGACGACGCCTGCCCGACAGCAGCCGCATCGGCCGCCCACGCCGCTACTGCGCCCAACCCTGCCGACAACGCGCCTACGAACGCCGCGCCGCCGTCCAACGCGGCGGCCTCCCCGAAGACGCCGTCGTCCTCTCCTCCGCCGAACTCGCCGACCTCCAGGACCGGCTCTTCCAACTCCGCTGCGCCGCCGAGGACATCGCCACCGCCGCCGCCGACGGCGCCGCCCGCACCGAACTCCACCGCCTCGCCGACGAACTCGTCCACACCGCCCGCGGCCTGGAACGACTGCGCTGACCGACCACCCCCACCACACCACCCCGACCACACCGAGATCACCCAGTCACCCCGCACCACCCCACCCCGGCTTGCCCACGCCACGTGATCTCCACCATCATGACGCCCGGGGTGGCGAGGAGGAGCGCGTGAACGGCGACGGCGCGTTGCACCGAGAGGTGCTCGACCGGGCCGACGTGGGGTTCGGCGTGACCGACCCCCACGGAGTCCTGACCTGGGTCAACCCCGCACTGGCCGAGATCCTCGGCCTACCCGCCGACCAGGCACCCGGCAGCTCCCTGCCCACCCTCCTGCCCGGCGCCCCCCAAGGCCCCCGCGCCGGCATCGCCCTGCTCACCCCCAGCGCCTACTGGCAAGGCCACCGCTGGCTCGAAGTCGCCTGCCAACCCCTCGGCGACGGACGCCTCCTCTACCGCGTCGCCGACGTCACCGCCTGGCGCGACCGCGAACTCGAAGCCACCCACGAAGCCGACTCCCTGCGCCGCGCCCAAGTCCTCGGCCGCATGGGCACCTGGGAATGGCGCGTCCCCGAAGACCGCGTCATCTGGTCCGACACCCTCCTCGCCCTCTTCGGCTTCCCACCCGGCACCACCCTCGACCTCGACACCTACACCGAACTGGTCCACCCCCAGGACCGACCCATGATCCAGAACACCCTCGCCGAAGCCATGCGCACCGGCGCCGGCTTCACCTACACCCACCGCATGGTCCTCGCCGACCACACCACCGAACGCTGGTTCGAGTGCTTCGGCGAAGTCGAAACCGCCCCCGACGGCACACCCCAACGCGTCCTCGGCACCGCCCACGACATCACCCGCGCCCGCCGCGTCCACGACGAACTCCTCGCCCTCGCCGAACAAGACCCCCTCACCGGCCTCGCCAACCGACGCGCCGTCACCCGCGAACTCGAACGCCAACTCGCCACCGGCGCCTCCGGCGCCATGCTCCTGCTCGACCTCGACAACTTCAAAGACGTCAACGACCTCCGCGGCCACGCCGTCGGCGACCGCCTCATGAAAACCCTCGCCACCGCCCTGCGCACCCGCCTCGACCACACCCACCTCATCGGCCGCCTCGGCGGCGACGAATTCGCCGTCGTCCTCCCCGGCCACGACCTCACCCAGGCCGCCCACACCGCCGACACCCTCCGCGACGCCGTCGCCGCCCTACCCCTCGTCGGCCCCGCCTCCCGCATCACCGTCTCCACCGGCGTCGCCCACTACGGCCCCGGCGACACCTGGGAACTCGTCCTCGCCAACGCCGACCTCGCCCTCTACGCCTCCAAAGCCGCCGGCCGCAACCGCGTCACCGTCTACGAACCCGGCCACTACGCCGACACCGCCAAACGCGTCTCCGTCCTCGACCGCCTCCGCACCGCCCTCGACCGCGGCGGCCTCGAACTCCACGCCATGCCCATGGTCCAACTCGCCACCCGCCGCACCCTCGGCCACGAACTCCTCCTACGCCTCGACGACGGCCAACAACCCCCACTCGGCCCCGCCGAATTCCTCCCCGAAGCCGAACGCAGCGACCTCATCCTCGACATCGACCGCTGGGTCCTCTCCACCGCCATCGACGCCCTCGTCACCCACCCCGACCCCGAACTCCGCTTCAACGTCAACGTCTCCGGCCGCACCCTCGAAGACGAAGACTTCGCCGGCTTCGTCCTCGACCGCCTCGCCGGCGCCGGCGTCGCACCCGGCCGCCTCGGCCTCGAAATCACCGAAACCGCCGCCGTCACCAACCTCGACGCCGCCCGCGCCCTCGCCCTCCAACTACGCGCCTTCGGCTGCCGCATCACCCTCGACGACTTCGGCTCCGGCTTCGGCTCCTTCGTCCACCTCAAACACCTCCCCATCACCGGCATCAAGATCGACGGCGAATTCGTCCGCAACATCGACGAACGCTCCACCGACGCCGTCCTCGTCTCCGGCATCATCGAAATCGCCCGCGGCCTCGGCCTCTCCGCCGTCGCCGAATGGGTCGAACGCCCCGCCCAGGTCGACGTCCTCACCCGCCTCGGCGTCCGCGTCGGCCAAGGCTTCCACCTCGGCCGCCCCCAACCCCTCGCCACCGTCCTCGCAGCCCAACCCACACCACCGAACAGCGCATTGTCACCCCACCTCACCGGTGCCGAGGATGGAGCACGCTCCTGACCCACCCGCCCGAGGGGACACCACCGTGCCCACACCCCACCACCCCTCGCGCGGCCTGCGCCGCGTCGAACTCGCCACCCCCCGACCCGAACCCGTCACCGAGTTCTACGCCGCCCTCCTCGGCTGGATCGTCATCGCCGACCCCGACGGCAACACCTTCGCCATCCTGGAGAACCCCACCGGCTGGGGCGGCACCTGGGCAACCCACACCACCTGACCAGCGAGGAAGAAACCAGACCGGGGGAGCGGCACCCACACGCCCCACCCGACCAGACCGGGATCAGCCCACCAACCCCGGCGGAAAACCACCCGTCGCCACCGGACCCCACCGCTCCACCGACACCCGGATCAACACCTTCCCCTGCCGCACCATCGCCGCCCGGTACTCCTCCCAATCCGGGTGCTCACCCGCGATGCACCGGTAGTACTCCACCAACGGCTCCAACGCCCCCGGCAACCCCAACACCTCGGCCCGCCCGTCCACCTGCACCCACGGGCCATCCCAGTCATCCGACAACACGCACAACGACACCCGCCCGTCACGACGCGCGTTGCGCGACTTCGCCCGCCCCGGATAGGTCGACACCACCACCCGACCCTCCCCGTCCACCCCACACGCCACCGGCGACACCTGCACCCCGTCACCAGCCCGCCGCGTCACCAACAACGCCCGATGACGCGGCCGCACGAACTCCAACAAACCCTCACGAGACACCAACTCGGCAGTAGCGATCCTCGGCATACCCACACCCTAGAAGGCACCCCACCCCGCCACCGGGGGAGCGGCACCCACCTACTCCCCACCCGAACCCGGCAACCGCCCCAACGACGCATACGTCCGATTACCCGCCACCGCCGCCCGCCGCTCCCTCGCCGTCGCCTCGATGTAGTTCTGCGACGTCGCCAACGACGCATGACCCAACAACGCCATGATCTCCGACGCCGACGCACCGTCCTCCGCCAACCGCGTCGCGAACGTGTGCCGCAACGCGTGCAAACTCGCCCCCGACGGCACCCGGTCGTGCAACCCCGCCCACCGAAAACACGACCGCACCAGGTACTCCAACCCACCCCGACCGATCGGCTCCCCATGCCGATCCCGCACCAACGCCGACCCCCGATCGAACCGCGCCCGCGGAAAACGCCGCCGACACGACCCCAGGTAATCCTCGATCACCCGATCCATCGCCGGCTCGATCGGCACCGAACGATCCCGACCACCCTTACCCGCCACGTGCAACCGCCGCTCACCCGGCCGACCCACCACCGACGCCAACGTCAACGTCCGCATCTCCGCCGACCGCAACCCCGCCACCAACCCCAACGCCAACACCAGCACATCCCGCTCCGGCCACGGATCACGCCCCCGCCGCACCCCCTCCGCCGCCGCCGCCAACAACCGCTCCGGCGTGTCCTCACCCCGCAACGGCTTCGGCACCAACGGCGGCGTCTTCGGCCGCGCCACCGCACCCATCGGATTGCCCGGCACCAACTCCTCCGCCACGCAGAACGTCAAGAACTGGTTCCACGTCGACCACGCCCGCAACACCGACGACTTCGCGTGCGAATCCGCGAACACCCCGAACGCCGCCCGCAGGTTCCCCGACGTCAGGTCCTCCACCACCAGCTCGCCCGGGGGAGTGGACACCGCCTCCGCCAGCAGCACCGTGATCCCCGCCAGGTCACGCCGGTACGCCGCCGTCGTGTGGGGGGAGTCCTTGCGCGGGCGACGGGCGAGGAAGAACGACTCCTGGGCGGCAACAACGCGCATGACGATCTTCCTACCGCACGGCACCGACAAAACCCGGAGGCCGAGCGGGACGCACCCGCGCGGATCCCCCCGCCGGCGACCATGATCAATTCATGGATAATCGCCATTATCCATGAATTACGGGTCCGGAAGGGGCTGGGGCCCCGATCGGGGGATGCCTCTTCCCGGGGCCCTTCATCGGCCGCCCGGACGTCCTCGACACGTCGTGTTCGACGTGCACGCGCGCGTCGGGCGTACCTGCGGGTCCCGGTGGTCGACGGGGGTCGCGCCGTGCGGAGGCCGGCCGGGAGTGTTGATCATCGCGGCGGTGTCGGGCGTGCCGCCGTGCGCGGTGTCCGGTCCTCGTGGGGGTTCTACCCGCGATCCGTCACTGTGACGTTTCCGGGGTGCTGTGGCGGGGTCCGGTCCCGCCCGGGGTGCGAGGCGCTCCCGGCTCGTCGCCCCGGCCCCGTGGCCGGGTCTCGTCCTCGGTGTGGCGGTCGGCATCGGTCGGCGTGCGCTCGTCCCGGGTGTCCGGTGCGCGGCGATGGCCGTGCGCGGGTCGTGTGCGGCGTGTTCGGCCGGTGTGGATCACCCTTGCTCCGTGCCTGGTCAGCGCCCTGTGCCGGAACGCCGATAATCTACATTATGTTAAGTGAGCGGTTCGGGCCCGTCCCCTGCCGATCCGGCGGCCGGGTCGTCGAGGTGTTCGCGGATGCGCTCGCGCAGCGGTTTGTCGGCCAGTGCGCGCAGTGCGGCGTCGACGGCGGCGGACAGGGGGTGCGGGAGTTCGGCGTCGAGCTGGAGGGCGGCGGCGTTGGTGGCGTGCCACTCGGCGTCGAGGGTGGGTTTGAGGGTGCGGGCGCGGTCGGTGAGGTGGACGAGGCGTTGGCGGGCGTCCTCCCCCGGTATCAGGTCGACGAGGCCGTCGCGGCGCATCTGGTTGACGGTCTGGCTGACGGCGGAGTGGGTGATGCCGATGGTGTCGGCCAGCCAGCGGATGGATCGGGGTCCGTGGGTGTGGACGAGTTGGACGATCGGGGTGTAGCGGGGGCGGAAGTCGGGGAGGCCGAGGCCGGTGTAGACGTGGGCGAGGTCGGCGTCGAGTTGGTCGAGCAGGTGGCGCAGGCGGGTGCCGAGGACGAAGCGGTGGTCCACTCCCCCAATCTAACAGTGCTGTTGTGGTGGGTGGTGTCGGTCGGGTGGGCGCCAGACGGTGGTGGGTTTGACGTCGACGCCTTCGAGGTCGCGGGGTACGGGGACGTGGTAGGTGGCGAGGGGGGTCCAGTGGCGGGGCAGGAAGGAGCGGTGGGGGTCGCCGACGAGGACGAGGGTGCCGCGGTGGTGGGCGGCGAGGAGGAAGGGTTCGACGCGGGCGGCCATGTGGCGGTCGTAGAAGACGTCGCCGGCGAGGATGACGTCGACGTGGGGTTCGGTGTCGAGCAGGTCGTGGGTGGTGATGTGGAGGGTGTGGTGGTTGGTGGTGGTGTTGAGGTGGATGGCGGCGGCGGCGAGGGGGTCGGTGTCGTTGGCGGTGACGTGGCCGCCGGCGTGGGCGGCGGCGAGGGCGACGAGGCCGGAGCCGGAGGCGAGGTCGAGGACGGTGCGGCCGGTGACGAGGTGGGGGTGGTCGAGGACGTGGCGGGCGAGGGCTTGGCCGCCGGCCCAGGGGAAGGCCCAGAAGGGCGGTTCGGGGGTGCCGGTGTCGTGCCAGAGGGTGGTGATGTCGTCGGCGGTGTGCAGGTGCAGTTCGGGGGTGAGGGGTACGGGGCGGGGGGTGGTGGTGGCGCGGATGAAGTCGGTGGGGTCGGTGGTGTTCACAGTCCCCCGCTGACGCGCAGGACGGCGCCGGTGGTGAAGGAGGCGGCGTCGCTGAGGAGCCAGGCCACGGCTTCGGCGATCTCCTCGGGTTCGCCGGCGCGGCCCAGTGGGATGAGGGGGGCGACGCGGTCGGGGCGGTCGGGTACGCCGGAGAGTTCGTGGATGGTGGTGCGCACGGTGCCGGCGGCGACGGCGTTGACGCGGATGCCGCGGGGGCCGAGTTCCTTGGCCAGGCCGACGGTCATGGCCTCGACGGCGGCTTTGCCGGCCGCGTAGTGCACGTACTCCCCCGGTGCGCCGAGGGTGGCGGCGGCGGAGGACAGGGAGACGATGGATCCGCCTCGGCGCAGGTCGCGGGCCGCGCGGCGGGCGCAGAGCAGGGCGCCGAGGACGTTGACGTCCAGGACGCGGCGCAGGTCCGCGGTGCGGAGGTGCGCCAGTGGGCCGACGGGGCTGGTGATGCCGGCGTTGATGACCACGCCGGTGGGTCCGCCGAGGTCGGCGGCGGTGTCGAACAGGGCTTCCACGTCGGCTTCGTCGGAGACCTCGACGCGCATCGCGATGCCGTCGACCTCGCGGGCGAGGTCTTCGGCCTGGGTTCGGGCGGCGCGGTAGCCGATGAGGACCCGGTTGCCGTCGCGGGCGACGCGGCGCACGACGGCGGCGCCGATGCCCCGGCTTCCGCCGGTGACGACGATCAGGCCAGCCACGCGGTCACCTCGGCGTCGATGAGGTCGGTGTGGGAGACGAGGGGGTGGGCGAGTCCGGGTATTTGGACGAGGCGGGAGCCGGGTACGGCCGCGTGCAGGGCGTCCTGGACGGGCCGGAACTCCGGGTATTCCTGGTCGCCGCGCACCACGAGCAGCGGGGCGGGCCAGTGGGGTGTGTGGGCGAGGACGTCGAGGTCGCGGGCCGCGTCGCGGGCGGCGGGGGTCCAGTCGTGGTGCAGTCCGTGGTGGGCGGTGGAGGCGTCGACGACGGCTTCGGCGGTGACGGCGGGGTTGACCACGGCGATGCGGCGCACCGGGGTGAGGCGGCGGGCGGCGGTCAGCAGGGCGATGTGCCCGCCGGCCGAGCCGCCGACGAGGTCCACCGGTGCGGGGGTGGTGCCGAGGCGGTCGCGCAGGTGGTCGAGCAGTGCGGGCACCGCCGCGACCGAGGATTCGACGAGGGGTGCGTACCAGTCGGTGATCGGGTTGGCGCCGGCGGTGTCGGGTGGGGTGGTGGCGGGGAGGGCGGGGTAGACGCGCCAGGCGGGGACGTCGTGCAGGGGCAGTGCGGTCGCCATGTCCTCGGGGGTGCCGGGTTGGCCGACCAGGTGCCACAGCAGCACGAGGCGGTCGGTCGGTCCGTGGGCGGGGGGCAGTGCCACGTACCGCACGCCGGCGGCGGTGCCGGCGGCGGTGCCGTCGACGGCGCCGGTGGTTTCCTTGATCACCATGGGGTCGAACCTAGGGCCTCGGGGGTTCCCGTGGTGTCCGCTCGGGGCGAACCCTGTGTCGTCGGGGAGGGGTGGTCGGGTTCCGGTGTCATCCGGTCGGACCTGCCTGGTGGTGTGCGGGGTCGTCGTCGGGGGTGCCGGGGACGGCGGCGTGGAAGAGCCGGGTGCCCAGGGCGTGCAGGTCGTCCATGCCCACCGTGCGCAGTGCCTCGTCGGGCAGGGCCAGCAGGGTCACGGCGGTGCCGAGGAAGTAGGCGTCGAGCACGCCGGCGTCGCGTGGGGAGCCGGGGAGGCCGGCGGCGGTGTGGAGTCCGGCGGAGGCGCGGGCGTTGGACGAGGCCATGCGGCCCAGTGCCTCGCGCACGCCGGGTCGGCGCACGGCCTCCAGGTACAGCTCGACCATGGCGAGCAGCTGGGTGGGGTCTTCGCGCACGGCGCGGTGCAGCAGCCCGGGGTAGAGCCGGGCCACCTCGGTCGGGGTGATGCCGCGTGGTGTGGTGTCCCGCAGGCGGCCCACCGCCTCGGCGTGCAGCCGTGTCATGCGCCCGGCGGCGGCTTCCAGGAGTGATTCGCGGGTCGGGAAGTAGTTCTTGGTGGTGCCCTCGGGCACCTCGGCGGCCCGGTCGACGGCCCGGTGGGTCAGTCCCCGGCCGCCTTCCGCGGCCAGCACCGAGATGGCGCAGTCGCACAGCAGCTCCCGACGGTTGTCGGAGCGGCGGCGGTGGGGGCGGTTCACGAGGACGGGACACTATCCGACGCCCGGTGCGCGCCTGCCCGCGGCGGCCACCACCCGGCCCTGTTCCAGCACGAGCCAGACCCCGCAGACGCAGCGCAGGTAGTCGACCACGCCGTGGGAGGAGACGGGGTGGGAGGAGACGGGACGGACGTGTTCGGCGCTGGGCCACCCGCACGCGGGGCACCTGGAGATCACGGCACCCAGCGTGGTGTCATGGTTCAGTGCATTTCAACCCTTACGGCGGGGCCGCGGCCGAACTCGCCTCCGCCCTGGTCAACGCCGATCCCGGCAGCGGCCCCGAGGAGCTGTTGCGGCTGTTGCGCGAGCACGGCTACCAGCCCCTGGGGGACCTCGACGCCGCGCAGGCCCGCGAGCTCACCGACTGGGCCGCCCGCCTCTCCCCCGTCTTCGACGCCGGTCCCGGACGGGTGGACCTGGTCAACGCGCTGCTCGCCGACACCGCCAGCAAGCCCTACGTCTCCACCCACGACGACCGGGCGCCCCACCTGCACTTCGCCCCCGAGGACGCGTCCACCCCGCACCGCGTGCGGGCCTTCACCGCCGCCGGGCTCGCCCACGCCGTCTGCGACGATCCCTCGCGCCTGGGCCGCTGCGCCCGCCCCGGCTGCGTCACCGCCTACGTCGACACCTCCCGCAACGGTCGCCGTCGCTACTGCACCACCCGCTGCGCCAACCGCGTCCACGTCGCCGGGCACCGCCGGCGTGCCGGTCAGGCCCGCTGATCGCCCTGGTCGCCGCTGAGCACCCGGCGGCCGAAGCGGGTGTGGTCGAACTCCGCGGACTCCCCGATCAGCGCGGACCCCACGTCCGTGCGGCCCCGGAACCACGCGTGCCCGAACAGGGCGTCCCGGTGCAGCACCACCCCGCCGAACAGCGCCCGGCCCCCGAACCGGGCCCGTCGGAAGTCCGCCGTGCCGTACACCTCCGCGCCGCGCAGGTCCGCGCGCCCCGAGACCTTCGCCCCGGCCGCCACCAGCGATCCCGCCACCTGCGTGGACCGCCACGACACGTTGCCCGTGAACACCGCCAGCGACCACGAAGCCGACCGGGCGAACAGCGCGTCGGTGAACACGGCGTGCCGCAGGAACCGCGCCCCCGAGAAGTCCGCGTCCCCCGTCACCGTCGCCGCCCCGAACCGCGCGTCGCCCACGAACACCGCGCCCACCAGGTCCACCCGGCCCACCCGGCACCCCGACAGGTCCAGGTCCACCAGGATCGCCCCCGGCGCCACCACGTCCATGCCCGGCCAGAAGTCGCCGCCCGGCCGCAGGTGCGACACCAGTTCCCGCTGCACCCGCGACCGCCACTCCACGTCCAGGCCCCGGCTTACCCCGCCGCGCAGCGCCGCCAACCACGTGTCCACCACCGCCTGCCGCCGGCGCGGCACCCGGCGGCCGATCTCGGCCAGCAGCAGCAACCCCTCCCGGTCCCCGCACCGGAACAACCGGTTGGCCTCCCGCCACACCGCCACCGGGGAGACCGCCGCCGCCCCCGGCGCCACCCGGCGCCGCGCGTGCTCGTCCAACAACGCGTCCGACCGGGCCGCCTGGGCGTGCCGGACCCCGGCCCACACCACGACGACCACCGCCACCGCCACCGGCACCAGCCACGAGGACATACCCCGATCATGCCCCCACCGGGCGCCCCCGCGGACCCGGCCACCCCTCCGGCCCCCGAAGCCACGCCCCGCGCCACCCCGCGCGGACCCGGGTCGACCACCCCGGAGTCGACCACCCCGGAGTCGACCACCACCACGGCCGCCGGCCCTGGCCTAGGGTGCGCACCATGGACCTCACCGACGCGTGCTTCGCCGGCGCCGCGGGACAAGCCGAGCTGATGCGCTCCGGTGCGCTCACCTCCCGCGACCTCGTCGCCGAGTGCCTGCGCCGCATCGAGCGCCACGACCGCCGGCTCAACGCCTTCCGGCTGGTCTTCGCCCGCCAGGCCCTCGCCGACGCCGGGCACGCCGACGCGCTGCGCGCCCGCGGCCACGACGCCCCCCTGCTCGGCGTGCCCGTCGCGGTCAAGGAGGACATCCCGCTGGCCGGGCTGCCCACCACCCGCGGCACCGCCGCCGTCGACACCCCCGCGGCCGCCGACGCCGAGATCGTGCGCCGCCTGCGCGCCGCCGGCGCCGTCCTCGTCGGCCGCACCCGGATGCCCGAACTGGGCCTGTGGCCCCACACCGAGTCCACCTGGGCCGGCGCCACCCGCAACCCCTGGTCACCCCGGCACAGCCCCGGCGGGTCCAGCGGCGGGTCCGCCGTCGCCGTCGCCGCGGGCCTCGTCGGCGCCGCCGTCGGCACCGACGGCGCGGGCTCCCTCCGCATCCCCGCCGCCTGCACCAGCCTGTTCGGCCTCAAACCCGGCCGCGACCGCGTCCCCCTCACCCCCGGCACGCACACCTGGGGCGGGCTCGTCGCCGCCGGACCCATCACCCGCCACGTCCGCGACGCCGCCCTGCTGCTCGACGTCCTGGCCCCCGGCCGCGACCACACCGCCGCCGTCACCGATACCGCCACCCTGCGCATCGCCGTGTCACTGCGCCCCTGGGGCCCCGGCATCGGCCTGCGCCAGGAGGTCCGCGACGCCGTCCTGGACACCGCCGGGCTGCTCGCCGACCTCGGCCACGACGTCACCCGCCTCGACCCCGACCTGCGCGAACTCTCCGGCTCCACCGGCTTCGCCACCCGCTACCTGCACCACGCCGCCGACGGCGAAGCCGACCTCGAACGACCCGACCGCCTCGACCGCCGCACCCGCGTCGTGGCCGCCCTCGGCCGCCGCCTGCCCGGCGCGGCCGTGCGCGCCGCCCTGGCCCAGCGGCCCGGCCTGACCGCCCACGCCAACCGGGTCGTGTTCACCGACCACGACCTGCTGCTGACCCCCGTGCTGACCCGCCCGCCCCTGCGCGTGGGCGAATGGCGCCGGCTGCCCGCCGTGGCCGCCCTGCTCGCCGCCGCCCGCATGACCGCGTTCCTGCCCCTGTGGAACATCACCGGCAACCCCGCCGCCGCCGTCCCCGCCGGGCACACCGGCACCGGCCTGCCGCTGGCCGTGCAGCTCGTCGCCGCCCCCGACGGCGAAGCCGTCATCCTCGCCGCCGCCGGCCAGCTCCAACGCGCCCGACCCTGGACCGACCGCCGCCCACCCGCCACACCCTGACCCCCGGTTCCCGCCGTCCGGGTCAGCCGCCGGGGTCAGCCGCCGGGGTCAGCCGTCAGGGGTCAGCCGTCAGGGGCCGGTGGCCGGGGCGGGCGCTCCGCGGCGACGCGGCGCACCAGCTCCGCCGCCCCCGGACCCGCGTCCGGCGAGGACAACCGGGCCAGCACCTCCTCCCGCACCACCGACCACACCCCCAGCCCCGCGGCCAACGACCGCAACCGCTCCCACGCCTCCCACACCGGGTGCGCCACCACCGCCTCCCGCCGCAGCTCCACCGCCCGCGACACCCACCCCACCCGCAGGCACTCGTCCACCCCCAGGTCCACCAACCGGCCCGCCGCGCCCCGACCACCCGTGGCCGCCAACCCCCGTCGCACCCACTCCAGCGCCTCCTCCGACCGGCCCGCCTCCCGCAACACCGTGGCCACCCGCAGGTAGTGCCACCCCGAGGACAGGTCCCGCGTCAACACCAGCACCTGGAGATCCACCTCGCCGGTGTGCTCGGCCAGCTCCTCCACCACCCGCAGCAGCGCCCACCGCTCCCGGTCGTAGGCCCCGGTCCGGCCGAACCCGATCACCGGCAGCCGCTCGAACCGCGCCACCGCCTCCGCCCGGTACCGGGCCAGCCCCTCCTCGCCCAACGCCGCCGCGTACGCCGAGAGCCGCACCTCCGGCGGCTCGGCGAACCCCGTCTGCAACCGCAGCAGCCACCCCGCCAGCCCACCCGGCTCCGGCGGGTCCGCCGCGCACGCCACCGCGTGCAGGTCCACCACCCGGTCCACCAGCTCCGACAACGCCGCCCGGTGCTCCCGGTCCCCGGCCACCGCCGCCACCAGCAGCTCCGCCACGTCCTGCGCCGCCCGCCGACCCGCGTCGGGGTCCCCGCGCACCAGCTCCGACAACCGCGCCACCACCGCCGCCAGCTCGTCCCACCGCGTCGCCCACGGCCCGGTGGAACGGTCCAGCGCGGTCGCGGCGCGGTTCGCTAAAGCGTGCACCGCGACATCCAACCGCACCCCACACCCGTGCGCATGACCACCCGAACGGCCCTCCGCCGGGCGCGTCCACCGCCCCCCACCACCGGAAACGCCGAAAAAACAGGGGCGCCGGCCTCCGCCGACGCCCCACCACGCACCCCGTGCGAGGAAGATCACTCCCGCGGTGGCTCCGACTCCGACGACGGCGGCGACGGCGACGGCGGACCGGACGGCTCCGCCGCCCCGCCCAGCTCCCGCGCCGAGGACCCACCCGACGCCAACGACCCCGGCGCCGCCGCACCCGCCGACAACGACCCCGCGCCCACACCCGCCGACCCCAGCGGCGCGGGCGCGGCCAGCGGACCCGGCACCTCCTTGCGGGCCACCGCCTCCGCCGCCCGCACCGCCTCGGCCACCGCCGGGTCCGGCGCCGTGTCGAACCACTCCGCCACCGACGCGTCGTCCTCCTCCGGCCTCGACACCGGCGGCTCCTCCTTCGACGGCTCGTAGCGGAACACACCGTCCTCGCCCGGCGTGCCCAGCATCCGCGCGAACCCCTCCAGCGCCTTGCCGTAGTCCGACGGCACCAGCCACACCTTGTTCGCGTCGCCCTGCGCCATCTGCGGCAGCGTCTGGAGGTACTGGTAGGCCAGCACCTCCGGCGTCGGCCGGCCCGCCTTGATCGCCGCGAACACCTTCTCGATCGCCTTCGCCTGACCCTGCGCCTGGAGGTACCGGGCCGCCCGCTCACCCTGCGCCCGCAGGATCCGCGACTGCCGCTCCGCCTCCGCCGCCAGGATCGCCGCCTGCTTGGCGCCCTCCGCGGACAGGATCTGCGACTGCTTCTGCCCCTCCGCGGTCTTGATCGCCGACTCCCGCTGACCCTCCGCGTTCAGGATCATCGCGCGCTTCTCCCGGTCCGCGCGCATCTGCTTCTCCATCGAGTCCTGGATCGACGGCGGCGGGTCGATCGCCTTGAGCTCCACCCGCGCCACCCGGATGCCCCACCGGCCCGTCGCCTCGTCCAGCACCCCGCGCAGCTGGTTGTTGATCTGGTCGCGGGAGGTCAGCGTCTCCTCCAGGCTCATCCCGCCCACCAGGTTGCGCAGCGTCGTGGTCGTCAGCTGCTCCACACCCACGATGTAGTTGGAGATCTCGTAGACCGCCGCCCGCGGATCGGTCACCTGGAAGTACACGACCGTGTCGATCGACACCGTCAGGTTGTCCTGCGTGATCACCGGCTGCGGCGGGAACGACACCACCTGCTCGCGCAGGTCGATGCGCGCCCGCACCCGGTCGAAGAACGGCACCAGGATGTTCAGGCCCGGCGCCGCGGTCGTGCGGTAGCGGCCCAGCCGCTCGATCACCGCGGCCGTGGCCTGCGGGATCACCAACACCGATTTCACCGTGACGATCAGGACGAACAACACCAGGACCGCGATGACGATCAACGTGGTGGTCATCGACTCCAGCCTCCGCTCAGGCCCCGGACAGCACCACCGCGGTCGCGCCCGAGATCTCCACAACAGTCACTTCCACGCCGGGCTCGATCACCCCGCGGTCCAACGACCGCGCCGACCACACCTCGCCGCCGATCCGCACCGTCCCGCCGTGCGCGTCCACCCGGGACACCACGACCGCGGTCGCGCCGGCCAGCGCCTCGATGCCCGACCGGTGCCCGGTGCCCAGCTCCATCCGGCGCTTGAGCGCCGGCCGCGCGCCCAGCACCAACCCCAACGACACCACACCGAACACCACCGCGCTGATCAGCACGGGCGCGCCCAGCCCCGCCGCACCCGCCGCGCCCAACGCGGCCACACCCAACATGACCAGCACGAAGTCACCCGACAGGACCTCGGCGGCCACCAGCAGGACACCGAGGATCAACCAGATCAACGACGCGGCCACCCCGCCATCCTCGCACCTCCGGGAAGCCCGCGGACGCCGACGGGCACACCCGGAGGTCGAGAATCGATCACGACCGGCCCGGTCTCACCCCGGTTCGGTGACGAAATCGATCAACCGCTCCACCGCGCCCAGCAGCGGCGTCTCCAGGTCCCGGAACCCCGACACCCCCGCCAGCACCCGACGCCACCCCTCCCACGGCTCGCCCCAGCCCAGCGCCGCGCACACCCCCTCCTTCCACGGCACCCCGCGCGGCACCCGAGGCCACTGCGCGATCCCCACCGACGACGGCTTCACCGCCTGCCACACATCCACGTACGGGTGACCGGTGACCAGCACGTGCTCGTCGCGCACCGCCGCCACCAGCCGCGACTCCTTGCTGCCCGCCACCAGGTGGTCCACCAGCACCCCCAGGCGCCGCCCCGGGCCGGTGCCGAACTCCGCGACCCGCCCGGCCAGCTCGTCGACCCCGTCCAGCGGCTCCACCACCACCCCCTCCACCCGCAGGTCGTGGCCCCACACCCGCTCCACCAGCTCCGCGTCGTGCACGCCCTCCACCCAGATGCGGCTGTCCCGGGCCGTGCGCGCCCGCAGTCCCTCCACCCGCACCGAACCCGACGCCGACCGCCGCGCCGCCGGGGTGGCGGCCGGCGCGGGACGCACCAGCGTCACCGGTGCCCCCTCCAGCAGGAACGCCGCCGGGCGCAGCGGGAACACCCGCTGCCGGGCGTGCCGGTCCTCCAGCACCACCCCGCCCGACTCGAACCGCACCACCGCGCCGCAGAACCCCGACGCCGGGTCCTCCAGCACCAGGCCGACCTCGGCCGCCACCTCCGGCACCACCCGACGCCTGCGCCCCGCCGTCACGTCCCGGCCGTAATCCTGTGATCGCACGCCGCGCGACGTTACCGCCACCGCGCCCCGCCCGCGGGGGTCAGGCCCGCCGCACCGCCGGGTGGTCGGGGTAGAACGCCGCGTACACCCGGCACCACGCCGCCAGCGACGGCAGCCCCGCCAGCCACGGGTCCACTCCCCCGCCGAAACGCCGCCGCATCCGCCGCGCCAGACCCCCGTCGTCCCCGCCCACCGGATTCGCTCCCACCGGATTCGCTCCCACCGGGTCCGCTCCCACCGGGTCCGCGCCGGTCATCAGCGGTCCAGCCGGAGGACGAACTCCTCCACGTCCCCGCCGACGACCGCGGTCAGAACGCCGGCCAGGGGATCGCCGGCCACTCGCCCGACGGCTCCGGGTACACCCCCGCCGCCAGCAGCTTGTCCACCCGCTCCGCCAACGCCCGCACCTCCGCGCGCGTCAGGTGCCCGTGCAGGTCCTCGCCCAGCCCGCCGTCCAGACCCGACCGCACCCGGCGCAGCGCCTCCACCGCCTCCGGCGGCAACGGCTCGCCCAACCAGCCCCACAGCACCGTGCGCAGCTTGTCCTCGGCGTGCAGGCAGATCCCGTGGTCCACCCCGTACACCCCGCCGTCGACCGCGTGCAGCACGTGCCCGCCCTTGCGGTCGGCGTTGTTGACCACCGCGTCGAACGCCGCCATCAACGCCATGCGCGGGTGGTCGGCGTGCACCAGCACCGCCGGCTCACCGAAGCGGTCGTGCGCCCGCAGCACCCCCCGCCACCCCGGCCGCACCTGCTCCTCGGCCACGATGTCGACCAGGTCGTCGTCCTCGCGGGTCTCCACCCACAGCTGCACCATGCCCGGCCCGAACGGACCCGGCCGCAGCACCGTCGGCGGCACCAGCCCCAGCCCCGACGCCTCCGACACCAGGAACGTCGCCACCTCGCGACCGGCCAGCGTGCCGTCGGGGAAGTCCCACAGCGGCCGCTCGCCCCGCACCGGCTTGTACACGCACTGCGCGGTCACCCCGTCCAGGGCGATCCGGCAGAACAGCGTCGTGTTGGAGGCGTCCACCAACCGGCCCTCGACCTCGACGCGACCGCGGGTCAGCAGGTCGAGGGCCCCCTCGTCGCCCGGCCGCACGCGCCGCTCAGCCCTCGTCCGAGCGCCGGTAGCCGTTCTGCCGCGGGCACACGTGCCCCTCCGGGTCCAGCGGCTCCGAGCACAGCGGGCACGGCTTGCGGCCCGCCTTGACCACCCGCTCCGCGCGCTCGGCGAACGCCCGCGCCTCCACCGGGCTCAGGAACACCCGGACCGCGTCCGGGCCCTCCTCGGTGTCGTCGAGCACGACCGCCTCGTCGACCTCCTCCTCGGTGATCGCGAGCAGCTCGATGACCACCGCGCTGGACTCGGCGTCCCAGCCCAGCCCCATCGTGCCGACCTTGAACTCCTCCTCGACCGGCACCTCCAGGGGTTCGGTGTCCCGGAGGTCCTCGGGGACGTCGTCGGGGACCTCCGCGCCGAACCGCCGCTGCACCTCCTCCAGGAGCGAGCCGATGCGCTCGGCGAGTACGGCGACCTGTTGCTTCTCCAGCGCCACGCTGACCAGCCGGGTCTCCTCGGAGACCTGGAGGTAGAACGTGCGCTCGCCAGGTTGCCCGACGGTCCCGGCGACGAACCGGTCGGGTTGGCGGAATACGTGGATGACGCGTGCCATGACAACGACGACCCTAGGCCACCCGGACAAGATCGGCAGCCCTGCCCCGGCTTTTCCGTCACGTCCCGCCCGACGGGACGCCCCGGACCCCGCCGGACGGCCTCGTCCGGGGTGTGCGGATAGGGTGCCGACGTGGTCGAGATCGCACCGTGCGGCACGTGGAGCTCACCCGTCGACGCGGCCCTCGCCGCCGCGGCCGGGGGCGGCGTGGACTGGGTCGACCTGCACCGGGGCCGGCCCTGGTGGACCGAGGGGCGCCCCGCCGAGGGCGGCCGGGTCGCGCTCGTGCGCGACGGCGAGGACCTGCTGCCGCCGCCGTGGAACGTGCGCAACCGCGTCCACGAGTACGGAGGACGACCCTGGGTGGTCCTCGACACACCCGGGGGCCCGCGGGTGGCCTTCACCCACTGGGACGACCAGCGGATCTACCTGTTCGACCCCGACGACCCCCGCCCCGACCCCCGTCCGGAGCCCCTCAGCCCCGAACCCGACCGCCCGCACGGCCTGCGCTACGCCGACCTCACCGCGGGCCCCGGCGGCCGGGAGGTGTGGCGCGTGCGCGAGACCGTCACCGGCCCGGCCCGCACCGACATCCGCCGCGAACTCGTCGCCCTGCCCCTCGACGGCTCCCCGACGCGGGTGCTGGCCGCCAGCCACCACTTCATGACCGGCCCGCGCCTGTCGCCCGACGGCCGCCGCTACGCCTGGATCGGCTGGGACCACCCCCGGATGCCCTGGGACGGCACCGAGCTGTGCGTGGCCGAGGTCGCACCGGACACCACCCCCGGCACCGACCCGCCGCGGCACCGCGTCCTGGCCGGCGGCCCCGCCGAGGCCGTCTGCCAGGTCGAGTGGGACGGCTCGGACCTGCTGGTCCTGACCGACCCCGACGGCTGGTGGAACCTGCACCGCGTGGACCTCCACGGGCACGCGGTCAACCTCGCCCCCGTCCGGCGGGAACTGGGCGGCCCCCTCTGGCGGCTGGGCAACCGCTGGTTCGCCACCATCGGCGGCGGCCGCCACGCCGTGCTCGCCGCCGGGCGACTGGCCGTGCTCGACGAACGCGGCCGCACCGTCACCGACGTCGACGTGGACCTGCCCGTCTGGCACGGGCAGCTGGCCGTGCACGACGGCGTGGTCGTCGGCTCCGCCGCCGGACCGCACACCGGGACCGCCGTGGTGTCGCTGGACCTGTCCACCGGCGAGCTGACCACCCACACCGGAGGCCACGACCGGCCCGCCGGGCTCGACGCCTACCTGCCCACCCCCCGGACGCGCGTGTTCACCGGCCCCCACGGAGAGGTCCCCGCCCACGTCTACCCGCCCCACAACCCCGACTTCACCCACCCCGGGGACGAGCGGCCCCCGTACCTGGTGCACGTCCACGGCGGCCCCACCGGCCGCCACCTGCCCGTGCTCGACCTCGACATCGCCTACTTCACCAGCCGCGGCATCGGCGTCGTCGCGGTCGACTACGGCGGCTCCACCGGCCACGGCCGCGCGTTCCGCGAACGGCTGCGCGAGCAGTGGGGCGTCGTCGACGTCGACGACTGCGCCGCCGTGGCCAGGGCCCTGGCCGACGAGGGCACCGCCGACAGCCGGCGCCTGGCCATCCGCGGCGGCAGCGCCGGCGGCTTCACCTCCGCGGCCTCCCTGACCTCGGTCGACACCTACCGGTGCGGCATGGTCGCCTTCCCCATCCTCGACCTGGCCGGCTGGACCGGCGACGGCGGCGAGACCCACGACTTCGAGTCCCGGTACGTCACCGGCCTGGTCGGTCCCTGGCCGCAGACCGCCGACCGCTACACCGAGCGGTCCCCGGCCCACCGCGTCGACCGGCTGGCCGGACCCGTGCTGCTGCTCCAGGGCCTGGAGGACGAGATCTGCCCGCCCGACCAGGCCGACCGCTTCGCCGCCGCCCTCGACGGCACCGGCGTCCCGCACGCCTACCTCACCTTCGAGGGCGAGCAGCACGGGTTCCGCAAGGCCACCACGATCATCGCCGCGCTGGAGGCCGAGCTGTCGTTCTACGGCCAGGTCTTCGGCTTCACCCCGCCCGGGGTGCCGGTGCTGGACCTGCGCCGATGACCCACCCGGCACGCCACCCCGACCGGAGGGCCGGGCACGCGGCCACCGCACGACGCTCCCCCGCGGGCACCGCCTCCGGCGCGGGCGCGGCGGGGAGCCCGTGACGCCGACCGGCGGCCCACCCCTGCTGCACCCCGGCGACCGCGTGGTCGTCATCAGCCCCGC
This sequence comes from Saccharothrix lopnurensis, assembly GCF_042658445.1. Lineage (NCBI taxonomy): Bacteria > Bacillati > Actinomycetota > Actinomycetes > Pseudonocardiales > Pseudonocardiaceae > Saccharothrix > Saccharothrix lopnurensis. The sequence goes on along the minus strand of NZ_JBHSQO010000008.1, from coordinate 158,779 downwards.
CGGCCCCGTGACGCCGGCGCTGCTGGAAGCGGGCGTGGCGTGCCTGCGCACCTGGGACCTCGACGTCCAGGTCGCCCCCGAAGCCCGGACCACCCACCCCACCCTGCCCTACCTCGCCGGCCACGACGCCGACCGCGCCCGCAGCCTGCACCGGGCCTGGACCGACCCGGACGTGGCCGGCGTGCTGTGCGCCCGCGGCGGCTACGGCAGCGCGCGCCTGGCCGACCTGCTCGACTCGACCGCCCTGTCGGCCCACCGCAAGGTCTTCCTCGGCTCCAGCGACACCACCGTCCTGCACGACCTGTTCCGGCAGGCGGGCGTCCCCACCTGGTTCGGCCCGATGATCGCCACCACCGCCTTCGTCGAGGACACCGCCGCCCGCGACCACCTGCGCCGCGCCCTGTTCACCGGCGTGACCTCCTACCGGGGAACGGGCCTGGTGCCCGGAACCGCCCGCGGCACCGCCGTCGGCGGCACCCTCACCCTCCTGGGCGACCCGCCGCCACCGGACGGGGCGATCGTGCTGCTCGAAGACGTCAACGAGGAGCCCTACCGCGTCGACCGGATGCTGACCGGCCTGCTGCGCGCCGGCTGGTTCGCCCCCGTCGCCGGGATCGTCCTGGGCTCCTGGACCGGCTGCGGGGACCTCGCGCCCGTGATCAACGACCGCCTCGCCGGCCTGGGCGTGCCCGTGGTCGCCGACACCCCGTTCGGGCACTGCGCCGGGCAGCTCACCCTGCCGCTGGGTGTGTCGGTGGAGATCGACGGCGACACCGGTGTGGTAACCGTAGGCCCGTGAAGATCGACGTAGCCGACGGGACGTTCGACGCCCCCGTCCGGGAACCCGCCTCCGGCACCGGCACCGGCCCCGGCATCGTGCTGGTCCAGGAGATCTTCGGCCTGGACGACTACCTCACCTCCGTGGCCGCCGACCTCGCCGCCCTCGGCTACGTCGTCGCCGTGCCCGAGCTGTTCTGGCGCGTGGCGCCCGGCTGGTCCTCGGGCCACGACGAGGCCGGCGTCACCGCCTCGATGGAGGTCGCCGGCCGCTTCGACCTCGCCCTCGGCGTGTCCGACGCCATCGCCACCCTGCGCCGCCTGCGCACCCGCACCGGCCGCGCCGGCATCCTCGGCTTCTGCCTCGGCGGCTCCATCGCCTACGAGGTGGCCGCGACCGCCGACCCCGACACCGCCGTGTCCTTCTACGGCTCAGGCGTGCCCGACCGCCTCGACCAGGCCGGACGCATCACCTGCCCGATCCAGTTCCACTTCGGCGGCCGAGACCCCTACATCCCGCGCCCGGCCGTGCAGCGGGTCGTCGACGCCGTCACCGCACTGCCCAACGCCGAGATCCACGTCCAGGAAGAAGCCGGGCACGCCTTCCACAACAACGTCGCCCCGCAGTTCCACAACCCGGAAGCCGCGGCCGCCGCGTGGGAGCTGACCACCCGCTTCCTGGCCCGCACCCTGCCCACCTGACGCTGTCCGCCTGCCCCCGGCCCACCTCACGCGGCCCACCTCACGCGGCCCACCTCACGCGGCCCACCTCACGCGGCCCACCTCACGCGGCCCGTGTCGGTCGGCCCGTGTCGGTCGGCCCGTGTCGGTCGGCCCGCGTCGGTCGGCCCGCGTCGGTCGGCCCGCGTCGGTCGGCCCGCGTCGGTCGGCCCGCGTCGGTCGCTGGCCGCATGGCCGCGACCGACACCAGGCCCCCACCGGCGCGCTCACCGACCAAAGGCCAGCAGCACGTCACCACCGTCCGGGTTCGGGTACTCCGGCGAGTACCCGGCCTGCACGTACACCATCCCGTCGGCCACCACGGTGCCCCCGCCGCCACCGGAGATCGCGCCACCCCGACCGGGCAGCCCGTTGACACCCGTGAAGTCGCGCACCGTGTCGTAGGTCCACAGCACCCGACCGTTCCGCGCCGAGTACGCCCGCAGCTTCCCGTCGTTGGACCCCTCCCACACCAGACCGGGACTGCTGGTCACCGCCGGCCCGTGACCCAGCGTGCACACCTCCGGATGGGCGGCCGCACCACCGGTGGTGCACCCGTCCGCCGGGTTGGGCGTCTCCCACAACACCCGACCGGTCGCCGGGTCCAGCGCGAACAACGTGCCCGGGAAGGCGAAGTAGGTCGCCACGTAGAGCCGCCGCCCGTCGAAGCTGGAGCCCCACTGGATCCCGCCGATCCCGCCACTGGGCCACGGCACACCCAGCTGCCGCCGCCACACCACCTCACCGGTGGCCGCGTCGAACGCGTGGTAGACGCCCAGTTTCTGCCCGACACCCACCAGCCTGCGCCCACCCGCGGTGAACAGGTTCGGCGTCGCCCCGATGTCGTAGTCCAGCGCCGAACCGTCCTGCAACCCCGGGCAGAACCCCGACGGGTCGGGGCTGTTGCACAACCCCCGCCACGTGTCGGCCTCGGTCACCTGGTTGCGCCACTTCACCGCCCCGGTCCGGTGGTCCAGCGCCAACAGCGTGTCGAAGTCACCCGCGCTGCCGGTGTAGTTCTGACCCGTGCCCACGTAGACCGTGCCGCTGCGCGGGTCGACCACGGGCGAACTCCACACCCCCGCCCCGGACGGCTCGTAGCGCGTCGCCCCGCTGGGCCACGTGCCCACCGCCTGCGGCTCGGGCACCGTGTAGTGCCGCCACACCAGCTCACCGGTGCGCGCGTCGAGCGCGTCGATGTGCCCGCGGAACGTGCAGCACGGGTAGTTCGGGTCGTCGGTCGACCCGTCCGCGCTGTTGTTCGCGTTCTCCCCGCTCGACGTGCCGACGTAGACCTTCCCGTCGTGCACGATCGGCGAACTGGTCACCGTCGCCGCCGGGTGCGCGTCGACCTGCTCGGCCCACACCACCCGCCCTGTGCGCTGGTCCAGCGAGTACACGTACCCCCGCAGGTCACCGAAGTACACCCGCCCGCCGGACACCGACGGGCTGTCCCACACGATCGCCGGCCGCGCACCCGGCGCCACCCCGGACAGGTCCGTCGTCCACCGCTCCGCCCCGGTCCGCGCGTCCCGGGCGTAGAACTTGCCGTCCGGTCCGCCGAAGAACATCGTCCCGTCGACCACTGCGGGCTGGCTGCGCACCGGCGCCGCCGACCGCGGGAACGCGAACGCCCACTTCAACGTCAACCCGCCCACGTTGTGCGGGGTGATCCGCCACTCGCCCGCCGCGTACCGCGACCCGGCCGCATCCCTCGACCACGTCGCCCAGTCACCGGACCGGTACGGCGAAGCCGAACCGGCGCCCGCACCCAGCAACACGACCGACGAGGCGACCGCGACCACCGCGACGACCCGTTTCCGCACCGCCATCCCATCTCCCCCTGCCGTTGGTGGAAAGCACCTCCACCGTGGCAGCAGGACGAAACCGCCACGACAGGCGAAAGGACCGGATCCCCCGGAAGAAGGTTGACCCCGACTCAGCCGATCAGTTGATTCACCTCCGCTCCCGAACAACTAGCCTTCCCACACCACCGGCCTTCCCACACCACCGGCCTTCCCGCACCGGTTGGTCTTCACACACCGGTTGGTCTTCCCCTGCCGGCGGAAGCCCCGCACCGGCCCGCTTCCTCCTCGCCGGATGGCCTTCTGCTGGGAGCCCCGCCCCGGCAGCAGCCGTGAGCGCCGGTACCAGCACCCAAGGCCACCCCCTCACGGGACTCCCGGCCTCCACTCCCTCACCACCCCTGAGCAGGAGCGAGCACCGCCGCCACCGGACACCCCGGACGTCCGACAATCGATCTCCGACACCTCCTGCCATGCTCTCGGCCGTGCTGTCGTCGGGCTTCTGCGGCTCATGACCTCACGGGTGCCGGACGGGACCGGTGTCGACACCCGCGTCAGCCAAGGTCATCGCGCGGACCCTTGTTGTACCGCAGTTCCTGGATGTCGCGTCGCACCTCCTCCGTCCGGTCGCTCACCGACTGGATCTCCGCGGCCAACTCGGGGTTGACCGTCCGGATCTTGGACAGGGCGTCCACCAGCGGACCGATCAACGCGACGGCGTCGTCCTCCGCCAGCGCGTTCCGCACCACCACGTCCACCCGACTCGCCTGACCGGCCAGGCTCCGCAGCACCGCGGCGTTGTCGCGCGCCCACTGCGACACCGCGCGGTCACCCGCCCGCTTGTCCCGCTCGGCACGCACCCTGCCCTCGGCGGTCGAACCCAGTTCCGAGGGGCGCAACCTCAGGTACCGGCGTTCGGCGGCCTGCCGACTGGCCACCCCGAGCGCGGGCGCCAACTCGGCCCAACTGGCACCCAGCCCGCGTGCCGCGGCGATCAACTGGGGCTCCCACCCGGACAGCTCCTCGCGCAGCCGCCGCAGCAGGACCAGCGCGGACAGCACCTGCCCCGCACTGAGGTCCTCGCCGGTGGCCGCCGCCCGGACGGTCTCGTAATCGTTGATCGCCATGACGTCAACATACCGATGACATCGGGGGTTGTCAACGTGTTGACGACGTGGTAGAAATGGTGGCGCAGCGCATTGACCTCAACAGACGACCACTTGATCAGGAGGTGTTCCCATGTTGATGCGCGCCGACCCCTTCCGGGAGCTGGACAGGCTGGCGCAGCAGTTCTTCACCGGACCGGGTACCTGGTCGCGGCCGACGCCCATGCCGATGGACGCCTACCGCGCCGGGGACGAGTTCGTGGTGGAGTTCGACCTGCCCGGTGTCGCGGCCGACGCGATCGACCTGGACGTGGAGCGCAACGTCCTGACCGTGAAGGCCGAGCGGCGACCGAGCCGGACGGGCGACGGGGTCGAGATGCAGGTCTCCGAGCGGCCGCTGGGCGTGTTCTCGCGCCAGCTGTTCCTCGGCGACACCCTCGACGCCGACCGCATCAAGGCCGACTACGACTCCGGGGTGCTGACCCTGCGCATCCCGATCGCGGAGAAGGCAAGCCGCGCAAGATCACCATCAGCGGCACCGACAACGAGCCCAGGCAGATCAACGCCTGACGGATCGACGCCCGAGCGGATCACCACCCGGTTCACCACCCGATCGAGCGGTTCGCGCCGGTCACGGACCAGGCCGGCCCGGCGGGCTCGGACGCTCCCGGACCTTGTCCGCGGAGTCGGTTCGGTGCCTCGTCCACAAAACTGGCGGGGTCGCCGGAGCCGGCGGAGTCGACGGGTCGCCGGGATCGGTGGAGTCGGCGATCGGGTCGGGGATTTGCCGGTCGAACCCGGGGGTTGGTGGACCCCGGGGGTTGGCGGTGGGTCGGTGGCGGAAAACCGGTTCGCACCCCACCGGGGTTTCCGCCACCATCGCCGACCGTGCGACCGGTGCCGGGAGAGGTGCTGCACTTCTCCGAAGACCCGACCATCACCCGCTTCAACCCGCACGTGGCGGCGACCGCGCGGCAGCCCGACGCCTACGTCTGGGCCGTCGACCACGGACGGGCGCCCGACTACTGGTTCCCGCGCCAGTGCCCCCGGGCGATGGCCTGGGCGGAGGCGACCACCGACGCCGACGACCGGGCCTGGCTGGGGTCGCCACGGGTGCACGCCATCGAGTACGGGTGGTTGCGCCGGGTGCAGACCGCGCGGTTGTACGCCTACCGGTTCGACGCCGGACCGTTCCGGCCGATCGGGGACCCGCCTCACGCGCACGTCGCCACCGAGGCGGTCGAACCGCTCGGAGCGCCCGAACCGGTCGGTGACCTGTTGGCCCTGCACGAGGAGGCCGGTATCGAGTTGCGGGTGGTGGCCGATCTGTGGCCGTTCTGGCGGCGGGTCACGGCGAGCACGCTCGGGTTCAGCGGCATCCGGTTGCGCAACGCCGCCCGGGAGCCGGGCTGACCCGGTGAGGGCGGTCGAGGAAGGGCGAACGAGACGCGATGGGGTCCCACGCGTGGATCGAGGATCGGATCAGGTGAAGTCGGCGACGTGGTCGCGGGCCCACCGGTCGAACGTCAGACCGGGGCGGCCCAGGACCTCTTCCACGTCCGGTGACACCCAGCTGTTGCCGTCGGGGTGGCGGCCCATCTCCAGGAACCACTCCACGACCTCGGGCTCGTGGACCTCGCCCCACAGCTCGCGGGCCTGGTCCGGGGTCAGTTCGTCGAAGCGCAGCTCGCGCCCGATCGCCTCGCCGATCATGCGCACCGCGTCGCGCCGCAGCACCGGCTGCGGGCCCGTGGGCTGGTAGGTCCGTCCGGCGTGCCCGTCGGTCAGCAGCGCCTCGACGACCACCGCGGCGATGTCGTCCTCGTGTACCAGCGTGCTGCGCCAGTTCCCGAACGGGGCGCGCACCACGCCCTCCGCGCGGATCGACGGCGCCCACTCCCGGGTGTTGGCCATGAACTCGCCGGGGAACAGGTGCGTCCACTCCAGGTCCGAGGACTCGATGGCCCGGCGCAGCACCCGGTGCCAGGACTCCAGCGGATCGTCGTCGGAGCGGCTCGGGTCGTCGTGCCCCAGGTGCGTCAGGCGGCGCACCCCGGCCTCAGCCAGCGTGTCGACGATCGCCGGGCCGTCGCCCTCCATCGCCACCAGGTGCACCCGCTCCACCCCGCGCAACGCCGGCACCAGCGACGCAGGATTGGTGAAGTCGCCCGCCACCACCTCGACCCCGGCGGGCAGGCGGGCGGCGGGCGGGTTCCTCGTCAGGGCGCGCACCGGGTGGCCGGCGGCGAGCAGCCTGCGGATCACGTAGGCACCCACGGTGCCGGTCGCACCGGTGACCAGGATCGGCATCATTTCCTCCGGGCATGGCGAACAAGCCCTGGTGAGGGGCTTGATCAACGAATTCGGGCGGACCCGGACGAGGGTGGCGGAGGAAATGCCCCACTGTCAAACGCGAACACCGCGTTCATGTTCGGTTGCCGCACCACAAAAAGGACCGGGGGATTTCACCGGACCGGAGTGCGGAACGGCGACGAGGAAGACGAGGAAGCGGTGGTTCGGCCGTGGACGGGGTGGGTGCCGCACACCGCTTGCTGACATACCGACCGGTCGGTACCCTTCCGACGTGGACGAACGGAGCGCGGGCGAACGGCGCATCGACGCGGTGGTGCTGGACTGGGGCGGGGTGCTCACGGTCTCCGTTCCCGACTTCATCGAGCAATGGCTGACCGCCGACAACATCGACCGGGCCCGCTACGGCGTGACCATGCGCGGCTGGATGGGCCGTGACGCCGCCCCGGGCAACCCCGTGTTCCGGCTGGAGACCGGGGAGCTGTCCGTCGCGGAGTTCGAGGCGCTGCTGGCCGCCGAGCTGATCACCCTCGACGGTCGTGAGGTCGCCGCCAAGGGCCTGCTGCGCCGCATGTTCGGCAGCGCCGACCCCGACCCCAAGATGGTCGACCTGGTCCGCGAGCTGCGCGCCGACGGCCTGACCACCGTGCTGCTGTCCAACAGCTGGGGCGAGGGCTACCCCGAGGACCTGCTGCTGGAGCTGTTCGACACCATCGTGATCAGCGGCCGCATCGGTCTGCGCAAGCCCGACCCGCGCATCTTCGAGCACACCCTCGACCTGCTCGGCCTGCCCGCCGACCGGTGCGTGTTCTTCGACGACGCGCCGGTCAACGTCGAGGCTGCCCGGACCGTCGGCCTGCACGCCCACCGCCACACCGACGCCGACACCACGTGCGCGGTGATCGATCGGCTCAGGGGAGCCCGCGCATGACCGAACCGCACGCCACCCAGCCGAACACCGCCAAGCCGAACACCGCCGACCTGCCCGGCCTGGACCTCGACCGCCTCGCCGACCGGCTGGGCACCGGCCCGCTGTCCGGCGAGCTGATCCCCGGCGGCCGCTCCAACCTCACCTACCGCGTCACCGACGGCGAGCAGCGCTGGGTGCTGCGCCGCCCGCCGCTGGGCCACGTGCTGGCTACCGCCCACGACATGGCCCGCGAGCACCGCGTCATCTCCGCCCTGGCCGACACCGCTGTGCCCGTCCCGCGCGCCGAGCTGCTGTGCACCGACACCGAGGTCCTCGGCGCGCCGTTCTACCTGATGGAAGAGGTACCGGGCGTGGCGCTGCGGCACCGCGACCAGTGCCCCTGGCTCACCCCGCAGCACGCCGCGACCCTGTCCGACCGGCTGGTCGACGTGCTGGCCGACCTGCACGCGGTCGACCCGCACGAGGTCGGCCTGGCCGACTTCGGCCGCCCCGAGGGGTTCCTGCACCGCCAGGTCGCCCGCTGGGGCAAGCAGCTGGAGTCCTCCCGCAGCCGCGAGCTGCCCGGCATCGACGAGCTGCGCGACCGCCTGGCCGCCACCGTCCCGGTCACCCGGCGCACCACGATCGTGCACGGCGACTACCGCCTGGACAACGTCCTGGTCACCACCGACCCGCTCGACATCAGCGCGGTGCTGGACTGGGAGATGGCCACCCTGGGCGACCCGCTGGCCGACCTGGGCCTGCTGTGCGTGTACTGGACCGGCGTGGGCGTGCCGGACGACCCGATCACCGGCACCGTGCCCACCCTGCCCGGGTTCGCGAGCGCCGAGGACATGGTGCGCCGCTACGCCGAGCGCAGCGGCGCCGACGTCGACGACCTGGGCTGGTACACCGCGTTCGGCTACTTCAAGCTCGCCGTCATCCTTGAGGGCATCCACTTCCGCTTCACCCGCGGCCAGACCGTGGGCGCGGGTTTCGACCAGATCGGCCGACTAACCCTGCCGCTGGTCCGGCAGGGACTCGCCGCGAGCGCAGGGGAGCGCTGAATGGACTTCGCCTACGACGCCACGACCGAACAACTGCGCGAGCGGCTGCTGCGGTTCATGGACGAGCACGTCTACCCGGCCGAACCCGTCGCCCAGCGGCAACTGGCCGAGGCCGCCGCCCCGTGGGCACGGCCCGCGGTCCTCCGGGAGCTCAAGGCCGAGGCCCGCCGCCAGGGCCTGTGGAACCTGTTCCTGCCCGACGCCGAGCACGGCGCCGGGCTGACCAACCTCCAGTACGCGCCGCTGGCCGAGATCACCGGCCGCAGCCCGCACCTCGCCCCCGAGGCGCTCAACTGCGCCGCCCCGGACACCGGGAACATGGAGGTGCTGGCGATGTTCGGCACCGACGAGCAGAAGCGGCGGTGGCTGCGCCCGCTGCTGGACGGCGAGATCCGCTCGGCGTTCTGCATGACCGAACCCGAGGTCGCCTCCTCCGACGCCACCAACATCGCCACCCGCGTCGAGCGCGACGGCGACTCCTACGTGGTCAACGGCCGCAAGTGGTGGTCCTCCGGCGCGATGAACCCCGACTGCGCGATCTTCATCGTGATGGGCAAGACCGACCCCGACGCCGAGCGGCACCGCCAGCAGGCCATGGTCCTGGTCCCGCGCGACACCCCGGGCGTGCGCGTCGAGCGCGGCATGCACGTGTTCGGCTACACCGACGCCTCCCACGGCGGCCACGCCGAGATCGTGTTCGACGACGTCCGCGTGCCCGCCGGCAACCTCATCGCCGGCGAGGGCGAGGGCTTCGCGATCGCCCAGGCCCGCCTCGGCCCGGGGCGCATCCACCACTGCATGAGGCTGATCGGCATCGCCGAACGCGCGCTGGAGCTGATGTGCCGCCGCGCGGTCGCCCGCGTCGCCTTCGGCAAGCCCATCGCCCGCCAGGGCGTGGTGCAGGAGTGGATCGCCGAGTCCCGGGTGCGCATCGAGCAGGCCCGGCTGCTCGTGCTCAAGACCGCGTGGCTGATGGACACCGTCGGCAACAAGGGCGCGCACACCGAGATCCAGGCCATCAAGATCGCCACCCCGCTGATGACGGAGTGGGTGCTGGACAAGGCCATCCAGGCGCACGGCGCGGGCGGGGTCAGCCAGGACTTCCCGCTGGCCGAGCTGTGGGCGGCGGCGCGCACCCTGCGGCTGGCCGACGGTCCCGACGAGGTGCACCGCATGTCGCTGGCCAAGCGGGAGCTCAAGCGCTACCTGTGACCACCTCCGGCGGGGATGACCGCCGATCCACCCGCCCCGCCGCGGGTCGGTGCGGCGACTGCCGGACGCGCTGTGAACGGGCAACACCTGTGTGTACCACCACGTGAGGAAGCGACGAAGCCCGGGTACGTTGAGGAAATGCGAAGGATCTTGACCGCGAAAGACGGGGTGAGGCACGCCGGGCGACCCGACGCGGCGGGAGGTGGCCGTGGCTGAGGACGTCGTCGACCTGTGCGCCGCCCTGCTGCGGTTCGACACCACCAACTACGGCCGCGGTGAGGCCGCGGGCGAGCGGGAGGCCGCGGAGTTCGTCGCCGGTCACCTGGAGACCGTCGGGGTGCCCGCCACCCTGCTCGAACCCGCGCCGCGGCGCGCCAACGTGCTCGCCCGCGTGCCCGGCGCCGACCCCGACCTGCCCGCCCTGCTCGTGCAGGCCCACCTCGACGTGGTGCCCGCCGACCCCGGCGAGTGGAGCGTGCCGCCCTTCGGCGGCGTCGAACGCGACGGCTACCTGTGGGGCCGCGGCGCGGTGGACATGAAGGACATGGTCGCCATGGTGCTGTCCGTGCTCGGCGCCTGGTCCCGGGAGGGCCGCCGCCCGCGCCGCGACGTCGTGCTGGCCTTCGTCGCCGACGAGGAGGACCAGGGCGCGTGCGGCGCGCACTGGCTGGTCGAGCACCACCCCGACTTCTTCGCCGGCTGCGCCACCGCCATCAGCGAGTCCGGCGGCTTCTCCCACCACGTCGGACCGCACCGCGTCTACCCCATCGGCACCGCCGAGCGCGGCACCTCCCACCTGCGGCTGACCGCCACCGGGCGCGCCGGGCACGGGTCGCGCCGCAACGACGACAACGCCGTGCTCAAGCTGATCGCCGCGCTGGGCCGCGTCGCCGCCCTGGAGCACCCCGTGCGGCTCACCCCGTCGGTGCGGGCGTTCATCGAGCAGGTCGCCGCCACCCTGGGCGTGCCGGTCGACTGGGACGACGTGGACGCCACCGTCGCCCGGTTCGGGGCCGCCGCGAAGCTGGTGGAGAACACCGTGCGCAACAGCACCACCCCCACCGTCCTCCAGGCCGGGTACAAGGTCAACGTCGTGCCGGGCGTGGCCACCGCCGAGGTCGACGTGCGCACCCTGCCCGGCACCGTGGAGGAACTCCTGGCCGCGGTCGACGCCGCGCTGGGCCCGGACGTGCGGCGCGAGTTCCTCAACCACCAGCCGCCCGTGCAGGCCCCCGTGGACTCCCCCGCCTTCGCCGCCATGGCCGCGGCGCTGCGCGCGGAGGACCCCGAAGCCGTGGTCGTGCCCTACTGCATGGGCGGCGGCACCGACGCCAAAGCCTTCAGCAAGCTCGGCATCGACTGCTACGGCTTCGCGCCGCTGTCCCTGCCGGAGGGGTTCGACTACCGCGCCATGCCCCACGGCGTGGACGAGCGCGTGCCCGTGGAGGGCCTGCACTTCGGCGCCCGCGTGCTCGACCGGTTCATGTCCTCCTGAACCGAAAGGCGGGACCGGGGTCACGGATGGGGTTCGGTGAGCTCCCCCAGCCTGGTCAACGCGTCGCGCAGCGCGGCCATCCGCCGCGCGCCCAGGTGCGCGGTCCACTCCCGCTCCACCTCCGCGATCGCGGCCGACCCGGCCGACGACCCCGCCAGCCCGCGCTCGGCCACCCGGATCAGCCGGGCGCGGGCGTCGGTGGGGTCGGACGTGCGCTCCACGTAGCCCGCCCGCTCCAGCTGGTCGACCAGGAACCCCGCCGTCGGCCGGGCCACCTGCGCGGCCCGCGCCAACTCGGCCAGCCGTGAGCCGTCGCGGCCGATGCGCCGGAACACCCGCGCCTGCGCGGGCGTCACGTCGTCGAACCCGGCCTCGGCCAGCGCGGCGAACACCCGGTCCTCCAGCTCGCGGTGCGGCAGGAACAGCAGCACGCCCAGGTCGTCAGGCACGTCACTCCTCGGCGTCGAAGTGATCACCCTATCGCGGGACGTCGGTCGGCCGGGACGCGTCCGACCCCCACGTCCGGCGCGCCAACCGGGCCATCTTCAACGCCAGGTGCAGCTCCAGCCGCACCCGCCCGTCGGCCAGGTCGCGGCCGGTCAGCTCCGCGATGCGGCCCAGCCGGTAGTACAGGCTCGTGCGGTGCAGGTGCAGCCGCCCGGCGGTCGCGCGGGCGTCGCACCCGGAGTCCAGGTAGGTCTCCAGCGTGCGCAGCTGCACCTCCGACAACCCCGCCAGCACCTCCTCCGGCGCGGCGCCCAGCAGCAACCGGTAGGCGCCCAGCTCGGCGAACCCCACCCGGTCGGGCAGCGCCGGGTCCAGCCGCGCCAGCTCCGCCGCCGCCAACGCCTGCCGGTACGCCTCGCCCGCGCGCTCGGGCGGGTGCGGGTCGCTGACCCCGACGTGACCGGGCAGGGACGGCAGCGGCTCGCCCACCGCCACCGTGCGCACCGCGCGCGGCTCCAATGCCACCACCACCCGCACCGGCGAGCGCTCCCCGGCGGGCACCTGCGCGGCCAGCGCGGGCAACCGCCCGGCCAGGTCCACCACCGGCGGCCCGCCCAGCACCCACAGGTAGCCCACCAGCACGCCCTGGTGCCGCAGCGGGTAGCCCACCCGCTCGTGGAACCCCAGCTCCGCGTTGGCCGGGACCGGCACCGGGCCGGTCGCGGTGCCCACCCCGTGCAGCTCCTGCCACGCCGCCACGTCCGCCGGCACCCGCCGGGTCAGGATCGCCCGCACCCGGGCCGGGTCCACCTCGTCGGTCTGCGCGCTGTGCGCGACCACCCGCCCGGCCACGTCGTCCACCGACACGCCGCGGCCCAGCTCACGGGACAGCTCGTCGAGCAGCTCCTGCATTCCGACAACTGTAGGAACAACTCCCTGCGCCCGACGGTCGCCCCAGCGGCGGCGGACGCCCTACCGTTCCGCACCGTGACGAACAGCAGGATCGCACCCTGGGCCTCGCCGCGGGCGCGGCAACGGCTCGCCGAGGTCGAAGCGGCCGTCTCCGCCGACCTGAGCGCCGCCGGTGTCGCCGACACCGTCCGCAAGGCCCTCGACGCCCACGCCGCCCGGTTCGACGACGACGGGATCGTGCTCTACGCGGGCACCAACGTGCTCAGCCCCGCCGCCGCGGCCGCGGGCTCCGTCCCGGTGTCCAGCCGGCCCAGCATGGGCTGGCCCGGCGAGAAGTACCAGGTGGGCCTGGACCACCTGGACACCCTGGAGGTGCTCGCCCCGATGCTGGTCGCCTCCCTGGTGGAGGCCAACTTCGCGGAGGTGCGGCTGCCCAGCGCCACCCTGGCCAACCTCGCCGTCTACACCGCCTTCGCCCGCGCCGGCGACAAGATCGCCGTGCTGCCCGAGTTCGCGGGCGGCCACGCCAGCCACCACGCCCAGGGCGTGCCCGCGATCCGCGGCCTGACCGTGGTCGACCTGCCCTACCTGCCCGACGAACTGGACCTCGACTACGGCAGGCTGCCCGGCTTCCTGCGCGTGCACCGGCCCCGGATCGTGGTGATCGGCGCGAGCCTGATGCTGTTCCCGCACGACGTGGCCGCGGTGCGCGCCGCCTGCGACGAGGTCGGCGCGGTCCTGGTCTACGACGCCTCCCACATGGCCGGCCTGGTCGCGGGCAGGGTCTTCCAGCGCCCCCTGCACGAGGGCGCGCACCTGATGACCTTCTCCACCTACAAGTCCTTCGGCGGCCCCTCCGGCGGCTGCGTCGCCACCCGCGACCCCGACCTGGCCGAACGCGTCTCCACCGTCGTCTACCCCGGGATGCTGGCCAACTACGACGCCGGCCGCCTGGGCGCGCTCGCCGTCACCGCCGCCGAACTGGCCGAGCACGGCGCCGGGTACGCGCGGGCGTGCGTGGCCAACGCGCGGGCGCTCGGCGCGGCGCTGTTCGACCGCGGCTTCGACGTGGCCCGCCACGACGGGGAGTTCACCCGCTCCCACCACGTGGCCGTCGACGCCCTGACGCTCGGCGGCGGCGAGGCGGCCGCGGAGCTGCTCGGCGAGGCGGGCGTCTACCTGTCCGGCATCTGCCTGCCCTGGCAGCGCATCGACGAGGGCCTGCGCGGCCTGCGCATCGGCACCCAGGAGATCACCCGGCGCGGGTTCACCCCCGACGACCAGCCCGCGATCGCCGACCTGCTGCGGCGCGCCCTGATCGCCCGGGAAGCGCCCGAGCGGGTGCGCGCCGACGCCGTCGCCCTGCGCCGGGAGGTCAACGCGCGCGCCACCCGGCATTGATCGAGGACCGAACCTGTCCTGAATGGGGGTTAGCCTGATCAGGTGATCACGGAACGCGTACTGACCAGGCGGGCGCTGAACCGGTCCACCCTGCACCGGCAGCTGCTGCTGGAGCGGGCGGACCTCCCGGCCCTCGACGTGGTCGGGCACCTGGTCGGGATGCAGGCCCAGGAACCCTTCTCGCCCTACTACGGCCTGTGGTCCCGGATCCGGTCGTTCGAGCCCGCCGAGCTGGTCGACCTGCTCACCGGTCGCCACGTGGTGCGCGCGACGCTGCACCGCGCCACCATCCACCTGGTCACCGCCTCCGACCACGGCCTGCTGGAACCGCTGCTGCGGCCGTTCCTGCACCGCCGGTTCGCCTCCTCGCCGTTCCGCGCCGCCGTCGCGGGCGCCGAGCACGAGGAGTTCGCGGCCGTGGCCACCGGGCTGCTGGAGCGGCCGCGCACCCGCCGCGAGCTGGGCGACCTGCTGGCCGGGCACCGGCCCGGCCGCGACCCCGCCTCGCTCGGCTACGCCGCCACCACCCTCGTGCCCACCGTGCAGGTGCCGCCGCGCGCCCTGTGGGGGCGGTCCGGCGCGGCGCGGTGGACCGCCGCGACCACCTGGCTCGGCCCCGCCGGCCCCGCCGCGCCGGTCGAGGACCTGGTGCGCCGCTACCTCGCCGCGTTCGGCCCCGCCTCGGTCCGCGACCTGCGCACCTGGATCGGGATGACCCGCCTCGCGCCCGTGGTCGAGGCCATGGACCTGCGCGTGTTCGCCGACGAGCACGGCCGCGTGCTCTACGACGTGCCCGACGGGCCCCTGCCCGACCCCGACGTGCCCGCGCCCGCGCGGTTCCTGCCCGAGTTCGACAACCTGCTGCTGGGCCACCACGACCGCACCCGCGTCATCTCCGACGAGGACTACCGGCGCGGGATCGTCGTGGGCGGCCGCCCGACCCTGCTGGTCGACGGCTTCGTGCACGGCACCTGGCGGATCACCGGCACCGGCCTGGAGATCCGGGTGTTCCGGCCGCTGAGCCGGGCGCAGGAGGCCGACGTCGAGGCCGAGGGCGAGCGGCTGCTGCGCTTCGCCGGGTCCGCCGGCGAGGTGGTGCTGGTCCCCACGGCCACGCGGTGACGAGCCGGTCGTCCCGGAGGCCGCCGTCCGGGCCGCCCCCGACCGCTTTGGACGATCGTCCAGTACAGTCGTCCAATGACGGTGCGACAACGGCTGCTGCACGCGGCCACGGAACTCATCGCGGAAAAGGGCTGGGGCGCGGTCAGCACGCGGGTACTGGCCGAACGCGCGGGCGTCGGCTCCGGGGTGGTGCACTACCACTTCGACTCGTTGCCCGCGGTGCTGGTGGAGGCCGCGGTGGGCGCGCTGCGCACCGCCCTGGCCGGACTGCCCGGGGTGCTGGACACCGCGACCACGCCCCGGCAGATGCTGACCGCGCTGCTGGACGCCCTGGACGGGCACAGCGGCCAGGAGCTGTTCGTCGAGACCATCCTCGCCGCCACCCGCGACGACGAGCTGCGCGAAGCCGTGCGAGAGGTGCTGGTCGAGTTCCGCGCCGAGCTGACCACCCGGCTGGTCCGGCACGGCGTGCCCGCGCCCGCGGACACCGCGGCCGTGCTCGCCGCCGCCGTGGACGGGGTGCTGCTGCACCGCGCCCTGTCCCCCGACCTGTCCGTCGACGTGGTCGTGTCGGTGCTGGGCAGGGCGCTGCGGTGAGGGTCCTGATCAGCGGCGCCGGCATCGCCGGCCTGGCCCTGGCCCACCGGCTGGGCACCCTCGGCCACGACGTCGTGATCCTCGAACAGGCGCCCGCGCCCCGCACCGCCGGGTACATGATCGACTTCTTCGGACCCGGCTACGACGCCGCCGAGCGGATGGGCGTGCTGCCCCGGCTGCGCGAGCTGGGGTACCGGGTCACCGAGGCCGCCTACCTCGACGACCGCGGCCGCCGGGTCGCCGGGCTGGACTTCGACCGGGTCGCCCGCGCCGTGGACGGGCGGCTGCTGAGCATCATGCGACCCGACGTCGAACGCGCGTTCCGCGAGGACCTGCCCCCGGCGGTCGAGCTGCGGTTCGCCGCCCGCGTCGTCGGCGTCGAGCAGGACGACGACGGGGTCACCGCGCGGCTGGCCGACGGCACGAGCGCCACCGGGGACCTGCTGGTCGGCGCCGACGGCGTGCACTCGGCGGTGCGGCGGCTGGTGTTCGGCGACGGTCACCTGCGCCACCTCGGGTTCCACACCGCCGCGTTCGTGTTCGACGACCCGCACGTCCACGAACTGGTGCGCGACCGCTTCTGCCTCACCGACACCGTGGGCCGCCAGGTCGGGTTCTACGGGCTGCGCGACGGGCGGGTGGCCGCGTTCACCGTGCACCGCACGTCCTCGCCGGAGCTGCCCGAGGACCCGCGCGCGGCGGTGCTGAAGACCTACGGATCGCTGGGCTGGGTGGTGCCGCGGGCGTTGGCGCGCTGCCCCGAGGAGATCTACTACGACCAGGTCGCCCAGGTGGAGCTGCCGCGCTGGTCGTCCGGGCGGGTGGTGCTGGTGGGCGACGCGTGCGGGGCGGTGTCGTTGCTGGCCGGTCAGGGCGCGTCGCTGGGCATCGGCGGCGCGTGGGTGCTGGCCGCGACCCTGGACGACCCCGCCACCCGCGACTTCACCGCCTACGAGCGCACCTGGCGACCGGTGGTGGAGGACCGGCAGCGGGTGGCCAGGTCGGGGGCCCGGTGGTTCCTGCCCGCCTCGTCGCGACGGCTGCGTGCCCGGCGCATCGCGATGCGGCTGTCGCACCTGCCCGGCGTGGACCGGCTCGTCACCACCGGCCTGGTCGGCAAACCGGTGTCCCTCGCCTGATCCTCCGGCGTGCCGACGGGCCGGGTGGACCCCGTTCACCGCCGTGAGCCTGCTCCGCCCACCCGGTGCCGATCGGGCTGTGACCCCCGATCGGCACCGCCCGGAAAGCCCCGTCGGGACTGATCCACTCCACCTGATCCCATGGCCGAGTTTCGTCACGGTGACGATCTAGCGGTGCCCTCCGCGTCCTCCGTCGCGAGCAGGGCGCGTCCCACCAGGTCGGCGGCGCTGCGGGCGGGATCGCGGGCGGCGTGGTTGTAGACCTGCTCGGTGGTGTCGAGGCTGCTGTGGCCGACGTCGGCCTGCACGTGCACCATCTCCGCCCCCGCCTCGACGGCGGTGGTGACGTAGAAGTGGCGCAGCGCGTGCGGGTGCATGGCGTCGGCGACGTCGCGCAACGTGCCGCCCGCCGAGCCGGCGGTGCGCCGCAGCAGCTGCCACAGAGCCTGGCGCTGGTAGCGGTTGCCGGTGCGGGTGGTCAGCAGGGGCTGGGACCGCCACGCGGCCTGACCCTGCGACCGGACCACCTCGGTGCTGCGGCTGTCCCGGTGGTGCAGGTAGTCCATCAGGGCGTTGTCGGCGAGTTCGTGCAGGTAGACGATGCGGATCTTGCCGCCCTTGCCGGTCACGCGCAGCGCGCGACGACCTCGGGTGACGTGCAGGTCGGCGCGGTCGAGGCCGCAGATCTCACTGACCCGCAGCCCGAGGGTGAACAGGGCGACGACCGCCCCCGCACGTGTGGTGTCGACCGGCCCGGCCCCGCGCCGGGGCGCCACCGCCGCCGCGTAGAGGGCCTGGACCTGGCGGATGGTGAGGGTGACGGTGCTGGTGGTGCTGTCACGGGCGACGACCAGCCCGAGCCGGCGCCGGTCCAGCGCCGCCGGGTTGCCGGCGGCCAGCCCGACGTCGGCGAGGTGGGTGTAGAGCGCCTTGACCGTGGCCAGCATGCGGTCCCGGGTGGTCACCGCCGCGCCCTCGCCGGACAGCCGGGCGAGCCAGGTCTTCACGTCGGTCGAGCGGGCCCGCAGCGGGTCCAGGCCCTGGTGGGCGCACCAGCGGAACCAGTGCAGGTGCCGCAACCGGCCGCGCGGCGCGGGCGGCGGCAACCGGCGTTGCCCGCTCACGGGTTGCAGGGACAGGCCCAGCGCGGTGGCGTACCTCAGGACGGCGTGCGCCCAGGCCGGGTCGTCGTGCCCGACCCACTCGCGGACGTCGGCGGCGCCGACCGGCAGGCCGAGCCCCTCGGCGTAGGTGCGGCGCGTCCCGGCGTTGCCGTAGGCGCCCAGCCACTCGGCGATCTCCCCCAGCAGCCCGGCGGGGTCCACCACCCCCGGCCAGGGGCCCTCCAGGGGCCACCCGGTTTTTCGGGCGTCGATCCGGTCGTCCGCCACCCGCTCGATGTCACTCACGGTGCTTCCAAGCCTGCCTCTGCGTAGCCGTATCCGTCAGCCACTAGCTTAGCTACAAAAGCCTCCTTCTGTAGCTGAGTTATGTTGAAGTTATTTATCTCCAACCCCAAGTTGCAGATTTCTCAACCTATTACTAGGGTTGGCCCATGACCTCAGCTCCGGAGAGGACTGCGCTGTGCGCCTTCGGCCGCTGCCGCGCCCCTCTCCCCCCGCCCGGCCCCCGGGGCGGCCGCCCGTTCGAGTACTGCCCCGAGCGCGACTGGCCCGGCGGCCACACCTGCAAGCAACTGGCGGGGGCCGAGGTCGCGCTGACCGAGGCACTGGGGAAGACCCCCTCACCCCACCTCTCCGGAGCGGCGAGCGTCTTCGTCGACGCGGCCGACCGCGTCCTGGAACCGATGACCGCGCTCACCACCGCCCTGCGGGAACTGCGCACCTCCACCGCGACCGAACTGGCCACCGCCGCCGAACAGGTCGAGCAGGCCAGGACCGAGGCCGTGCGCGAACGCGAGCTGCGTGAGACGGCGACCCGGCGAGCCGATCAGGCCGAGCAGGACAGGGTCACCGCCGAGACCGCCCGGGACACGGCCCTGGCGGACGCGCGCACCGCCCGCGAGGAGCACGCCGAGGCACTGCGCGCCCGCGAGGAGGCCGGCGCCGCACAGCGCAGGGCCGAAGCGGAGCAGCGCGCGGCCGAGCTGGAACTGGCGCGCGTCACCGCCGAACGCGACGCCGCCCACCGGCAGGCCGAGCAGGCGGCCGTCACCGCCACCGCCACGGTCGCCGCCATCACCGCCGCCGCCGACCAGCGCGTCCAGGCGGCCACCACCGCCGAGACCGCCGCCCGCGAGCAGGCCGCCGAACTGCGCGCGGAGCTCAAGGCGCTGCGCACCCAGCTCGCCGAACGGGACCACCGGCTCCAGGCCGCCGAACAGGCGGTCGAGCGCCTGCGCGCCGAGACCGAGCAGCGGATCGAACGCGTCACGACGGATGCCGAACGCCGAGTCGAGCGGGCCCGCGCCGACACCGCCGAACTCCGCGCCGGGCACGACGCGCGCATGGCCGAACTGGGCGCCCAGACCGAGCGCGCCGACCGCCTGGGCCGCGACCGCGACCACCACCGGGCGCTGCTCGACCGCATCTCCGAGGCCGTCGGGCGGTTCCGCGACACCCGCGACGACACCTCCGCCGGGCAGGTGGACGCCGTGCTGGACACCATCGTCGGCCTCACGCGCGACCGGGGCGACACCCCGGGCGAACCATCACAGGAGGGTGCCTGACGACACTCGCGCAGGGCGGCAGCGCCATGTTCCGCGCGGCGGCTTTCAGCCCTGGTGCGCGTGGATGCCGTTCAGGGCCAGGGTCAGCAGGCGCTCGGCCGGGTCGCCGGCCGCCTCGGTGGCCAGGGCGATGGCCGTGACGAGGTCGAATCCGGTGCCCTCCGCCCCGTCGTCGACACCGTCTTTCCGATGGACCGCACCACCGACGCCCACCGCGCCGTCGAGGCCGGCGGTGTCCACGGCACGCACGTCATCGACGTATCGGCATGATCACCACCGCGTCCGTGCCCCCGCCGCACTCCGGCGAGGACACGGACCCGATGAGGTCCGGTCAGAGGCGTGGCAGGTAGGCGGCGACCTCGGCGATGGCGTCGAGGGTGTCGTGGTCGAACTGCCCGCCGGGGCCGTTCTCGGCCTCGGCGACGGTGACACCGGCGTTGTCGCGGTCGCTGCCGTAGCGCAGCCCGGTGTAGGTGATCCCGCCCAGTTCCAGCAACTCGCCGCCCAGCGGGGTGATGTCGCCGCTGCCGTGGACCTCCATCAGGTCCTCGAACTCGCGGGCCTCGCGTGAGCCGGTCAGACCGACCCAGGCCACCGAGACCACCGCGGTGTTGCCCGCCTCGTCGGCCACCGCGAACAGCACCCGTTCCAGGTGGGTGCAGCGGTGGGTGGTGAAGAACTGCCGCACCTGCCCGAAGGAGACCGCGACGCACTCGGCCTGCTGCTTGGCGGTGCGCTTGAGCTGCCGCAGCCCCATCCGCTGCCACGCGCCCTCGACCTCACCGCGCCGGGCGGCCTTCTGCCCCTCGGACCTGCGGGCCCGCAGCTGCCCCGACGAACCGCCCAGGCGCACCGAGCCCACCCCGACCTCGGCCGCCGTTCCCGCCGCCCCGGCCCCGGTGCCGACCGCGCCCACTCCCCCGCCGGAGGCGAAGACGCCCAGCGCGACCGCCCCGGCGGCCACCACGCCGGCACCGCCCTTCTTGCCCCTGATCGGTCTGACCCGTCCCTGCGGGTCGGTGAAGAAGCCCGACATGGTCCACCCCTGGATGAAGTTCGGCCGACCGGCCCTTGTGCTCGGTCGTGCGCGCAGCGTAGCGGTGGGGTCCGACACTTCCGGGCGGTGCGCGTCGATGAGACGCACGTGGTTGAACCGGGCACCGAATGGAAATCTTCGGCTCGTCTCCCTCCCCACGCACAGTCAGGCGGTGGCCGCATGATCGTCCCCCTGGACATGACCGACGACACCACGGTGTCGGCGGTCCACGAGATCGCCCGCCAGTCCTACGCCGTGGAGGCCGAGCTGATCGGCACCACGTCCATCCCCGCCCTGAACGAGACCGCCGAGGACGTCAGGACGCTGCCGCTGCGCTGGCTGGGCGGCTACGTCGACAACGAGCTGGTGGCGTTCGTCGGGTACGCGCGGGTCGACGGGGTGCTCGACATCGACCGCCTGTGCGTGACGCCCAGCCACTTCCGGCTCGGGTTCGCCCGGCGCCTGGTGGAGCAGGTGCTGGCCGAGGGCGGGCCGGCGATCGTGTCGACGGGCGCCGCGAACGCCGCCGCGATCGAGCTCTACGAGGGGCTGGGGTTCCGGCTGGTCGACACGGTGGTGCTGGAGGGCGGCCTGCGGATCGCCCAGTTCGGGCACCCCGGGCTGGTGCCGGGCTGACCCGGGGGCTGGTGTGCACCTCCGGGCCGGCCCGGCACGTCGGTGTTCGCGGTGGCGGCGAGGACCGGACCGGTCGTCTCGCTGACCGGTGGCCACCGCGACGACGGCAGGCTTTGAGGGTGTCCTGGGCGCCGAGACCAACGCCCAGCCGCGCCGGCCCACGGCGAACGGCCCGGTGCCGGCGGCTCCACCGATCAGGAATCCTCCGCCACGTCGTCAGTTGTGTCAGCCCTCTCGCACCGGTGGAAGGATTGACGACCATGACCGACGACAGGCTGTCGGGTGATGACGAGGCCACGTTCATCGCGGCGGCTCGTTCAGGCGACACGGCGCGGTTCGCGCTCCTCACGGAACGCCACCGGCGTGAGCTCCAGGTGCACTGCTACCGGATGCTCGCGAACTACGAGGACGCCCAGGACCTGACGCAGGAGACGTTCCTGCGGGCGTGGAACAAGCGGGAGTCGTTCAAGGGCCACGCGACGCTGCGGACCTGGCTCTACCGGATCGCGACGAACGCCTGCCTCGACTTCCTGGAGAAGCGCAACGACCGCACACCCGTGCCGTCCGGGCTGTCGGACTCCGGCTCCGAGGTGCTGTACCTACAGCCCTACCCCGATCGGATGCTCCCCGAGGACCCGCAGGAATCGGTGGTGGCGCGGGAGACCATCGAGCTGGCTTTCATCGTCGCGGTCCAGCACCTGCCGCCGCGGCAGCGGGCGGTGCTCGTCCTGCGCGACGTCCTCGGCTGGCCGGCGTCGAAGACCGCCGACTCCCTCGACCTGACCATCGCCTCGGTGACCAGCGCGCTGCAACGGGCACGGGTGACGATGCGCGAGCGGCTGCCCGACCGCCGGCTCGACTGGCGGAGCCCCGCCACCCACGAACTGTCGGATGACGAGCGCGGCGCGGTGAAGTCCTACATCGACGCCCACGAGCGCAACGACCTCGACGGGCTGATGTCCCTGCTGCGCGACGACCTGCGCTTCGCGATGCTGCCCGAGTCGGGTACCTCGGTCGTGACGGCCCGGGAGGCGGTGGACGGTTGGGTCTCCGGTGGGCTCTTCCGGCGCGGTCACGACGACTGGCGCGGTGTCGCCACGACGGTCAACCGGATGCCCGCCGCCCTGCTGTACCTCCGCGCCCCCGACGAGCCTGGGCACCGGCTGTTCGCCATCGCGGTCCTGCGCGTCATCGACGGGAAGATCGCCGAGCTCACCGGCTTCGACGCCACCGACAAACAATGGCTGGACCTGCTCCCGACACCGACCGGCTGAACACCAACGCGGACACCACCGCCCCGCCGGCGTCGCCCGCGGGGCGTCTTCACGTCCCGGAGAACACGGCGGGGAGGGGTGCCTCACAGCCGACCAGCCTCACGAGCCGAGCACCTGGCCCGTGCTCAGCGCCTCGTCTCGTAGCGCGTCAGCACCACGCCGCCGGGACACGTCCGGGTCTCCACCAGTTCCAGGTTCACCCAGCGGTCCACCACCGTGAAGAACGGCGTGCCACCGCCGACCAGGACCGGGTGGGTCGCCAGTTGGTACTCGTCGACCAGCCCGGCCCGCGCGGCGGCCCCGGCGAGCGCCGCGCCGCCGATGCTCATCGGGCCGCCGTCCTCGGCCTTGAGCCGGGTGATCTCGGCGACCGCGTCGCCGGTGACCAGGCGGGTGTTCCAGTCGACCTCGTCGACCGTCGAGGAGAACACCACCTTCGGCGTGTCCCGCCAGTTCCGCGCGAACTCGACCTCCGCCGACGTGGCGTCGGGCCGCTGGTCGCCGGTCGGCCAGTGGGAGCTCATCGTCTTCCAGAGCTTCCGCCCGTACAGCATCAGGTCGATCCCCAGCTCCCGGTCGAGCCACCACCGGAACAGCTCGTCGCTCGGCACACTCCAGCCGATGTCGTCGCCGGGCGCGGCGATGTAGCCGTCCAGGGTCACGTTCATGCCGAAGATCAGTTTCCGCATCGTGCCAACCTCCCGTGAGTCGATCTCACACGTACCGACGGGCGCGGCGCGGGAACCTGATCGGTGCGGAGGGTTCGTCCGAGAATTTTTCGCCCGTGGTGTCGATCCGGTCGGGGGTCGTTCGTGTAGAAGGCGGGACAACCCCCGACACGGAGGAGCCGACATGACGAACTACCTGCTCAGCGTGGTCCAGCCGACCGGCGGCGTGCCCGACCCGGACGTGCTGGCGAAGATCATGGTCGACGTGGGCGCGGTCAACGAGCAGATGCGGCAGGCCGGCGTGTGGGTGTTCGGCGGGGGTCTGCACCTCCCCGACACCGCCACCACCCTGCGCCCGGACGGCAGGGGCGACGTGCTGGTGATCGACGGCCCGTACGTCGAGACCAAGGAGTACCTCGGCGGCTTCACGATCATCGACGTGCCGGACCTGGACGCGGCGCTGGACTGGGGTCGCAGGCTCCAGTCCGCGATCACCCTGCCGATCGAGGTCCGGCCCTTCCGGGACTGACGTGTCCGAGGTCGAGCGGGTCTTCCGGGCCGAGCACGGCCGGTCGGTGGCGGTCCTGGTCCGCGTCTTCGGCGACGTCGACATCGCCGAGGAGGCGGTTCAGGACGCGTTCGCCGAGGCCGTGCGCCGGTGGCCGGAGACGGGCGTGCCGCCGAGCCCGGTGGGCTGGATCATCACCACCGCCCGCAACCGGGCGATCGACCGGCTGCGCCGGGAGTCCTCGCGCGAGGACCGGCACGTCCAGGCCGTCCTGCTGCGCGCGGACGGCGAACCGGCGGAGGAGGACGTGGTGGGCGACGAGCGGTTGAGGCTGATCTTCACCTGCTGCCACCCGGCGCTGAACCCGGCGGCGCGGGTGGCGTTGACGCTGCGCCTGCTGGGCGGGCTGTCCACGGCCGAGATCGCGCGGGCGTTCCTGGTGCCCGAGGCGACCATGGCGCAGCGCCTGGTGCGGGCCAAGGCGAAGATCCGCGACGCGCGCATCCCCTACCGGGTGCCCGACGAGGCCGAGTTGCCCGACCGGCTGCGGGCCGTGCTCGCGGTGCTCTACCTGGTGTTCAACGAGGGCTACTCGGCGGGCTCGGGCGAGGGGCTGGTGCGCGACGGGCTGTGCGCGGAGGCGGTGCGGCTCGGGCGGGTGCTGGTGCGGCTGATGCCCGACGAGCCCGAGGCGGTCGGGCTGCTGGCGCTGATGCTGTTCCTGCGCTCGCGGCAGGGGGCGCGCACCGGGCCGGGTGGCGAACTCGTGCGGCTGGCCGACCAGGACCGGTCGCGGTGGGACGGGGCGCTGGTGGAGGAGGCGCGGGAGCTGGTGCGGTGGTGCCTGCGGCGCGGCCGACCCGGGCCCTACCAGGTGCAGGCGGCGATCAACGCCGTGCACAGCGACCCGCCGCCCACCGACTGGGCTCAGGTGGTGCTGCTCTACGACCACCTGATGGCGTTGACGCCGACGCCGGTGGTGGCGCTCAACCGGGCCGTGGCGGTGGCCGAGGTGTCCGGCCCGGCAGCGGGGTTGGCGCTGGTGGACGGGCTGGAGCTGGAGGACTACCACCTGTTCCACGCCACCCGGGCCGACCTGCTGCGCCGCCTGGACCGGCCCGCGGAGGCCGCCGCGGCCTACGGGCGGGCGCTGGCGCTGGCGGGCAACACCGCCGAGCGGGAGCTGCTGCGCCGCGCGCTGGGCGCGGTCGTCGCGCCGGGGGGATGACCGGGCCGCGTTGGGAGGATGTCGGCGCCGGGGCTTGATCGTCTCCGCCCCGGAGGGTCGCCGTCGGCGTGTTTTCGACCTGGGGGATCTGTGTCGGTGGATGACGTGAGGGACGCGTACGGGCGGCTGGCGGAGGAGTACGCCGAGCTGGCCTTCTCCGCGGAGGGGATGCCCGAGCCGGACGTGGGGCTGGTGTCCCGGTGGGCCGAGGAGGTGTCCGGGCGCGTCGTCGACGCGGGGTGCGGGCCGGGGCACTGGACCGACTTCCTGCGCGGGCGGGGCTGCGACGTCGAGGGCGTGGACCTCGTGCCGCGCTTCGTCGACATGGCCCGCTCGCGGTTCCCCGACAGCTCCTTCCGCGTCGGCCGGCTGGACGAGCTGGGCGTGCCCGACCGCTCGCTGGGCGGGATCCTGTCGTGGTACTCGATCATCCACACCGCCCCGGAGGACGTGCCCCGCGTGCTCGGGGAGTTCGCGCGGTGCCTGCGCGGGGGCGGTGGCCTGGTGCTCGGCCTGGTCGAGGGCCCCCGGGTCGAGCCGTTCCCGCACGCCGTGGTCACCGCCTACCACTGGCCGGTCGAGGAGATGTCGCGGCGCCTGGCGGAGGCGGGTTTCCGGGTGGAGGCGACGACGAGCCGCGTCGATCCGGGCAAACGCCCCTACGCCGCCATCGTCGCGCGGCGCGTCCCCGAGGTCTGACCGATCGCCGGCGACGGGTTCGCACCGGAGCGTGGAAGTGCGTCGTCACCCGCCGCCCGGCCGGTGGATACTGCCCCCATGGGCAAGACCTACGAGCGGATCGAAGGCCGGCTGAAGGACTTCATCGAGGCGCAGCCGCTGTTCTTCACGGCCAGCGCGCCGCTGGCGGCCGACGGGCACGTGAACCTGTCGCCCAAGGGGCGCCGGGGCACCTGGCGGGTGCTCGACGAGCACCGGGTGGCCTTCCTCGACTTCGGCGGCAGCCACGCGGAGACCCTCGCGCACCTGCGGGAGAACGGGCGGATCACGCTCATGTGGTGCGCCTTCGACGGCCCGCCGAACATCGTGCGCGTGCACGGCACCGGCGAGCCGGTCTTCCGCGACGACCCGCGCTTCCCCGACCTGGTCGCCGGGTTCGGCGACGCCGACGGGCCCGGACTGCGGGCCGTTGTGGTGGTCACCGCGAAGCTGATCACCGACACCTGCGGGTTCGCCGTGCCGTTCCTGGACTACCGGGGCGAGCGCGCGCTGCACGCGGACTACTTCGGCCGCAAGACCGACGAGGAGTTCGCGGCCTACTGCGAGTCCAAGGACCACAACGGGGTGAGCATCGACGGCCTGCCCGCGCTGCCCCTGCCGCTGCCGCCCAGGTAGAACGACCGCGGGGCGGCCGAGCGGGCGGCACTCGCCGCGCTCGGTCGCGCCGGCCTCGGCCGCGGTGGTCGGCCTCGCCGGGGTCCGGCGCGGCGAGCCCGTGGCGGACGGGGCGGCCACGACCGGCGTCGTCTCCGGCGCACCGACCGGCGGTTCAGCCACCGACCAACGGGTTGGTCCGCTCGAACCTGGCGATGATGTCGGCCTCGTTGTGCTTGCCCTCAGCGCTGAGGAATTGGGGAAGCGGTTCGCCGTGGCCGCCCACCAGGAAACCGACGATCGACACCTTGTACTCGATACCTTCGATGTGCACGATCTCGTTTCCGGAGACCTCCGGCAATTTGACCTTGTCGTCCACGTAACCAGGTGAGTTGACGGTTTCGACATGAGAGAAAACGACGGTGCACCTGTGCTTGGTGCCATCGTCCCTGAACTCGATGTCGACCTCGAGAGTCGCCTGGAACTCCGTTTGCTGCCCCATTAAGATCACGTAGTTGTGGTGCGTGAACGTGCCCAGCGTGACCTCGAACTTGTTGCTGCCGTCGTGTTTCGTGTGAGCGAGGGCGCCGGTGAACTCGTACTCGCTCCGCCCGGCGTTCGGGTCACCCGTGGCCGGGACGCCCCATTTGATGTGATCGCTGTCCAGACCGTCGAGCTTCATCTCGGGCGTGTTCGGGTCGACTGAGATCCACTTGCCGATAGTGCGAATTTGGTCCACCACGAGGCGCTCCTTGCGCTTGGGTTCTCCACGAACGAGGTATGCGCCAACAGTGGTGCGTGCACGAGCGCATCCGCATCAACCGAACGGGTGATCATCTGTGACGGTCCCGGATCCACTGCCTGATCTCCGGCACCCCGGAACGGCTCTCGCCAAGACCGCCGAGACCCTCCGGCACGTCGAGGTCGAGCGCGCCCGCGGCAAGGTCGTGCTCGTGGTCCCGAACTGAGGGGCCGCGCCCGGGTCGGATCGCCCCCGAAGGACAAATGCCGAAGGGCAGATCCCGGGGGGCAAATCCGGGGGGCAAATCCGCTTCTGCTCGCGGATGCCGGTGTGGCATCGTCCCGCGGCATGGCGACGGACCACCTGTTCTTCTGGGGGCACGAGACGCGGCCGGGCGCGCCGGTGGGCAGGCAGTGCCTGAGCCAGTGGTACGAGGCGCCGTTCACCGAGGACGGCCGCACCTACTCGACGGCCGAGCACCACATGATGGTCGGCAAGGCGCTGCTGTTCGGCGACGAGCACACCGCCCGCCGGGTGCTCGCCGCCCGCACGCCCGCCGAGGCGAAGTCGCTGGGCCGCCAGGTGCGCGGGTTCGACGAGGACACGTGGGTGGCCAACCGGGTGGACGTGGTCGTGCGCGCGAACCTGGCGAAGTTCGGCGCGCACGACGAGCTGCGGGCCTACCTGCTCTCGACCGGCGACCGGGCGCTGGTGGAGGCCAGCCCGGTGGACCGGATCTGGGGCATCGGGCTGGCCGCCGACGACGAGCGGGCGCGGGACCCGGCCTCCTGGCGTGGCCTGAACCTGCTGGGCGAGGCGCTGATGACCGTGCGTGCCCGGCTGCGGGGGTGAGCGCGCGCCGGGTCGGGGCGTGAGCGCGGTCTCGCCGCGGGTGACGCCGGCCCCCTCGACCACGAACCGGTGACGGGTGGTGGACCGGCCCCGCGCAGCACGCCCCCGAGCGGCCGTTCCCGATCTACGCTGGCGCCTGCGGGAAGGGTGACGCCGATCACCCCGGGAAGGGGGCGGTCGTGCTGGTCGGGGCTCAACCGGATCGGGGCGGGCTGCGCCGGGTGACCGGCCTGGCCCGCACCACGCCCGGCCGGTTGAGCCTGCTCGCCCTGTTGCTGGTCGTGGTGTCCCTGCTGGTCGGCGGCCTGACCGCGGCGTCGGTGCAGCGCCGCTCCGCCGCCCTGGAGACCCTGGCCGACCGCAGCGAGCCGCTGGCGTTCGCCGCCCAGGAGGTCTACCGGGCGATGGCCGACGCGGACGCCACCGCCGCCGGGGCGTTCCTGTCCGGCGGCGTGGAGTCGGCGGCCCTGCGGCAGCGGTACGAGCAGGACGTGGCCGAGGCGGCGGCCGCGCTGTCCGCGGCGACCGCCGGGGCCACCCGCTCCCCGGAGCTGACCGCCGCGCTGGCCACGCTGTCGGGGCGGCTGCCGGTCTACACCGGGCTGGTCGAGACCGCCCGCACCCACAACCGGCAGGGCAACCCGGTGGGTGCGGCCTACCTGCGGCAGGCGTCGCACCTGATGCGGTCGGAGCTGCTGCCCACCGCGCGGGAGCTGTACCGGGTGGAGACAGGCAACGTGGTGCGCGACCTGGACCGCGCCGGGTCGCTGCCGTGGCCGGAGCTGCTGCTGGGGGTGGCCGCGCTGGTGGCGCTGGTGCTCGCCCAGCGCTGGCTGACCCGCCGCACCAACCGGGTGCTCAACCCGGGCCTGGTGGTGGCCACCGCGCTGAGCGCGGTCTCGCTGGTGTGGGTGCCGGCGGCCGTCCTGCCGGCGGTCCACCACTCGGCGGCGAGCAGGGACGGGGCCGCGCTGGTGGACGTGCTGGCGCGGGCGCGGATCACCACCCTGACCGCGCGCGGCGACGAGATGCTGACGCTGGTGGCGCGCGGCAGCGGCGCGGACTACGAGGCCGCCTTCGTCGACCGGGACGGGCAGCTGGCCGACCTGCTGGAGCAGGCCCGGCAGCGGACCGGCGCGCCGCCGGTGGTGGCGGCGCTGGAGCACCACGAGCGGTGGCGGGAGGTGCACCGGCGGGTGCGCGAGGCCGACGACCGGGGCGACTACACGACCGCCGTGGCGCTCGCGCTCGGCCACGCCGAGGGCGGCGCGGCCACCGCGTTCGACGCCCTCGACGACGCCCTGGTGGCGGCCATCGGGGCGTCGCGGGCGCGGCTGACCGACACGATCGGCCGGGCGCGGGGCGCGCTGGGCGGCGCGGTGCCCGGGGTGGTGCTGCTGGCGCTGCTCACGGCGGTGGCCACCACGTCCGGGCTGTGGCAGCGGCTCAAGGAGTACCGATGAGGCGGGGGTGGCCGGTCGCGGTCCTGCTCGCGGCGCTGCTGGCGGGGTGCTCGCCCGTGCCCAGCGCCGCGCCGCCGATCGTGGGTTCCTCGCCGGTGGCGCCGTGGCCCGCGGGGGCGTCGGAGCTGACCGGGCCGCCGTCGTCGACGACCGCGGCGCCCGAGTCGTGCGACCCGACGGCCAGCCTGCGCCCCTCGGGTCCGCTGCCGCCGGTCGGGCAGGTGCCCGCCGGGTCGACCGTGGACCGCATCCGGGCGCGCGGCAGGCTGATCGCGGGCGTGGACCAGAACACCTACCTGATGGGGTTCCGCAACCCGTTCTCCGGCGAGCTGGAGGGCTTCGACGTGGACATGGTCCGCGAGGTCGCGCGGGCCGTCCTGGGGGACCCGGGCGCGGTCCAGTTCAAGGTGCTGACCTCCGAGCAGCGCATCCCGGCGCTGGTGGAGCGCAGGGTGGACGTCGTGGTGCGCACCATGACGGTCACCTGCGAGCGGTGGCGGCAGGTCGCCTTCTCCACCGTCTACCACCAGGCCGGGCAGCGGGTCCTGGTGCCGGTGGACTCGGGGGCGACCGGCATCGGGTCGCTGGGCGGGCGGCGGGTGTGCGCGACCAGGGGGTCCAGCTCGCTGGCGAACGTGGCCGCGGCGGCGTCCCGGCCGGTCCCGGTGTCGGTGCCGGACTGGACGGACTGCCTGGTGATGCTCCAGCAGGGGCAGGTCGACGCGATCTCCACCGACGACACGATCCTGGCCGGGTTCGCCGCGCAGGACCCTTACACGAAGGTGGTGGGCCCGCAGTTCACCGCCGAGCCGTACGGGATGGCCTTCCCCCGGGCTGACGAGGACTTCGTGCGGTTCACCAACGCGCTGCTGGAGCGGCTGCGCGCGGACGGCACGTGGGCGGCGATCCACCGGCGCTGGCTCGGTGAGCCGCCGGCCCCGCCCGTCGCGGTGTACCGGGACTGACCGTGGGCGGCGGGGCACTCGCGTGGAGGCGGGAGCGTTCTTCCTGTGTGGCGGTGAGCGCGGTGCCGGCGAGGACGGAGGCCCGATGAGGACGTGCCCGAGGTCCGGCTGCGGTGGGGCGGTCGACGGCGACGGCCGCTGCGAGGCGTGCGGGGTGGAGGCCCCGGTCCTGGTCAGGACGATGCCGAGCCCGGCACCGGGGGACGCGCGGCCGGCTCCGGCGGCGAGGTCCGGGGCAGCGGCGGGGGCGCGGGTCGGGACCGGTCCGGCCACCCGGCCCGGCTCCCTGGTCGACCCGGAGACCGTTGACCCGGTGGCCGATTCGGCAGCCGGCTCGGTGACCGGTGCGGCGACCGCCTCCGCGACCGGTGCGGCGACCGGTGCGCACACGGGCCCCGCCACCGGTCCGGGCACCGCGCCGTGGTCGGCGAGCGCGCCGTCGGGCGGTCGGGCGCGGCGGACGTCGGCCTCGACCCTCTCGTCGGGGCGCGGCCGGTTGGGCGCGGGGCTGGTGGAGGTGCCGCGGGTGCCCTACCGGGACCCGAAGACGGCCGTGCTGGCGAACCCGGAGGTGCCCGAGGCCAAGCGGTTCTGCTCCGGCTGCGGCAAGGAGGTCGGGCGCGCCCGGGAGGGGCGGCCGGGTCGGGTGGAGGGGTTCTGCGCGCACTGCGGCCACCGCTACTCCTTCACCCCGAAGCTGGCGCCCGGCGAGGTCCTGCACGGCCAGTACGAGGTGCTGGGCTGCCTGGCGCACGGCGGCCTGGGCTGGGTGTACCTGGCGGCCGACCACGCGGTCAACGACCGGTGGGTGGTGCTCAAGGGCCTGCTGGACTCCGGTGACGCCGACGCGATGGCCGCGGCGATCGCCGAGCGGCGGTTCCTGGCCGAGGTGGAGCACCCGAACATCGTCAAGATCCACAACTTCGTGCGGCACGCCGACCGGCGCACCGGCGAGCTGGTCGACTACATCGTCATGGAGTACGTCGGCGGCACCTCCGTCAAGGAGATGCTCGACGCGGTGCGCGCCGACGGCGCCGGGACCGGGTCGCTGCCGCCCGCGCAGGCCATCGCCTACGCGCTGGAGGTGCTGCCCGCGCTGGGCTACCTGCACGGGGTGGGCCTGCTGTACTGCGATTTCAAACCGGACAACGTGATCCAGACCGAGGAGCAGCTCAAGCTGATCGACCTGGGCGCGGTGCGGCGCGCGGACGACCGCCACTCCCCCATCTACGGCACCCTGGGCTACCAGGCGCCCGAGATCGGCTCGGTGGGCCCGTCGGTGGCCTCCGACCTGTACACGGTGGGCCGGGCGCTGGCCGTGATGGCCCTCCGGTTCGACTTCCGCCGCGCCCACCGGGAGTCGCTGCCCCCGCCGGCGGAGCAGCCGCTGCTGCGCGAGCACGACTCGCTGCGCCGGTTCCTGGCCCGCGCCGCGCACCGGGACCCGGACCAGCGGTTCGCCACCGCCGAGGAGATGGCCGAGCAGCTGACCGGGGTGCTGCGGGAGGTGCTGGCGCAGCAGGACGACGTGCCGCGGCCGGGGTTGTCGCGGCAGTTCACGCCGGAGCGGCGGGCGTTCGGCACCGAGGTCACCGGGACCGGGCGGGAGCCGGCCGCGCGGGCGGTGGCGTCGGGGCTGCCGGTGCCGCAGGTGGACACCTCCGACCCGGCGGCGGGGTTCCTGGCCACGGCGGCGGGCGGTGACCCGGACCAGACGGTGACCGCGCTGCGCGCCGCGCCGGTGCGCACGGTGGAGGTGCGGTTGCAGGTGGTGCGGGCGCTGGTGGA
The DNA here is from genome assembly GCF_042658445.1 of Saccharothrix lopnurensis. Classification (NCBI taxonomy): domain Bacteria; kingdom Bacillati; phylum Actinomycetota; class Actinomycetes; order Pseudonocardiales; family Pseudonocardiaceae; genus Saccharothrix; species Saccharothrix lopnurensis. Next base: position 126,578 of record NZ_JBHSQO010000008.1, on the reverse strand, counting down.
GGCCGGGCGGGTGGTCGAGGCGGCGGCGGAGCTGGACGAGCTGACCGCGGTGCCCTGGCCCTCCTCGCGGTTCGACCCCGACGACCCGGAGGAGCCCGCGCCGGACGACTGGCGGCCCGGCTGGTACCGCGGGGTGGTGGCGCTGGTCGACGGCCGCCCGGGGGCGGCGCGGGCGGCGTTCGAGCAGGTGTGCGACGTGCTGCCGGGCGAGGCGGCGCCGAAGCTGGCGGCGGCGGTGTGCGCGGAGCTGGCCGGCGAGCCGGACGCGGCGGCCCGGGGCTACCGGGTCGTGTGGCGCACGGACCACTCGTACGTGTCGGCGGCGTTCGGGTTGGCGCGGGTGCTGGCGGCGCGCGGCGACCGGGAGGCGGCGGTGGAGGTGCTGCACTCGGTGCCGGACACCTCGGTCCACCACGTGGCCGCGCAGGTGGCGGCGGTGCGGGTGCAGGCGGTGGGCGGGTTGGCGGACGTGGTGGCGGCCGGGGCGCGGCTGGCGGCGGTGGAGCTGGACGTGGCGCGGCGGGCGGTGCTGACCGCCGAACTGCTGGGGGTGGCGTTGGAGTTGCTGCCCGACGGCACCGCGGCGCGGGGTGGGAAGCTGCCGGGTGGGAGGCTGCTGGGGTGCGAGCTGGACGAGGTGGGGCTGCGGTTGGGCCTGGAGCGCTGCTACCGGCAGCTGGCCCGGCTGGCGGACACCGCCGCGGAGCGGATCGCCCTGGTGGACCTGGCCAACGCGGTGCGGCCCAGGACGGTGGTGTGACGGTGGCGCCCGGACCGGTGGCGCCCGGACGAGCGGTATTCGGACGAGTGGTACCCGGAACGGTGGATCGCAGGATGACGGCATGACGAAGGACTCCCCGAGGGACGCGTGCCCGGAGTGCGCGGCTCCGGTCACCCCGCAGGACCGCTTCTGCGAGGCGTGCGGGCGCAACCTGCGCGTGCGGCGGACGCCCGTGGGCGGGCCGGGGACGGTCGAGGCGCGCGACCGGGTGGAGTTCGCGCTGCCCGGGGTGGCCGGGGTGAGCGACCGGGGCCGGCGGCGGCGCCGCAACGAGGACTCCATGGCGTTCGGGCGGGTCCGGGGCCGCGGGGTCGCGGTGGTGGTGTGCGACGGGGTGGCGTCCTCCGAGCGGGCCGAGCAGGCGTCGCAGGTCGCCGTGGACACGGCGGTGGACGTGCTGCTGAGCGGGTTGCGGGCGGGTGCGGACGCGGAGGTGTCCACCGCGGACGCGGTGGCGGCGGCGAACGCGGAGGTGGCCGGGTTGGCGCGGCCGGAGGCGCCGGAGGTCGCGCCGTCGTGCACGTTCGTCTCGGCGGTGGTCAGCGACGACACGGCCACCGTGGGGTGGGTCGGGGACAGCCGCGCCTACCTGGTGGCCGGGTCCGGCGCGGCGCGGTTGACCGTGGACGACACGTGGGCGGCGCAGCTGGTGGCGGAGGGCGTGCTGACCGAGGCGCAGGCGCTGACCGACCGGCGGGCGCACGTGCTGTCGCGGTGGCTGGGCGCGGACGCGGGACCGGTGGAGCCGCAGGCGGTGACCTTCCGGGTGGAGACGCCGGGGCTGCTGGTGCTGTGCAGCGACGGGCTGTGGAACTACCTGCCGGAGCCGGAGGACCTGGTGGCGGCCCTGCCGCGCGGGGTGCCGCCGGCGGAGGTGGCGCGGGGGCTGGTCGAGGTCGCGCTGGAGGCCGGGGGGCACGACAACATCACGGTGGCCGTCGTGCAGCTGCGGGGCGGGCCCGGCGCCTGAGCCCGACCGGCCGGCCGGGTGCGGCCCCCCGGCTGGTGGTGCCGCCGGGCGGCCCAGTGCCGTGTCCGCCGTCGCGGGGGTTTTCCGCCGTAACGCCGACGCGGGAGTCGATCACCTGCCTACGGTGGTCACGTGCGGATCACAGGGGGGACCGCCGCCCTGGTCACGGGGCCGGCGGCGATTGTTGTCACCTGTGGAGCCGCTACCGGCTGGTGTGGCCGCTGCTGGTGGTGCACGGCGCGGTCAACTCGGTGCCGATCCTGCTCGGCGTCCTGCTCCGGTGAGCACCGAAACGGATGTGCGGACTCCTTGGAGGGGTTGATGGCCGATGCGGTTGACCTGGTGCTGGCCCAGTGGTCGGTGCAGCGCCCGGACGTGGACACCTCGCCGATGGCGGTGCTGTCGCGGGTGACGCGCCTGTCGCGGCTGCTGGAGCGCGAGCTGCGCGAGTTCCTGGCGCACTACGACCTGGAGCCCGGCGAGTTCGACGTGCTGACCACGCTGCGGCGGGCCGGCCCGACGCACGGCATGACCGCCGGCGCGTTCCTGTCCGCGTCGCTGGTCACGGCGGGCGCGATCACCAACCGGATCGACCGGATGGAGGTCAAGGGCCTGGTGGAGCGGGTGGCCGACCCGGCGGACCGGCGGGTGGTGCGGATCAAGCTGACGCCGCGGGGGCGGGAGCTGGTGGACGGGATGCTGGGCGAGCACGTCGCGCACTACGCGCGGCTGCTGGAACCGTTGGACGACCGGACCAGGCTGGTGGTCGCCGACGCGCTGCGGACGCTTCTGGAGGTGTGCGAGTGACGACGCGGGAACCGCTGCGCCCGGGGCCTGCCGCCGGGCTGCCGACCGGGGTGGTGTGCCCGCTGCGCGCAGCGGGCACACCACCCCGTCAGCGGGGCACGGCGTCGAGGGCCTTGTAGATCCGCTTGTCGGAGACGGTGTAGCGGGTGCCGATGGTCTGGGCGAAGTAGCTCAACCGCAGCTCCTCGATCATCCACCGCACCTCGTCCAGCTCCTCGTGCGGCTCGTCGGCGGGCAGGGCGGCGCGCAGCTCCCGGTACTCGGCGTGGACCTCGTGGACGCGGTCCATCCACTCGCGGTCGCGGTCGAGGTTGTGCGGCAGCTTCTCCAGCCGGCGGGCGATGCCCTGGAGGTAGCGGTGCACGTCGGCCAGCCGGTCGGCACCCGCGCCGGTGACGAAACCGGGGTGCACCAGGCCCGCGAGCTGGGCCCGGACGTCGGCCACGGACGCGTCGAACACCGCGCCGCGCACCGCGCCGATGCGCAGCTCCACGTCCTGGGCGGCCTCCAGCACCCGCCGCACCTGGTGCACCACCTCGAAGGTGGTCTCGCCCAGGCCGCGGCGGACCAGGTCGGTGAGCTTCGCGAAGTCCTGCTCGTTCCACACCGGGCCGCCGGCGTCGCGCAGCAGCTTGTCCGCGGCGGCGGCGATGCAGTCGGCCAGCAGCGGGGCGACGCCGCCGTGCGGGTTGCGGGTCAGGGCGAGCTTCTCGGCGTTGTTCAGGCCGCGCTGGAGCGACTTGACCGGTGAGGGCACGCCGAGCAGCAGCAACCGGCGGGTGCCGCGCCACATGGCGTGCCGCTGCCGTCCCGGGGTGTCGAGGATCTCCACGGCCACCGACTCGCCCTTGTCGACCAGCGCGGGGTAGGCGGTGACCACGATGCCGGAGCGGCGGCTCTGCACGGTGCGCGGCAGGTCGCCGATGTCCCAGCGGGTCAGGCCGGTGCGGGCGAGGTTGCTCGCGGCGGCGGCCAGCGACTCCCGCAGCTGCCCGCGCAGCCCGGCCTTGAGCGCGGCCAGGTCCTTGCCGGTGGCCAGCTCGCGGCCGTCCTCGTCCAGGACGCGGAAGGTGAGCTTGAGGTGCTCGGGCACCTGCCCCAGCTGCCACTCGTGGCGGTGCACCACCACACCGGTCAGGCGGCGCAGTTCGCGCTCCAGGGCCGGCAGCACCGGCTCGTCGGGGTCCATGCCGCTCAGGGCCGCGGCGGCGACGTCGGGCACGGGCACGAAGTTGCGGCGGACGGGCTTGGGCAGCGACCGGATCAGCGACACCACCAGCTCGGTGCGCATCCCGGGCACCTGCCAGGACAGCGCGTCGTCGGGCAGGGCGGTCAGCGCCGGCAGCGGCAGGGCGACGGTGATGCCGTCGACCGGCGCGCCGGGCTCGAACCGGTAGGTCAGCGGCAGGCTCAGCCCACCGCGGCGCAGCTCGTCGGGGTACGCCTCCGGGGTGATGTCGGCGCGCTCGTTGACCAGCATCGCCCGGTCGAAGGTGAGCAGGTCCGGCTGCTCGCGGCGGGTCTTCTTCCACCACGTGTCGAAGTGGCGGACCGAGACGACGTCGGCGGGCACGCGCTGGTCGTAGAAGTCGTAGACGACCTCCTCGTCCACCGCGATGTCGCGGCGGCGGGCCCGGTTCTCCAGCTCCTCCACCTCGGCCAGCAGCTCCCGGTTGCGGCGGACGAACTCGTGGTGCGTGGTCCACTCCCCCTGCACCAGGGCGTGGCGCAGGAACAGCTCGCGCGACAGCCCGGGGTCGATGCGCCCGTAGTCGACCTTGCGGGAGGTCACGATCGGCACCCCGTAGAGGGTCACCCTCTCCAGCGCCACCACCGCGCCGCGCCGGGCCTCCCAGTGGGGCTCGCTGTAGGTGCGCTTGACCAGGTGCCCGCCCAGCTTCTCGGCCCACTCGGGCTCGATCTTCGCCACGATCCGGCCCCACAGCCGGGAGGTCTCCACCAGCTCGGCGGCCATGACCCACTGCGGCGGGGTGCGGAACAGCGCCGAACCGGGGAAGATCGCGAACTTGGCGTTGCGGGCGCCCAGGTACTCGGTGGCGGCCCGCTTGCCCGGCTCGCGCTTGGGCACGTCCTTGAGCCCGATGTGCGACAGCAGGCCCGACAGCAGCGACAGGTGGACGTTGCGCGGGTCGGCGGGCTGCTCGTTGACGTGCACCCCGAGGGTCTTGGCGACCTGCCGCAGCTGCTGGTAGACGTCCTGCCACTCGCGCACGCGCAGGTAGTTGAGGAACTCGGCGCGGCACAGCCTGCGGAACTGGTTGCTCGACAGCTCCTTCTGCCGCTCCCGCACGTACTGCCACAGGTTGAGGTAGGCCACGAAGTCCGAACCGGGGTCCTTGAACCGGCCGTGCTGCTCGTCGGCGGCCTGCTGCTTGTCGCTGGGCCGCTCCCGCGGGTCCTGGATGGACAGCGCGGCGGCGATGACCATCACCTCGCGGACGCAGCCGTTCGCGTCGGCCTCGACGACCATGCGCGCCAGCCTCGGGTCGACGGGCAGCTGGGCGAGCTTGCGACCCAGCGGGGTGAGCTTCTGCTCGGCGGGCACCATCGCGCCCAGCTCCTGGAGCAGCTGCACGCCGTCGGCGATGTTGCGCGACTCGGGCGGGTCGATGAACGGGAACGCGGCGATGTCGCCCAGCCCGATCGAGGTCATCTGGAGGATGACCGAGGCGAGGTTCGTGCGCAGGATCTCCGGATCGGTGAACTCCGGCCGCGCGTCGAAGTCGTCCTCGGCGTAGAGGCGGACGCAGATGCCCTCCGAGACGCGACCGCAGCGGCCCTTGCGCTGGTTGGCCGACGCCTGCGAGATCGGCTCGATCGGCAGCCGCTGCACCTTGAGGCGGTGGCTGTAGCGGGAGACGCGGGCGGTGCCGGGGTCGACGACGTACTTGATGCCCGGCACGGTCAGCGAGGTCTCGGCCACGTTGGTGGCCAGCACCACGCGACGCCCCGAGTGGGGCTGGAACACCCGGTGCTGCTCACCGAAGGACAACCGCGCGTACAGCGGCAGCACCTCGGTGTCGCGCAGGTCCAGCGCGGCCAGGGCGTCGGCGGTGTCGCGGATCTCGCGCTCGCCCGACAGGAACACCAGCACGTCGCCGGGCCCCTCGGCCTGGAGCTCGCGCACGGCGTCGCAGATGGCCCCGGTCTGGTCGCGGTCGGGGTCGGCGTCCGGGTCGTCGGGGTCGACGACCGGGCGGTAGCGGACCTCGACGGGGTAGGTGCGGCCCGAGACCTCGATGATCGGGGCGTCGCCGAAGTGGCGGGAGAACCGCTCCGGGTCGATGGTGGCCGAGGTGATGACGACCTTGAGGTCCGGGCGGCGGGGCAGCAGCTGCTTGAGGTAGCCCAGCAGGAAGTCGACGTTGAGGCTGCGCTCGTGGGCCTCGTCGATGATGATCGTGTCGTAGCGCGACAGCATCCGGTCGCCCTGGAGCTCGGCGAGCAGGATGCCGTCGGTCATGAGCTTGACCAGCGTGTCGTCGCCGGACTGGTCGGTGAACCGGACCTTGTAGCCCACCGCGCTGCCCAACCGCGTGTCCAGCTCCTGGGCGACCCGCTCGGCCACGGTGCGCGCGGCCAGCCGGCGCGGCTGGGTATGGCCGATCTGACCCAGCACGCCGCGACCCAGCTCCAGGCAGATCTTGGGCAGCTGGGTCGTCTTGCCCGAACCGGTCTCGCCGGCCACGATCACCACCTGGTGGTCGCGGATGAGCGCGGCGATGTCGTCCTTGCGGGCGCTGACCGGCAGCTCGGCCGGATAGGTGATCTTGGGCACCGCCTCGCGGCGCAGCGCCACCTTCAGCTCGGCGGCCTCGATCTCGGCCTCGATCTCGGCGTGGACGGCCGCCCGCGCCCGGTCGTCGCGGACCTTGCGGGCCCCGTCCAGGCGGCGCCCCAGCCGCCGCTGGTCCCGCGTCATCAGGTCGGGCAGTCGTTTACGCAGGTCAGCGTGCGAGGTGGTACTCATTTGGTGTCAAGGATATCCGGCAGGTGGGACAGGGGCCGACGGATTAACCGCCGGCCCCCGCCGCTCACCCCGGGTAGGGGCTCCGACCGGCACGCAGGTCGGCGGCCAGCTCGCCCAGCCGGGCCATCAGCAACCGGTGCAGCCCGGGGCCGAGGCTGACCCGCGCCACACCCAGCCCGGCGGCCTCGACCGGGGTCGGCGAGCCGGGCACGTGCAGGTGGTTGACCGGTCCGCCGACCTCCCGCACGAACGCCGCGAGGTGCCCGGCGGGCATGGTGATGGGGTAGACGCAGTCCGCGCCGGCGCCCAGGTACGCCCTGGCGCGCCGCACGGCCTCCTCGAACGCCGCGCCGGTCCCGCCGCCGGGAACCCCGGGCCCGGCGGTCCCCGGGTCCAGGGCGAACACGTCGACCCGCGCGTTGATCACCAGCCCGGGGTCCGCCGCGCGCACCGCCGCCAGGAACTCGACCTGCTCGGCCACGTCCACCAGCCGCCCCGTCCCCGGGTCCGAGTCCTCCAGGTTGCAGCCGACCGCGCCCGCCTCCGCCAACCGCTCCGCGATCACCTCGGGCGGCAACCCGTAACCGCGCTCGACGTCGGCCGTCACCGGCACCCCCACCGCCGCGGCCACCCGGCGGACCGCCGCGAACGCCTCGTCCGCGGGCACGCCGTGGCCGTCGGGGTAGCCCAGGGCGGCCGACACCGCGGCACTGGCGGTCGCCACGGCGGGAAAACCCGCCCCGACCAGGACCCGCGCCGAGGCGGCGTCCCACACGTTGGGCAGCACCAAGGGGTCCCCTGGCACGTGCAGCCCGCGCAGCAGCCGGGCGCCGGTCATCGTTTCGATCACCACCCGATCATCCGGCACCGCGACCGGCACGGCCCGGCGAGCGCGCCAACCCCGAACCCACGCGCCCGCCACGACCACAAACCGCCGTTCGGCGGATGGCGCACCGGCGCACCTCCCGATCTGCTGGACCACGCGATGAGTCGGGGGACCCATCGACGGGGGAGTTGGTTTGTTCCGACCGGAGCCGGTGCCCGTGCTGCCGCCCAGCACCGCACTGGCCGACCTGGCGACCGCGGGCGAGGACCACGCCTGGCTGGTCGGCACCACCGGCGTGTTCACCAGCCGACCCTCCACCCCGCTGGTCCTGCGCTGGACCGGCGACACCTGGCACGAGGAACCGCTCCCCGACCTGCCCGCGCCCGCCAGCCTCGCCGGCGTCACCGCCACCGCGCCCGACGACGTGTGGGCCGTGGGCAACAGCGGCGGCCGCCCCCTGGTCCTGCACTACGACGGCACCACCTGGCGCACCCTGGACACACCACCCATGACCTGGGCCAAGGCCATCGCCGCCGTCGGCCCCGACGACGTCCACGTGGTCGGCGCCGGCCGCGACGGGCTCCACTGGAACGGCACCACCTGGCACGCGCGCACCGTCCTGTCCTCCGCCCGCGAGAACCTCCAGACCCTCACCCCCACCGGCGACGGCCGGCTCTGGGCGGGAGGAGGCGGCCTCGCCGGCGTCGGCGCCGCCCGCTACGAGTACCCCGTCCTCGTCCGCTGGGACGGCCACACCTGGCACGACCTGCCGGGACCCCACCTCGAACGCGGCCACGTCGCCCGCCTGGCCGCCGCCGCGCCCGACGACGTCTGGCTGGCCCACGCCCGCGACACCCACGAACTGCGCCTGCACCGCTGGACCGGCTCGGCCTGGCACGAGGTCCCCTCCCCCGACGCCCCCGACCGCCTCAGCCTGCACGGCGTCGCCGCAGGCTGGACCTGGGGCGTCCGCGCCGGCCACCGCAGCTTCGACACCCGCCCCGCCTTCCACCGCTGGACCGGCGCCGACTGGGCACCCGTGCCGCTGCCCGACGACCTCGCCGGCACCTCCGCCTCCCACGTCGGCCTCACCACCACCGGCGCCACCACCTGGGCCTACCTCAAGACCGCGGTCGGCGTCCACGTCCTGCGCCACACCGCCCCGTGACGCCCGACCCGGGCACCCGTGCCGCCGCTGCCGCTACGGGGGTCCCGTAGTACTCGGGAAATTTCGGGCGGATATGGCTGACCTCGGGTGATGGGTGGTTGCGGCCGTGTTCGGCCAGGGCCCGGTAGATGCCGGCCACGCTGGGGTGCTGCCCCTTGCGTTTGCCGGTGGGGATGATCAGGTCGGGGCGGATGTCTTCGACGGCGGTGTCGTAGTCGCCCAGGACGCGGGCGATGCTGATCAGGTACAGCCCATCCTCGGTGGGCCGAACACGGTGAACCGGTGGTTGGGTCGGCGCCGAGGCGGTAGCGGTGTAGGCGGCGGTGGACAGCAGCGCCCCGTACACCGACAGGTGGCCCGGGCCGCGGTGCAGGTCGGTTGCAGGGCGGCGGCGGTGTCGACGGCCAGGCGCTGCGCGGTGTCGGCGTATCCGGCGCGTGGCGTCTGTTCGAGTGCTCTCGTGGTGATCGGCGTCCGCCTGACGTCATCTCTCGGAATGATCGGCCGATGGCACCTGATAATAGGCGGGGCTTCGTGGCCGCCGACGGCATCGAAACCAGGCTCGGTCGTCGCATCGTGTCCGAGCTCGCCCCGGACGAGATGGCGTTGTTCGAGCAGACCTGGCAGGTACTCGGACGTAATCCCGGCCGGCGGAGCCGACGTCGCGAGGAACCGCTCGGGTTCGGCTTGCCGGAGGCGGGAGAGGTGATGATCACCGCGATCGCCTCGGGAGTTGTGCTGGCGGTAGTCAAGGATCTGAGCAAGGACTTCGGTTCCTGGTCGGGCCGGATTCTGGCTCGGGTCTTTCGGCGCAAGGCGAAAGCGTTACCGGAGCTGCCACTTCAGTTGTCCCCGGCACGGATGCAGGAGATCCGGGCCGTCGCCTACCGCAGGGCGCGCAAGCTTGGTATGTCCGATGCCAAGGCGAACGCGCTGGCGGACGCGCTGATCAGCGAACTGGTCACCGGCGAGGGGCGCTCGTGACGCCGCCGCGTCGACAACCGAGCCCGTTCCTGCTGGCTTCCGGCACCAGTTCCGCATTCGTCCTGCTGATCTGTGTCGTGTTCACGATCCCGACGGTGTGGCACCCTGCCCTTTTCGGCGTGCTGTCCACCGGGAGCGGAGGCAGATCGCCGAGTGAGCGGGTCGAGTACGCGCGGTGCATGGCCGCGATATTCGCAGAGCCGGGCCAGATTCGCGAGCCGTCGCCCGAGTGCGTGGCGATCGTCAACACCCAGCTTGACTCGCGGGTGGCCATCCTGCTCGTGTTCGCGATCCTGTGTCTGCTGACGGCGGCACAGTACTGGTTCGGGCCGGTCTGGCGGATGCGCCGGCGGCGGCTGCGACCGATCGACCGGGACACCTTTCCCCAGCTGTGCGCGGAACTCGATCGCATCACGAACGAATTCCTCCCCGGCCGCCGCGTGGAGTTCCTGCTCGATATTGTCAATCCGGCTGTCGATGGTCTTGCCTTCGGCCGGGTCGGCCGCCGCCGTATCGTGCTCAGCCGGGGCATGCTGACCCTGTTCGACCATGACTTCCGCCTATTCCGCGCGGTCCTGCTGCACGAACTGGCACACGTGCGCAACCGTGACCTGGACATCACCGCCGTCGTCCTCGCAGCATGGCGCTCGTTTCTCGTGGTGATCCTCGTACCCGGCTCGTTGGGTGCCGCCGCCGGGATCGTCATCGGCATGCCGCCGTTCATCGGCGGCGCCCAGCAGGCGTTCGTGTCCGGACCATGGCTGTCGTGGGTGTTCGCCGCCCAGCTCGCCGCTCTGGCCGGCTTGGCCTGGCTCACCCGCTACAGCGTGCTCCAAGCCCGTGAACTGCATGCGGACGCGCGAGTGCTGACCTGGTGGCCCGACGCCACCGCACCGCTGCGGCGGTTGTTCGACGCGGCACCGAAACGCCAATGGTCGCTTGCCGAGCTACGCCGTCGCACCCACCCCCACGTCCGGACCCGAACGGTTGCGCTGACCGACTACGGTCCGCTGCTGCGTCAGGACCTCGCTTTCTCCTTCGCCCTCGGCGCCTGCTTCTCACTCAGCATGGACGCGGCAACCTCGCTGACGGGGTCACTCCGACAGGACAGGTTCTACTGGCCTGCCGAGGCGTTCGTCCTCGTACTAACCATCGCGCTCGGGATCCGGGCTCTGCGCGCGGCGGTCTACGCCGACGCGACCAAGACCCGGGGCGGCGTCGTGGGCCGCCTCGGTCTCGCCGTCGGTCTGCCGACCGGTTGGGCGCTGGGACCGAGCCGGATGTCCGACCACGCCATGGCCCCGTTCCCCGTAGACATCCAACTGGCAGCTCTCCTGGTGCTCGCCGCGGCGGGGTGGCTGCTGGGAATGTGGATAGAGCGGGTAATGGCGGTGTGGGCGCCGAAAGTGCTCGCCTCCGACCATCCCGCGCGCGTCGCCGCAGTGCCCATCGCGTTCGTCGTCATGGTCGTGGTGCTGGCAGCCAGAACCGTGTACGAAACCCAGTACATGGTGATCGTCGCCTATATCACACAGGTACCGGCGGTTTCCAATCCACTTCTACTAGTGCTGGCCACGGCACGGCTGTACCTCTACACCCACTTCGTCATCTCCGGCTGGTTACCGGTCGCGGTCGGGTTGCTCGTCCTCCCGTTGGTGATCGGCCGTTCCCGAACGGCCAGTGCGATGCCCACTCCCACTCGGGAGCGTCCGTGGCTTCTCGCGTTCGCTTCGATCCGCGCCGGAGTGTATGCGGGCGGGCTGTCGTTTTTTCTATGGCGGGCGGTCGACCGGCTCGAAACCGCCACCGAGTCCGTCCGAGCTGATCCGATCGCACTGGTCTGTAGCATCGGCGCCGGACTCGCTGCGGCGGTGGCGATCTGGGCGCGAACCGCGCCGGCGGCCAAAGGTGTCATGGCCACGTTGGTGACCGGAGTACTCACGGTGGGTCTGCTGGCCATGCTTGTATCGATTCCCTGGACGCTTGTGCTGTTCCTGATCGGGCGCGTGCTGGAGGCTGCTCTGCTGGCTGCGCTGATCACCGCCGGACTTCGGCGCTACCTGCGACCCGTGGCGTAGCCAGCCGTTCTCCGGCGGTGCCTGTCGAGGCCGGGCAGCATCTATCGACGAAGTCGTCGTTTCCTGCCCTCCTACTACCGGAATTCCTGGTCGTCATCGGTGTCGGTGATCGCGACGGTGCGGTGCCAACGGTGGTCGGGTGCGCCCACGCGACCGGGTTAGGTGGGTACAGCTCGGGCATCGTGGCCGCGATCTCCGGTGAGACGTCGGCGGCCCGGGTCTACAGCCCCTGCTCCAGGACGACCCGAAATTCCCCGAGTACTACGGGGAGGGCCGGCCCTGGTCGTCCCCACGCGGCCGGCCGGGTACCACCGCGCGCGTGATCGACTCCAGCACGCCGGGGAACCGGCGCTCCATCTCCTCGTGCCGCAGCTCGTGCGTGCGGTAGCTGCCCTGCGGCGTCACGCGCAGCACACCGGCCTCGCGGAGCACCTTCAGGTGGTGCGAGAGCGTCGACATGCCGACCGGCACGTCGAACTGCCCGCACACGATCCCGCCCGAGCGGGCGAGCTCGGCCACTATCCGCAGCCGGACCGGGTCCGCGAGTGCGCTGAGCACGGTCGAGAGCGGGATGTTCGCCACGTCCGGGTGTTGTAGGGCGCGCACGGGTGAGCATCGTAGTTCCCACTGTCAAGGTTTTTCTTCAGCCAACACTGAAGTCTCTATGCTCAATAGAGTGAACTTCGCCCCCGATCGGTGGACGGGCGAGGATGGCGTCGGATTGTGACCGAAAGCGCACGGTGCGCTGTTAACTGTAAACAGGGCCGGTTCTTCCGGCGTGGACCACCCGGATCAGCGCACTACGCTGCCCGTCGGCTTGCCACGATTTGTTTCCACGGTGTTTCCACGTGCTTTGAGCTGCGGTTTTGGCCGGTTTTCCGGGCCGTGGCAGGGAGCTGACCTGCGCCGGCCCTCCCCCGCTGCCGCCGGGTCACCCGAGAAGAGAGCATTTACCCGGGCATTAACGCCAATACGATCGACACCACGAGGCCGCTCGCCGCCCGGCCGAGCGCACCGTGGCCCCGGACCACCCTGCACCGTCCGGGGCCACGCACCGCTCCAGGGACCCCCACCGGGAGAACCCCTGCCGGGAACCTCGCCGCGAACCGCCGCTACGGGCCGGTGCCGCCGCCCACCACCGCGTCGGAGGACGGCGCCTCCCCCTTCTCCTCCGCCGGCGGCACGAGGCCGCTCAGGTCACCGCCGTTGTCGTTGACGCGCAGCACGAACGGCCGGGTCGCGGTGTACTGGACCACCGACACCGAGGCGGGGTCGACGACGATGCGCTGGAACCCGTCCAGGTGCACGCCCAGGGCGTCGGCCAGCACCGCCTTGATGACGTCGCCGTGGCTGCACGCCACCCACACCGCGCGCGGGCCGTGCTCGGCGGTGACGCGGGCGTCGTGGGCCCTGATCGCCGCCACGGCGCGCGCCTGCACGACCGCCAGGCCCTCGCCGCCGGGGAACACCGCGGCGGACGGGTGCTGCTGCACGACCGCCCACAGGGGTTCGCCGTAGAGGTCCTTGAGGGGGCGGCCGGTCCAGTCGCCGTAGTCGACCTCGGCCAGCGCCGGCTCGACCGCGGGGTCGAGGCCGCGGGCGGCGAGCAGGGGCGCGAGGGTCTGCCGGCAGCGCTCCAGCGGTGAGCTGACCACCGCGTCCACGGGCAGGGCCGCCAGGCGGTCGACGAGCCCGGCGGCCTGGCGCTCGCCCTCCTCGGACAGCGCCACGCCGGGTTGGCGCCCCGCGAGCACGCCCGCCCCGTTGGCGGTGGACCGGGCGTGTCGCAGCAAGATCACGGTAGCCACCCGGCCACCTTATGTCGCGTTGATGAGCCCCATCGACAGCAGGCCCATCAGGACCATGCCCAGCAGCAGCCGGTACCACACGAACACCGAGTAGCTGTGCTTGGAGACGTAGCGCAGCAGCCAGGCGATGGTGGCGTAGCCGACGACGAACGACACGATCGTGGCCACGATCATCTGCGGCACGCTGGCGGCGTTGGGCTCGGCGCGTTCGAGCACGTCGGGGATGCTGAAGATGCCCGCGCCGAACACCGCGGGCAGGGCCAGCAGGAACGAGTAGCGGGCGGCGGAGGCCCGGTCCAGGCCGAGGAACAGGCCGGCGGTGAGCGTGCCGCCCGAGCGGGACACGCCGGGGACCAGGGCCAGCGCCTGCGCCAGGCCCATGCCGACGGCGTCCTTGAGCTGGAGCTTCGTGCGGATGTGCTGGGCGAAGTGGTCGGCCAGGCCGAGCAGCAGGCCGAACACGATCAGCATGGTCGCGGTGATCCACAGGTTGCGCAGCGAGGACCGGATCTCGTCCTTGAACAGGAAGCCCAGCACGCTGATCGGGATCGACCCGATGATGACGTACCAGGCCATCCGGTAGTCCTCGGTGGCGCGGGCGGCCTTGCTGAACAGGCCGCGGAACCAGGCGCCGATGAAGTTGCCGATGTCCCTGGCGAAGTAGATCAGCACGGCCAGTTCCGTGCCCAGCTGGATGACGGCGGTGAACGACGCGCCGGCGTCGTTGCCGAAGAACAGCGTGGAGACGATCCTGATGTGACCCGAGGAGGAGATGGGGAGGAACTCGGTAAGACCCTGGACGAGTCCCAGAACGATGGCCTGCAGCCAGCTCAACTACCCACTCCTGCCAGATCCAGAGCTTCGGACGCCGTCCGCAGTGCGGCGATCCCCTGCTCAAGATCTTGCAGCATGGGCGAAAGGGTGAGCGTGGTGACCCCCGCCTGCGCGTAGGCCCTCATGCGGTCTGCTATGCGCTCCTTGGGACCCAGCAGCGAGACGGCGTCGAGGAAGTCCACCGGGAGCGCGGCCATGGCGCCCTCGTAGTCGCGGGCGAGGTACCTGTCCTGCACCTCGGCGGCCTCGGCGGCGAAGCCCATGCGCGCGGCGAGGTCGTTGTAGAAGTTCTTCTGGCGGCTGCCCATGCCGCCGACGTAGAGGGCGGCGTAGGGGCGGACGTGGTCGGCGCAGGCGCGCCAGTCCTCGCCGGTGAACAGCGGCGCGGTGGGCACGACGTCGAACCCGTCGAGGGTCTTGCCGGCCTTCTCCCGGCCCGCCCGCAGCGCGGCGAGGGAGTCGGCGGAGTGCTCCGGGGAGAAGAAGATGGCCAGCCAGCCGTCGGCGATCTCGCCGGCCAGTTCGACGTTCTTCGGGCCGATGGCGGCGAGGTAGACGGGGATGTGCTCGCGCACGGGGTGCACGGTGAGGGTCAGCGCCTTGCCGGGGCCGTCGGGCAGGGGCAGCCGGTAGTGCTCGCCGTCGTAGCGCAGGCGCTCGCGGCGCAGGGCGGCCCGCACGATGTCGACGTACTCGCGGGTGCGCGCCAGCGGCTTGTCGAAGCGCACCCCGTGCCAGCCCTCGGAGACCTGCGGCCCGGACACGCCCAGGCCCAGGCGGAAGCGGCCGCCGGAGAGGGTGTCGAGGGTGGCGGCGGTCATCGCGGCCATGGCGGGGGTGCGCGCGGGGATCTGCATGACGGCGCTGCCGACGTCGATCCGCTGCGTCTGCGCGGCCACCCAGGCCAGCACGGTGGGCACGTCGGAGCCGTAGGCTTCGGCGGCCCACACCACCGAGTAGCCCAGTCGGTCGGCTTCCCTGGCCAGTTCGAGGTTCGCGGCGTCGTTGCCCGCGCCCCAGTACCCGAGGTTCAGTCCCAGTCGCACACGCGGACCGTACCGGCCGGTAACCCGGGCCGCCAGGGCGGACCCGGTGGGAATACCCCTTGACAGGCCGCGTGCCGCGCCCGTCGGTGAAGTGGATCGCCCTTTAGGCTCCCCCGCGTGGAACAGCGATACCTCGGCCGCAGCGGTCTGCGGGTTTCCCGGATGGCCCTGGGCACGATGACCTGGGGCCGGGACACCGACGCGGACGAGGCGGCGACGCAGCTGCTGGCGTTCACCGAGGCGGGCGGCACGCTGGTGGACACCGCGGACGTGTACGTGGAGGGCGAGAGCGAGCGGATCCTGGGCGGCCTGCTGGGCGAGGTGGTGCCGCGGGACGAGCTGGTGATCGCGACCAAGGCGGTGGCCCGGCGCAACGACGGCCCGTTCGGCGGCGGCGCGTCGCGGGGCGCGCTGCTGCACGCGCTGGACGGGTCGCTGCGCCGGCTCCGGGTGGAGCACCTGGACCTGTGGCAGCTGCACGCCTGGGACGCGAACGTGCCGCTGGAGGAGACGCTGTCGGCGCTGGACGCGGCGGTGTCCTCGGGCAAGGTGCGCTACGCCGGGGTGTCGAACTACTCGGGCTGGCAGCTGGGCACGGCCGCGGCGCTGCCGGGTCACACCCCGCTGGTGTCCACGCAGGTCGAGTACTCGCTGCTGGAGCGGGGCGTGGAGCGGGAGGTGGTGCCGGCGGCGCTGCACCACGGGATCGGGCTGCTGCCGTGGGCGCCGCTGGGGCGGGGCGTGCTGACGGCCAAGTACCGCAACGGCACGCCCGCGGACTCCCGGGGCGCCTCGGCGCACTTCGCCGGGTACGTGGAGCAGCACCGCACGGAGCGGGCGGCGCGGATCGTGCAGGCGGTGGCCACGGCGGCGGACGGGTTGGGCACGAGCGCGCTCTCCGTGGCGCTGGCGTGGGTGCGGGACCGGCCGGGCGTGGTGGCGCCGGTGGTGGGCGCGCGGGACACCGGTCAGCTGCTGGGGTCGTTGGCGGCGGAGGAGCTGGCGCTGCCGCCGGCGATCCGGTCGGCGCTCGACGACGTGAGCGTGGTCGAGTTCGGCTACCCCGAGCGCCCGATGGGCTGACGCACCGGCGGACAGGTCCGCGCCCGTCGGTCACGACGGGACCCCGTCCCCGGCGCGTACGGGTGGCGGCCGACTATCACCTTCCCGGACCAACGACAACACCCGCCCCCCGGCGTGAGGATGGTGGTCGGGTGATGGATGCTGGGAGGGCTTTGGGCGAACGGGTTACAGCTTGGAGGTCGACGTTGCGCCGACTGGCCGCAGTGGTGCTCACCGGGGTGTTCACCGGGGCGGTGGTGTCCGGGTGCGCGACGGAGGAGAGTCCGGGCGACCCGTTGCAGGTGGCGGCGACGTTGGAACCGGCGCGCCCGGCGGTCTCGCCCGCCCGGTCCGGGGAGGTGCCCGGCGCGGTGGCGCCGGTGGGGCGGGCCTCGTCGGTGGCGGTCGCGGGGGGCCGGGTGGCGGTCGCGGTGACCGACCCGCCGTCGGTGGTCCTCTTCCCGCTGGACGCGCCCTCGTCCTCGCCGCCGGTGACCGTGGCGCTGCCGGGACCGGCCGAGCGGCTGGTGGTCGCGGGCGAGGCGGTGGAGGCGGTGGTGCCGGCGGGCGCGGTGGTGACCGTCCGCCCGGACGGCTCGTCGTCCTCGCGGGAGGTGGCCGGCGGCCCGGTGGACGTGCTCTCGGTGGGCGGGCGGACCCTGGTGGCGCAGCGGGAGGCCAGGCGGGTCGCGGTGGGCGACCACGCGGTGACCGGCATCTCCAGCCCGGACCGGCTGGTGGCGGCGGGTGACCGGGTGGTGGTGCTGGACCGGCCGCGCAGCGCGGTGTTCGACCTGGACCCCTCGGCCGACCGGCCCGGCGCGGGCCTGCGCGCGGGCGACGGCGCGACCAACGCGGTGTCCGACCGGTTCGGGCGGGTCTTCGTGGTGGACACCCGGGGCGGCGAGCTGATGGCGTTCTCCGCGGACCCGGTGCTGATGCGGCTGCGCTACCCGCTGCCGGGCGCGCCGTACGGGATGGCCTACGACGCCGACCGGGACCTGCTGTGGGTGACGCTGACCGAGCGCAACGAGGTCGTGGGCTTCGACGTGTCGGGCGCGGAGCCGGTGGAGCGGCACCGGCACGCCACGGTCCGCCAGCCCGACTCGGTGGCGGTCGATCCGGGCAGCGGGCGCGTGTTCGTGGCGTCCGGGGACGGACAGGGATTGCAGGTGATCGGGTGATGGTGGACGAAGGGGTGGTCGACGGGGACTGGGAGTACCGGCCGCTGCGGCTGCCGGCCGGGGTCTCGCGTCGCACCGCGACCACGCAGTTGGCGATCCACGCGGAGTTCTCGGGCTGGGAGCTGTCGCGGACGCTGGTGTTCGGCGACGGGTCGCGCAAGATCTGGTTGCGCCGCAGGCGCACCGCGGCGTCGCTGCCGGGTGTGATCACCTAGCCCGGTCGGAGGTCCGGGTCCCCGCTCCCCCGCGCGCCCCCTCGGGCGGTCGCGTGGAGCCCCGCGCCGCCCTCCCGCCCCCGGCCGCACCCGTCGACGCGGTCGTCGCCGTCGTCCCGGTCGGGTCCGGGCCCGCGGCCTTCGGGGGGCGGGTGAGCAGGCCGTGCAGGACCAGCTCCCCGACGGCGGCGGCGTGGACGGCGGCGGCGCCGCCGGGGTGGGTCAGGCAGCGCAGCAGCAGGGTGTGGGCGAGGGTTTCGGCGAGTTCGCGGGGGTCGCGGTCGCCGCGGAAGTCGCCGGCGGCGATCCCGGCGCGCAGCGCGGGGGTCAGCAGCGCGGGCAGGTCGATCTCGCGGACGGGGTCGGCGTCGGCGTGCGCGGGGACGTGGGCGGCGGCCATGAGCAGGGCCTCGGCGAACTCGCGGTGGCGCAGGGTGAACGCGGCGAGCTGTTCGAGGTGGCGGCGCAGCATGGTGGTGGGCGGCACGCCCAGGGCCAGGTCGTCGTCGACCAGGGACCGCAGTTCGGCGTAGGGGCCGCGCAGCGCGCCGGCGACGATGCCGGCCTTGACCGGGAACAGCTGGGCGAGCACGGTCGGCGACACCCCGGCGCGCGAGGCGATGTGGGCGGGCGTGGTGGCGTAGTAGCCGCGGCCGGCGAACTCGTGGCGGGCGGCGGCGACGACCGCGTTGCGGGGGTGTTCGGGCAGGTCGTCGAGGTGGTCGGCGCGGTGGGCGCGGACCAGTTCGTCGGCCAGGGGCGCCATGACGTCGTCGACGTGCCCGTGGCCCTGCTCGGGGTCGAGCAGGGCGCCGAACAGGGCCACGACGACGTCGCCGAACAGGGTCACGGGCACGGCGCCGGGGTCGGCGCGGTGGCGCAGCACCAGGCCCTCCACCAGGGCGGTGAAGGCGGTGGCGAGGTGCTCGGGGGTGAAGGGGGCGCGCAGCGAGGCGTTCCAGCGGGTCAGCACGGGCTGGCCGGCGCGGACCCCGGCCTGGTCGTGGCCCTCGTAGACCTGGCGCAGGCGCTTGACCACGGCGGGTTGGCCGCCGGCGAGCACGAGGGAGGCCAGCCGCATGAGCGTGGCGGGGTCGTCGCGGACCACCAGGAAGTCGCGGTCGCAGACCACGCGCAGCATCCGGCGGGGGTCGCCGTGGGAGTCCAGCAGGGCCTGGTCGATGACTTCGGCCAGGTCGCGGGTGGCGTAGCGGGAGTCGTGGGTGAACCGCAGCAGCAGCGCCTCGACGTAGCGGCCCTTGTCGCCGAAGGTGGCGAAGAAGGTCTTCTCGCTGACCTCGGCGCGGGCGGCGATCTCGGCGACGTTGAGGCCGCGGCCCAGGACCTTGGCGCCGTCCTCGAACAGCAGCTCGACGCCGGCGTCGAGGAGTCTTTCACGCACCGGAACCATGGCCCCCCTGTCTTTCCACGCCCCCTGGCGTCCCACCCTGCCCGCACGGGCGCATACCCGCCGCGGGCGCACCACGGTATTGGATCCTCACCTCGCCGGGGTGCGTTCCCTCACCCCGGTGTGCGGTGTCGGGCCGCGGTGGACGTTGACCCCTCACCGCCGCTGCCGAGAGACTCCCTGGTGTCACGCGGGGTCGATCCACCGGGAGGGACTGGACACCCCGTGGCGGGGCTCGGAACCTCGTCCACCGCACGGCTTCGGCGCCTCTTGCCGTGCGGCCGGGGCGCGCTTCGGCCGTTGACTCGGAACCTCGGCCGACCCGCGCCCTCCCCGCCCGCACGACGAACGCGGCAACCCCCAGTGCCGTCGAGGTCGTGCGGGCGGCCGGGCACCACAGGTGTGGTACCACACCTGTGGTGGTCCGGGTCGGTTCCGGGCGCCGGGACTCGAACTCGCGATCCGCCGGCGCCGCCCTCCCGGACAGGGTTCCCCGGCCGGCCCCCGAACACCACTCCCCCGGCTCGCACGGACGGGTGATTTCCTCCGGTCGCGGCCGGGGTCGGCTGGTCCGGCTGCCACGCTGGTCGCACCAGCGGCGGACCCGGGAGGCCCGAGGTGGAGCGACCCCCGGACACCGCGGACCGGGTGGACAACGCGGTGACGGCGACCTCGGTGGGCGCGGTGGCGCAGGTCGGTGTGGTGCACGGCGAGGTGCACGTCCACCCGCGACCGGCGCCCGCGGTGCCCCGGCAGCTGCCGGCCGCGCCGCACTCGTTCACCGGGCGGGCGAGGCAGCTGGCCGAGCTGGACCGGGCCCTGGGTGATCCGGGTTCGGGTTCGGGTGATCCGGCGGCCCGGTCGGGCGGGTCCGCGGCGGTGGTGATCTCGGCGATCGGCGGCGCGGGCGGCATCGGCAAGACGTGGCTGGCGCTGCGCTGGGCGCACCGGCTGGCGGAGCGGTTCCCCGACGGGCAGCTGTTCGTGGACCTGCGCGGGTTCAGCCCGACCGGGGCGCCGGTGCCGCCGGGCGCGGCGGTGCGGGGGTTCCTGGACGCGCTGGGCGTGGACCCCGGCCGCCTGCCCGCCGACCTGGACGCGCAGGCCGCGCTGTACCGGACCCTGGTGGCGGACAAGCGGGTGCTGGTGGTGCTGGACAACGCGGCCGACGCCGACCAGGTGGCCCCGCTGCTGCCCGGTGGGCGCTCGTGCGCGGTGCTGGTGACCAGCCGCCGGAAGCTGACCGGGTTGATCGCCCGGCACGACGCCCGCCACGTGGACCTCGACGTGCTGACCGAGGCGGAGGCGCGGGCCCTGCTGGAGCGCCGGCTCGGGGCGGTGCGACCGGCCGCCGAGCCGGGCGCGGTGGCCGAGCTGCTGGCGCTGTGCCGTGGTTTCCCGCTGGCGCTGGGCATCCTGGCCGGCCGGGCGCGCACCGATCCCGGGCTGCCCCTGGCGCAGCTGGTCGCGGACCTGCGGGAGTTCGGCGTGGAGGCGCTGGACGACGACGACCCCACGGTCAGCCTGCCCGCCGTGCTGGCCACCTCCTACCGGGCGCTGACCGCCGAGCAGCGGGTGGTGTTCGGGTTGCTGGGCATCGCGCCCGGTCCGGGCACGGGCCTGGCCGCCGCGGTGAGCCTGACCGGGCTGTCGGCGGCACGGGCGGCCCGGGTGCTGCGCGGCCTGCGGGAGGTGTCGCTGCTGGAGCGGGACGCGCACGACCGGTACGCGATGCACGACCTGATCCACAGCTACGCCGCCGGCACCGCCCACCGGCACCTGCCGGCGGGGGTGTGGGAGGCGGCGCTGCGGCGGGTGCTGGACTTCTACCTGCACACCGCCCGCGCCGCCGACCACCTGCTGGAGCCCTACCGGCCCGCGCCGCGGGTGGGCCCGCCGGCGGCGGGGGTGGTGCCCCTGGCGCTGCCGGACGTGCCGGCGGCGCTGGCGTGGCTGGACGTGGAGCACGCCGCCCTGCTGGCCGCCGCGAGGGCGGCGGCCGACCTGGGGTGGCACGAGCACGTCGGGCACTTCGCGTGGGTGCTGGAGTCGTTCCACCTGCGGCGGGGGCACCGCCACGACGCGCTGGCGGTGTGGCGGGCCGCGCTGGGCGCGGCCGCGCACGTGCCCGAGGCGCGGGCCGGGGCGCACAAGCTGCTCGGGCACGCCTGCGCCCGGCTGGGGCGGCACGAGGAGGCGGTGGAGCACCTGCACCGGGCGTTGGAGCTGGCCGAGCGCGACGGCGACGTCGACGAGCAGGCGTACACGCTGCGGCTGCTGGGGCAGGCGTGGGGCGAGCGGGGCGACGACCGGCGGGCGCTGGAGCACGCCCGACGCGCCCTGGACCTGTTCCGCGTCCTGGACCTGCCGGTGTGGGAGGCCGCCGAGCTGAACGCGGTGGGCTGGTACTCGGCCCGGTTGGGCGACTACGGCACCGCCCGGGAGCACTGCCGGGCGGCGCTGGCGGTGTACCGCCGCCACCACTACCCGGCCGGGGAGGCGGGCACCCTGGACAGCCTGGGGTACGTCGCCCACCTGGGCGGTTGCCACGAGGAGGCG
The DNA here is from genome assembly GCF_042658445.1 of Saccharothrix lopnurensis. Taxonomy (NCBI): domain Bacteria; kingdom Bacillati; phylum Actinomycetota; class Actinomycetes; order Pseudonocardiales; family Pseudonocardiaceae; genus Saccharothrix; species Saccharothrix lopnurensis. The sequence continues at coordinate 104,857 of NZ_JBHSQO010000008.1, read as the reverse complement.
GTGGGCCACTACCTGCGGTCCCTGGCCCTGTACCGGGAGCACGGCGACACCTACACCACCGCGGTCGTGCTGGAGCACCTCGGGGACGCGCGGGCCGCGCTGGAGCAGTCCGGGTCGGCGGCCGCGGCGTGGCGGGAGGCCCTGGAGCTGTACCGCGGCCAGGGTCGCGACGGCGACGCGGAGCGGGTGCGGGGTCGGCTCGACGCGCTGGACCGCGCGGTCGGTGGTGGCGTCGACGGGGCGTCCTGAACGTGCTGGTCAACCGGGAGGCGCCATCCGGGTGTCGGTGTGTCGGTGTGAAGGCGTCCTCGGGTTGCCCGTAAGACATCGCCGCACTGATCATGGCCGGGATCACTCACATGGCCGTGTCGTCAAGACGACGGGTGGAGCGCGACACTGATTCGGGGAAAGGGGGACGGTGTGATCAAGAGGATTGCGCGTTGGACAACGGTTGTGGGGGTTGTGGCGACGCTGGTGACGGCGATGGGCGGGGTGGCCTCGGCAGCCCCGGCCCGGTTCGCCGCGGCCGCTGTGCACGCCGGTGGCGCGGGCGCCACCGGGACCTCCATCACCGGGGCTTTGAGCTGGTCGACATCGTTGAAGACCGTCACGCTCTCGGATGTCAAGACGTTCATCAAGGCGTACGAGTGCAATTCATTGCTGATTGGCGGTTATCAGGGATCCACGCTGGTGACTCAGCAGTACGGGTGGGACCTGAGGTGTGCGGGGACGACTGACGCCAGGGAAACGTTCACCCCGTTCAGCCTGACGTCGGGGCCTCCGGGAGGTGTGCAGTGGGTCAAGATCCTGATCAAGGACGAAACCGATGTGATCACCGGCTACGCCTACTGCTACCAGTCCCAGTCCTCCTGCCACACCGGCCAGTACTGACCGACACGCGCAGCACCAGGGCGTCGTCCCTGCCGATCCGCCCGGCCAGGTCAGCGGTGGACCCGGCGGTCGGTGGCCACCGACCGCCACAACGCCTCCGTGGCCCGGTCACGCTCGTGTGCGACCGGCCGGGAGCCAGCCGGGTACGGGGCGACCGGCTGATGACGGTGTCCGAGCCGCACCGGTTGTGCCGCGACCTCGCCGACATCCTCGTGGTGCGGGAGCCGTGAATGGGCAGGATGAGGAAGCGAATCGCATCCGCCGTCGCAGTGGGTGCGATCGCGCTGGTCACCGCCCTCGGCGGGGCGACCACCGCGTCCGCGACCGACCCGGACGACGCTCCTCCGGGCTACGCGGGCCCCTTCTCGACCTGCTCGGGCCAACTCGTTTACCACATCCCCTGGGATCGGGTGATCGTGAACGGGGTCGACCACAACAACGGCTGGGACTACATCTGCTGACGCTCGCGTCGGTCAGTCGGTGTCGCCCAGGGCATCGGCGGGGTCGTGGTGGGGTGCGCCGGTGGGCCACCAGCGGCCGTCGGGGTGGCGTCGGTAGGGGTACCAGCGGCCGTCGGGGCCGTAGCGGAGTTGGCGGTCGCGCACGGTCCAGCGGTTGCGCCGCACGACCGGTTCGGGCAGTTCGCGGCCGCGCCAGCCGGCGCGGGCGCGGTTGGTGTCGGCCTCGGGCGGGGTCCAGGGCTGGTCGAGGACTCGCAGGGCGGTGCGGCCGCCCTGCCGCCAGGCGCGCACGGCGCGGGGGTCGACGTGGAGGCGGTCGTCGAGCCCGGGGTGGGCGGCGGCGAGGCGCAGGTGGTCCTCGCGGTCGTCGGCGGCGGGCCAGTCGCCGACGGCGAGCAGGGCGCGGGCCTTGGCGGCGGCGTCGGCGACCAGCAGCCGCAGCACGGCGACGTCGAGGCCCGCGACCGGGTCGAACTCCGGTAGCGGGTCGAGGGCGGCTGGTGGGGGGTCGTCGGGCAGGTCGGGCACGGGTCGGGTGTAGGCGGTGGTGGCGGGCACGCCGGTGGTGGGGCGGGCGCCGGTGACGACCTCGTCCTGGTCCCGGCCGCGCAGCAGGAGCAGCACCCAGGGGTCGGCGTCGAGCAGCCAGGCGGCCTGGTGGCACAGGGCGGCGGCGTGGCGGCAGGGCAGTTCCCAGCCGTCGCAGGTGCAGTCGGGGTCGAGGTCGCCGATGCCGGGCAGCAGGGGCACGCCCGCGTCGGCGGCGGCGTCGACGAGTTCGCGGGGCATCTCGTGGTCGAGCAGGGCGGCGAGGTGCCCGGCCTTGCGGGAGAGGTGGGCGAGGAAGCGGTCCCACTCGGGGTCGGTGAGCGGGGTGAGCAGCACGGCGGTGCGGTGGGCCTCGTCGCCGTCGTGGACGGTGGCGTGCAGGCGGCCGGGGCTGGCGGTGATGGTGCCGACGAGCCCGGCCTGGGCGTACCGGCGGCCCTGGCGCAGCGGTCCGGAGTCGAGCGAGGTGTCCTCCAGGGCCTGGAGCCAGGCGCGGCCCCACCAGGTGCGGGTGCGGTGAACGCCCTTCGGGAAGGCGGGGAAGCCCTTGACGCGGTCGGTCACGTGCCGCTCCGGAGTTCGACCAGGCCGGCCAGTTCGTCGTCGCTCAGTTCGGTGAGGGCGGCGTCGCCGCGGGCCAGCACGGCGTCGGCGAGGTCGCGCTTGGCGCGCAGCATGGCGGCGATGCGGTCCTCGACGGTGCCCTCCGCGATGAGCCGGTGGACCTGCACGGGCCGGGTCTGGCCGATGCGGTGGGCGCGGTCGGTGGCCTGGTCCTCCACGGCGGGGTTCCACCAGCGGTCGTAGTGCACGACGTGGTCGGCGCGGGTGAGGTTCAGGCCGGTGCCGGCGGCCTTGAGCGAGAGCAGGAACACCGGTATCCGGCCGTCCTGGAAGCGGCGGACCAGGTCTTCCCGCGCGGGTACGGGGGTGCCGCCGTGCAGGAGGGCGGTGGTGGTGCCCCGGTCGGCGAGGTGGCGGCGCAGCAGGCGGGCCATGGCGACGTACTGGGTGAACACGAGCACGGCGCCGTCCTCGGCGAGGATGGTGTCCAGCAGCTCGTCGAGCAGTTCGAGCTTGCCGGAGCGGCCGGCGAGCACCGGTTTCGCCTCCTTGAGGTACTGGGCGGGGTGGTTGCAGACCTGCTTGAGGGCGGTGAGGAGCTTGACGACGCGGCCGCGGCGGGCGATGCCGTCGGCGTGGCGGACCTCGTCCATCAGCTCCCGCACGACGGCCTCGTAGAGGGCGGCCTGTTCGCGGGTGAGGGCCACGGGCCGGTCGGTCTCGGTCTTGGCGGGCAGTTCGGGCGCGATGCCGGGGTCGGACTTGCGGCGGCGCAGCAGGAAGGGCCGCACGAGGCGGGCGAAGCGTTCGGCGACGACCGGGTCGCGGTCGACCTCGACGGGTTTGGCCCAGCGGGCCCGGAACCGGGCCAGGGTGCCGAGCAGGCCGGGGGTGGTCCAGTCGAGGATCGCCCACAGCTCGGACAGGGTGTTCTCCACCGGGGTGCCGGTGAGGGCGACGCGGGCGCGGGCGGGGATGCGGCGCAGGGCCCTGGCGGTGTCGGAGGCGGGGTTCTTGACGTGCTGGGCCTCGTCGGCGACGACCAGTCCCCAGTCGGCGTCGGCGAGCCGGTCGGCGTCCAGGCGCATGGTGCCGTAGGTGGTGAGCACGAACCCGGTGGTGCCGGTGGGCAGGGTGCGGCCGGGGCCGTGGTAGCGGTGCACGGGAGTGCCGGGGGCGAAGCGCTCGACCTCGCGCTGCCAGTTGCCCAGCAGGGACGCGGGGCAGACCACGAGGGTGGGGCCGGTGGTGTCCGGGCCGGTGGTGTCCGGGTCCGGGTTCGGGGTGGCGTTGTTCGGGGTGGCGTTGCGGTGCAGGTGCAGGGCGATGAGGGTGATGGTCTTGCCCAGGCCCATGTCGTCGGCCAGGCACGCGCCCAGGCCGAGCGAGGTCATGCGGTCCAGCCAGCGCAGGCCGCGCAGCTGGTAGTCCCGCAGTTCGGCGTGCAGGCCCGGGGGCGCCTCGGCGGGTTCGGCGTCCGGCAGGGCGAGGCGTTGTCGCAGCTCGTCGAGGGGGCCGGTGGCGGTGACCTCGACCTCCGCGCCGTCGATCTCGGCGGTGCCGGTGAGGGCCGCGCCGAGGGCCTGGACGGCGGTGAGGGGTTTGAGGGCGCGTTCGCGGGCGCGGCGGGCCAGCTCGGGGTCGACGAGGGTCCAGCGGTCGCGCAGCCGCACCACCGGGCGGGTGGCCTCGGCGAGCCGGTCGAGTTCGTCGGGGGTCAGCGGGTCGCCGCCGAGGGCGAGCTGCCAGTTGACGGCGGTGAGCTGGTCGGGGCCGAAGAAGGTGGGCCGGTCGCCGGTGTCCCCGCCCAGGACGACCTTGGCGGTGAGGTCGCGCACGAGGTCGGTGGGCCAGTGCACGTCCACGCCGGCGGAGGCGAGGCGGACGGCACCGGTGGTGAGCAGGTGGGCGATGTCGGCGTCGGCGAGGGGGACGCGGTCGGGGACGGGCTGGTCGAGCAGCCGCTCCAGCGTCGGCCAGGCGCGGGCGGCGCGGCGCAGGGCCACGGTGGCGTCGGCGCGGGTGGTGCGGCCCGCGCCCGGCCACAGCTCGGCGGCGTCGAGGACCAGGGTGGGGTCGGCGAGGTTGTGGACCTGGAGGACGGCGTGGAAGGGGTCGGGCCCTTCGACGCGCAGCGACACCCGCACGCCTTGGTGGGCCCATTCCCGCAGGTGGGGGACGTGTTGCGGGGCGGTGGCGGCGAAGGCGGGGGCACCGGCGGCGGTCGCGGCGGCGGCACCGCGGGGCATGGTGTCGGCGACGGCGTCGAGGAAGGCCCGCAGGAGGGGTTCGGCGTCGGGCAGTTCCAGGGGGTCGCGTCCGGGCAGCGGGACGGCGCGGGCGTGCGGGGGCATGGCGGCGGCCAGGTCGCGGACGCGGGTGTGGTCGGCGGGGTCCAGGGGCGTGAGCTGCCAGGCGTCGAAGTCGGCGTCGGTGACGGCGGGCCGCACCCGGCCGCGGGCGACGAGCTGGAGGGCCAGGACCACGGCGGCGCCCCAGAAGGCGGTGGCCGGGTGGACCCCGGGGCCGGCGGCGGCACGGCGGGCGCGGGTGAGCAGCGGGATCGCCTCGGTCAGCGGCAGGCGCAGGGCGGGCGCGGTGCGGCGGCGGCCGTCGGGGGCGGCGACGGCGAGCCGGTCGGTGCCGGGCCGGTCCTGCTCGTGCTGCCGGTCGGGTGGGGCGTAGAAGACGATCGTGGACGCGCGTGGCGGGTCGGCCGGTTCGAAGACCGCCGGGTACCGCTCCACCCCGTTGTTCAGCGTTCCCCCTCGTGCCCGCCGGGTTGTTCAAGTTTGAGCCTAGCCCAGCTGCCGGGTTCGCCGGGCGAGTTCGGCTCACCCGCCAGGGGGTAGGCGCCGGCGCGCAGGCGCTCCACCAGGCCCCGGGTCCACTCCGCGCCGCCCGCGGCGGTGTGCTCCCACAGCCCGTACAGCTCGCGCACGTGCGGCGGGTCGCGCCAGCGGTCGGCCTGCTCGCGGGCGGTGTCGCGGTGGCCCTCCAGGGCGGCGAGGCGTTCGCCGAGCAGCGCCAGGGCGTCGTCGCGGGTGAGGGAGGGCAGCATGGCCAGGCCCGCGGCGAGGGTGTCGGGCCGGGTCTCGGGGCGGCGCAGCGCGTCGCGCAGCAGCCTGCGGTACTCGGCCTCGCCCCGGGCGGTGATCTCGTACTCGGTGCGGCCGGGCGGGCTGGTGTGGTCGGTGAGGCAGCCGTCCTTGGTGAGCTGCTTGAGCGCGTGGTAGATCGAACCCCACTTGACGTGGGCCCACTCCCCCGCGCCCCAGGACAGCAGGTCCGTGCCGATCAGGTAGCCGTGGGCGCGGCCGTGTCCGCGCACCACGCCGAGCACCAGCAGCCGTGTCGCCGACATGATCCTTGTCCGGGTCCCTTTTTTCGGTTTCGCGGGTCAGCGTAGATCGCCAGGATGGGGACGTGACGCGCGAAGGGGTTGTGCCGGGGGTCCGACTGCGGCGGCTGGACGAGGAGGGGTTGGAGCGGCTGCTGGCCCTGGCGGTCGCCGACGCCGACCCGGCCGACGTGATGCCGCCGGGCTGGGAGGTCGACCGGCACGACGAGTTCCGCCGGTTCTACCGGGGTTTCCTGCGCGACGCCTACGAGGTCGTGGACGGCGGCCGCACGGTCGGCATGGCGCGGCTGACCGCCGAGGGCGAGGCCGGTCTGTGGCTGGCCCGCGCCGCCCGGGGTCGCGGGACGGGCCGGGCGGTGGTGCGGCGGCTGCTGGAGGAGGCGCCCGGACGCGGGGTGCGGACCGTCGTGGCCAGTACGACCACCGGCAACGTCGCCGCGGTGCGGGTGCTGACCGCGCTCGGGGCGGAACTGGAGGTCGTGGGCGGGGAGGTGTCGGCGCGGATCGCGGTGCCGACCGATCCCCCGAGCCGTAGAGCGTGAAGCACGCGTCAGGGGCGCCATCGGTGACGAGGCGGCTGACCTCGGCATCCTCGCATTGCTCGACCTTCGGCGACTTCTACCAGTCAACCACCTGCACGTGCCCGGCTGGCCGTGGAGCAGCTGATCCACGGCACCGCGCCCCTCGATCGCTCGTCGCAGGCTTGCCGGCCTGCCGCTGAGGAAGACGCGGTCCGCGTCGGTGAGATCCGGCGAACGATCCGGGTCGGCAACGACGTCTTCCGCCTCCGTGATCCGGTCCGTGAACCGCAGGCTCGGCATGTCGACCTTGCCCATGCCGGCGTGCGGCAGTTCCAGCGCCTTGGCGCGAGCCGGCGGGATCACGGGCCCAGGTCGTCGAGCTGCCGCTGGACGCGGTCTGCGTCGGCGGTGCACCTCATCTGCCGGTACAGCCCCAGGGCTTCCCGCCACACCTCACGGGCCTGCTCCACCTGGCCGAGAGCGGTGTGCGGGTGACCGAGGCGGTCGAGGGTGCCGGTGACCTCGACGGTGTAGCCGACGGCGCGGAACAGGGTGAGGGCCTGCCGATAGTGGTGCACGGCCCGGTCGTGGTGACCGGTGCGGTGGTCGACGAACCCCAGGCTGTCCAGGGCGGCGGCCTCGCCGTCGCGGATGTGGTGACGGCGGAACAGGTCGAGGGCGGCCCGGCAGTGCCCGCGGGCGGTGCGGTGGTCGCCCAGGCGGGCGGCGAACCAGCCCACCGCGTTGAGCGCGGTGGCTTCCTGCACCGCTCGGCCGGAATCTCGGTACAGCTCCAGGGCGCGGCGGGCGTGCCCCAGCGCCCGCCGATCGTCGCCCCGCTGCCCCCAAGCCCTCGCGATGGCGTAGTGGGTGTGGGCCTGCTGGTCGGGGTCGTGGTGGTGCTCGGCCAGGGTGAGGGCCTGGTTCAGGTGTCCGATGGCCTGCTCGTGCTCCCCGAGCATGGTGTGGGCACGGCCGAGGAGCCGGTGGACGGCGGTGCGGATGGCGGGATCGGGCAGGTGTTCGGCGGCGTCGGCGGCGGCCCGCCACGCGGCCAGCGAGTCGTGGCGGTGCCCCTTGAGCTGGTGGAAGGTGTTCAGGACCCACGCCAGGTGCCACACCGCTTGGTGGCGGTGGCGCGTGACCGCGGTGTGCTGGGCGGCCAGCAGGTGGGGGTGGTGGGTCTCCAGCCAGGCCAGTCCGGCGGGCGGGTCGGGCAGCGGCAGGGGCCGGGTGCCCGGGGTGGGCGGGTCGGGCCGGATCGGCGCGCGGTGGGGGTTCAGGAGCCGTTCCGCGGTGTGGGCGGTGTTGAGGTAGAAGTCGACCACCCGTTCCAGCGCCGCCGACCGCACCGGCTCGGGCAGGTCGCGGGCGGTGGCGGCGGCGTAGGCGCGGACCAGGTCGTGCATCGCGTAGCGGCCGTGCGGGTGCCGGTCGAGCAGGGAGGCTCCCTCCAGGACGCGCAGGACCCGGTGCGCCTCGGGCAGGCCGGTGAGGGACGCGGCGGCGGGCACGTCGATATCCGGGCCGGGGGCGATCCCGAGCAGCGCGAACACCACGCGCTGCTCGTCGGTGAGGTGGCCCAGCGACCAGGACAGCACCGCGGGCAGGCCGGCGGCGGGGTCGTCCGAGTCCAGGGCGTCCAGCCCCGACTCCCGCAGTTCGGCGGCGAACTCGGCCAGCGGGATGGTGGGGTGGGTGGCGGCGTGGCGGGCGATGATCGCCAGTGCCAGCGGGTGGCGCCCGCACAGCCCGACCAGGTCGTGGGTCACGTCGGGTTCGGCGTCGACGCGCCGGTCACCGAGGCGCGCGGTCAGCAGGTCGCGGGCCTCGGCCCGGGTGAGCACGTCCAGCGGCAGGTGGCGGGCGCCGTGGCGGTCGATCAGGGAGGACAGCACGACGCGGCCGGTCACCAGCACGGTGCAGGTCGGGGTGCCGGGCAGCAGCGGGACGACCTGGTCGGCGGTGGCGGCGTTGTCCAGCACCACCAGCACGTGCCTGTCCACGACCAGGCTCCGGTACAGCGCGGTCTGCGCGTCCAGGTCCGGCGGCAGGGCGCCGGGATCGACACCGAGGGCGGTGAGGAAGCCGCGCACGGCGTCGGCCGGGTCGGTCGGCCTGCCGGTGGGGCTGAAGCCGCGCAGGTCGACGAAGAGCTGCCCGTCGGGGAACCTGTGCCGGTTGCGGTGTGCCCAGGCCAGGGCCAGCCAGGTCTTGCCGATCCCTCCCGTCCCGCCGATCGCCGAGATCATCACGGCCGTGCCCGCCGCGTCCAGGGCGGCCAGTTCCGCCGCCCGCCCCGTGAACACGCCCGGCGCGGCCGGCAGCTGGCGCGGCACCACCGGCGAGGGCGGCGGGGGTGCGTGCAGGTGCACGTCGCCGTGCACCGCCCCGGCCTGCACCACCCTGCCCGCGTCACCCGACACCACGTTGCGCGCCACAGGGTTCGCCTCCCCCGCTCCGAGGGCGTCCAGCGTCGCATCGCGCCGGCGGCCGGCCGGGCGGCGCTCACGGAATTCACCGGGATGGGCGCGAGTGTGGGCGCTCAGGTGTCCAGGTCGTCGAGCAGTTCCCGCGCATCGGTGACGACCTCGTCCAACCGCCGGTCCAGCAGCTCCAGGGCGCGGTGGAGGCACTGCCGGGCACGCTCGCGCTCGCCCCGGTCGGCGAGGGCGCTCCCGAGGTAGTACAGGGTGATCCCCTCGTCGTGCCGGTCGCCCAGGGCGCGGAACACCTCCCCGGCCCGTTCGTACTCCGCGACGGCGTCCTCGAACCGGCCGACGGTCTCGTAGGTACGGCCGAGGGTGGAACGCGTGAGCGCTTCGCCGTGCAGGTTCCCCGCTTCGGCCGCCACCGCCACCGACTCGGTGTAGTACGCGATGGCCCGCTCGTAATCGCCCCTGCGGTAGTGGCAGTTGCCGATGTTGCCCAAGGTCGATGCCTCCCCCATCCGCAGGCCCGCCTCCCGACTGCCGGCGAGCACCTGCTCGAATCGGGTGAGCGCCTTCGTGAACCTGCCCCGGTCGAACAACGCGGTCGCCTCGTTGCTCAGCTGCTGGAGGGTGTTCAGCACGTCCGTCACGCCGGCGGGCGCGGTCTTCTGCCCGGACGGCGCGGCCTCCCACGCGGGCAGCGGCGCGCCCGGGTCGACCTGGCGCGCCTGCACCCGGGACACCTCCAGCTCGGACGAGACCCAGGCGACCTCGGTCTGGTCGCCGAGTCGCCGGAACACCTCGATCCCCTGGCGCAGGAGCTCCTGGCCGGCCTCGAAGTGGCGCATGAGGGAGAGCGCCCTGCCCAGGCAGGCCACGGCGTAGCCCTCCGAGGACAGGTCGTCGGTTGCCCGCGCCGCGTCGACCGCCAACCGGTGCGCGGCCAGCGCCTCGTCCCAGTCGCCGCGCATCTGGAGCAGGCAACCGAGCGTCAGGGCGTGGTACGACAGGTGCGCGTGGTGGCCCTCCCGGAACGCCGTGGCGAAGGTGGGCAGCAGGTTCGGTCGTTCGGCGTCGAACCACGCCAGCAGCTCGGGCAGCGGTGGCGGCTCCTCCCTCGGAGCAGCCCACGTCACCCGCACCAGTCCGTCCGGCATCGTGCGGAAGGAGAGGTCGAGCAGTACCCGGTAGTGGTGGGCGAGCAGTCGCCGCAGAGCGGTGGCGTCCGGTTGCCCGCGCAGCCGCTCCTCGGCGTAGAGCCGGACCAGGTCGTGCAGGCGGAACCGGCCCCGGGGTCCCGCCGGTTCGATTAGGTGCGCCCGACGCAGGACGTCCAGGCAGCGCCGGGCCGCGCGCTCGGGCACCTCGGCCAGCGCGGCGGCGGCGCCGGCGGCGACCGTGGGCCCGGGATTGGCCGCCAGCAGCCGGAACAGGCGCGCGGCCGGCCCCGGTAAGCGCTCGTAGGACAGGTCCAGCGCGGCCCGCACGGACCGCTCGCCGGTGTCCAGCTCGGTCAGCCGCTCGGTGCGGTCGGTCAGTGCCTCGACCAGTTCGGCCACCGGCTGGTCGGGGTCGGAGGAGAGCAGGCCGCCCGCGATGGCCAGCGCCTGCGGCAGGTGCCCGCACAACGCGGCCAGCTCGCCCGCCGCGTCCCCGGCGTCGGTGACCCGCTCGTCGCCGTCGTGGGCGGCGGCCAGCAGCCGGGCGACGAGGGTGACCGACTCGTCCCCGCTGAGCACCCCCAGTTCCCGCCGGCGGGCCGGGACGAGGTCGCCGAGCGCGTGGCGGCTGGTGACCAGGACGCGGTGCCGCCGGTCGCCGGGCAGCAGCGGGACCACCCGGGCGGCCAACTCGACGTTGTCCAGCACCAGCAGCACCCGGCCGGCGCGCTCGGCCAGCAGCGAGCGGTGTAGGGCTTCGCGGCCCGCGAGATCGGGCGGCAGGTGCGGCCCCGCAACGCCCAACGCGCGCAGGTGCGCCTCCAGCGCGGCTCCCGGTTCCACCGGTTGGGCGCGGGCGAAGCCCCGCAGGTCCTGGAACAGCACGCCGCCGGGGAACCACCCGGCGGCCACGGCGTCGTGCGCGGCCCTCAGGACCAGGGTCGTCTTGCCGATGCCCGGCGGACCGACCACCACGCCGACCGTCGCGGCGAGATCGGGGTCGGGGGACAGGAAGTCGGCCAGGTCCGCGAGTTCGGCCGCGCGGCCGGTGAACGCGGCCTCGACCGGCGGCAGGCCCGCGAGCGCCGGCGGGGGCGCGTCGGCGTGCTGGACGACCAGGTCGATGTGGCGGGCCTGGACGACCGGCCCCAGTGCCGTGCCCTCGAAGCTGTTCACTCCCCCGTTCTACCGCCCGGTGCGCAAGCGCAACAGATACCGCTGGTCACCGGATTCGCCCGGGTGCTGCTTTCGGACGGTCCAGGCAAGTCGCGCCGGAACGGCGGGCCGGTACCGGCCCGATCTGCTACAACAACCACTTGGTCCACGGCCTGTTGCAGACACCGGACTACACGCGCGGGCTGAACCGGAACTTCGCGGTCGAAACCCGGCTGCGCCGCCAACGACTGCTCCAGCGGATCCGGGTCGATTTCTTCCTGGAGGAATCGGTCCTGCACCGCCTGGTCGGCAACCGGGCGGTCATGCATGATCAATTGATGCACCTGCTGCTGAGCCCGGCCACGGTGCGGGGGGTGCCCATTCCCTGCCGGTACGCGACCTGGACGGCTCTTTCGCTTTGCTGGAAAGTGCGGATCAGCGGCCCCTGGTCTACCTGGAGACCCCGGCGGCCTACGCACCTCCTGGCGCGAGAGCAGCTACAGCCGCGGTAACGAGGAGAGTTCCTGCGTCGAGGTGGCGTTCACCTCCTCGACCGTGGGAGTGCGGGACTCCAAGTCCACCGCGCACACCGCCCCGGAACCGGCGTTCAGCCCGCCGGGGCGGCGGGCGGGCCCGGCCACGTCCCGCTCACGACGGTCGCCGCCAACTCCTCGTCGGCGCTCACGCCGGCGCTCAGCCCGGCGGCCCGGAACGCGGCGGCCGTGGCGGCGGCCTGGTGGGCGCCGGTCTCGATCAGCAGCCTCCCGCCGGGCGCCAGCCACTTCCCCGCCCCGGCCACGACGCGGCGCTGCACGTCCAACCCGTCCGCCCCGCCGTCGAGGGCGACGCGGTTCTCGTGGTCGCGCGCCTCGGGCGGCATGTGCGCGATCTCGCCGGTGGGCACGTACGGGGCGTTGCAGACCAGCACGTCCACCCGGCCGCGCAACCGCCGCGGCAGCGCCGCGTAGAGGTCGCCGCAGTACACGCGATCCCGGGGCAGGTTGCGGGCGGCGCAGCGCGCGGCCGCCGGGTCCACGTCGGCCGCGTGCACCTCCACCCCCGGCACCCGGTGGGCCACGACCGCGCCGACCGCGCCCGTCCCGCAGCACAGGTCGACCACCACCGCGCCCGGCCCCAGGCCCGCCACCGCCAGCTCCACCAGGTGCCCGGTGCGGCGGCGCGGCACGAACACGCCGGGCTCGACGGCGATGCGCGACCCGCAGAACTCCGCCCACCCCAGCACCTGCTCCAGCGGCAGCCCGCCGACCCGCTGCCCGATCATGGACTCCAGGTGGGCGGGTGTCCGGGAGGCGTCGAGCAGCAACCGGGCCTCGTCCTCGGCGAACACGCAGCCCGCCGCGCGCAGCCGCCCGGCGATCTCCTCCAGCATGGTGACGTACACCACGGTCAAGCCCCTCCCCGGGCCACGCTCGCCTCGACGCCGTCGAGCAGCACCGCCAGGCCCACCTCGAAGTTGCGCACCGCGTCGCGCTCCAGGTAGGGCGCGCACTCGTTGTCCGGCACGGGCGGCGGCGGCTCCTGCCCGAACCACGTCGACAGCGGGAACCGCTCGGCGAAGTCCGGCGACACCTCCTCCAGCAGCGACGACCGCGAGTACCACCACTCGTCGTCGCCCAGCCCGGTCTCGCGCGCCGCGCTCCGGGCGTCCGCGATCACCGCCGCCGCACCCCGCACGAACTGCACCAGCGCCCCCAGCACCCCGCGCAGCACCGACGCCTCCAGGCCCGTCGCCCGCAGCACCCGGACCAGCGTCTCCACCGCGGTGAACTCGTGGGGCCCCAGCACCGGCCGCGCCTGCGACACCTGCAACACCCACGGGTGGCGCAGGTAGAACTCCCGGTTGTCCCGCGCCCACGCCGTCAACGCCGGCCGCCACCCCTCCTCCAGCGGGTAGTCGGCCGGCAGCTCCCCCAGGACCTTGTCGCACATCAGGTCCACCAGCTCGGCCTTGTCCGCCACGTAGGTGTAGAGCGCCATCGCGGAACGACCCAACCGCTGCCCCACCGCCCGCATCGACACCGCCGCCATGCCGTCCCGGTCGGCCAGCGCGATCGCCGCGTCCACCACCGCGTCCACGTCCAACCCCGGCCGACGCCCCGACCCCGCTCCCCCGGCGTCCGGCCCCGGGACCCGGTCCCGCCACAGCAGCCGCATCGACCGGCGGGCGTCACCCTGCCCCGCGAACACCGCCACTTGCCACTCCTTACGGCGTAAAGTACCTTGCCCCAGTCACGTCGCGACGCCATCACTTTACGTCATAAACAAATCAGGGGGAAACAGGCATGGGCACGCTCGCCGACAGCCACGACGTCATCCAAGTACGCGGCGCCCGCGAGAACAACCTCAAGAACATCTCCGTCGACATCCCCAAACGCCGCCTCACCGTCTTCACCGGCGTCTCCGGCTCCGGCAAGTCCTCCCTGGTCTTCGGCACCATCGCCGCCGAATCCCAACGCCTCATCAACGAGACCTACACCGCGTTCATCCAGTCCTTCATGCCCAACCTCGGCCGCCCCGACGTCGACCACCTGCGCAACCTCAGCGCCGCCATCATCGTCGACCAGGAACGCATGGGCGCCAACTCCCGCTCCACCGTCGGCACCGCCACCGACGCCCACACCCTGCTCCGCATCCTCTTCAGCCGCCTCGGCCAACCCCACGTCGGCACCTCCGGCGCCTTCAGCTTCAACCTCCCCGAAGGCATGTGCCCCCGCTGCGAAGGACTCGGCCGCACCACCACCACCGACGTCGACCAACTCCTCGACCGCACCAAGAGCCTCAACCAGGGCGCCATCACCGTCCCCGGCTTCACCACCGACAACTGGTACGTCCAGACCTACATCCACTCCGGCTTCTACGACCCCGACAAACCCCTCACCGACTTCACCGACCAGGAGTGGGACGCCCTCCTCCACCGCGACACCACCAAGGTCAAGATCGGCAAGACCAACGTCACCTACGAGGGACTGCTGGTCAAGGTCCAACGGCTCTACCTGTCCAAGGACCGCGAATCCATGCAACCCCACATCCGCAAATTCGTCGACCGCGCCGTCACCTACACCACCTGCCCCGACTGCCACGGCGCCCGCCTCAACCAGGCCGCCCTCGCCTGCAAGATCGACAACACCACCATCGCCGACTGCTCCGCCATGCAGATCAGCGACCTCGCCGACTGGACCCGCCACCTCACCGACACCACCGTCGGCCCCGTCCTCACCACCCTGCGCGAACTCCTCGACTCCCTCGTCGAGATCGGCCTCGGCTACCTCAGCCTCGACCGCCCCGCCGCCACCCTCTCCGGCGGCGAAGCCCAACGCGTCAAAATGGTCCGCCACCTCGGCAGCGCCCTCACCGACGCCACCTACGTCTTCGACGAACCCACCACCGGCCTCCACCCCCACGACATCCAACGCATGAACGACCTCCTCCTCCGACTCCGCGACAAGGGCAACACCGTCCTCGTCGTCGAGCACAAACCCGAAACCATCCACATCGCCGACCACGTCATCGACCTCGGCCCCGGCGCCGGCACCCACGGCGGCCACATCACCTTCACCGGCTCCGTCACCGACCTCCGCAACTCCGACACCCCCACCGGACGCCACCTCGACCACCGCGCCCGACTCCGCCACCACCTCCGCACCCCCACCGGCCACCTCCCCATCACCGGCGCCAACCTCCACAACCTCCACAACGTCGACGTCGACATCCCCCTCGGCATCCTCACCGTCGTCACCGGCGTCGCCGGCTCCGGCAAGAGCTCCCTCATCCACGGCTCCCTCGCCACCCGCGCCGACGTCGTCACCGTCGACCAATCCCCCATCCGCGGCTCACGACGCTCCAACCCCGCCACCTACACCGGCCTGCTCGACCCCATCCGCACCGCCTTCGCCAAGGCCAACGGCGTCAAACCCGCCCTCTTCAGCGCCAACTCCGACGGCGCCTGCCCCCACTGCAAGGGCATCGGCCTCGTCTACACCGACCTCGCCATGATGGCCGGCGTCGCCACCACCTGCGAGCAGTGCGAAGGCAAGCGCTACACCCCCCAGGTCCTCACCTACCAGCTCCGCGGCCACAACATCAGCGACGTCCTCGCCATGTCCATCGCCGAAGCCCACGACTTCTTCACCGAAAAACAAGCCAGGGCCGTCCTCGACCGCCTCGTCGACGTCGGCCTGGGCTACCTCGCCCTCGGCCAACCCCTGACCACCCTCTCCGGCGGCGAACGCCAACGCCTCAAGCTCGCCATCCACATGGCCGAGAAGGCGTCCACCTACGTCCTCGACGAACCCACCACCGGCCTCCACCTCGCCGACGTGGACAAGCTCCTCGCCCTGCTCGACCGCCTCGTCGACGCGGGCAACACCGTCATCGTCATCGAGCACCACCAGGCCGTCATGGCCCACGCCGACTGGATCATCGACCTCGGCCCCGGCGCCGGCCACGACGGCGGCCGCGTCGTCTTCACCGGCACCCCCACCCAGCTCGTCGACAGCGCCGACACCCTCACCGCCCAGCACCTGCGCCAGTACGTCGGGGGGTGAGCACGGGACGGGGCCGATCCGCTGGTGGGTCGGCCCCGTCCTTGCTGTTTTGCCCTTGTCGCCTCACGTGTCCACTTCGCGGGTTTCTTTTAGTTAACACTGAAGTTATCAAGACTGTTGTTGTTCTTAAGTTGCGACGATGTGGCGGCAGGCAGGCTCCACTGGCCACGAGTCGGGCGTCTCGTTGCCGTCGCCTCGCGCTCCCCTGGCCCCACGCGCTGCGCCACCCAGGCTAGCTGTTGCGTTCAAGCAACACTGAAGCCACGGAGGGCAGCGATCAGCATTTTCCCCTGATTCGGGTTTCCGCAGGTCATTAGCTCTGCCGGTCGATTGTCGAGCTACCGAGCGGTCCTCTAACGTTGCCGACCACGTCCGCGCGTACGTGTCCGGGAAACTCCGCTCCCCCGGCCGGCCCGAGCCGCATCGGGTTCGTCGGGAACCCTGCACGAGGGAGAACCCTGCGATGGGAGACGTTCGCGCGTCCAAGCGAGCCCTGCTCGCCTTATGCACCGTCGGCGCCACCGCGCTGGCACTGACCACCACGGCCGGTCAGGCCGCCGCCGAGGGCCAGATCCTCGGCGCCGCCAACCCGACCGCCATCCAGGACAGCTACATCGTGGTCTACGACGAGCTGTCCACCCAGAGCGCCGAGGCGCTCACCTCCGACCTCAGCGCCAAGTACGACGCGAAGGTCGAGTTCACCTACCAGCACGCACTCAAGGGCTTCGCGGGCACGCTGTCCGAGCGGGCCGCGCGCCGGCTGGCCGCCGAGCCGGGCGTGGCCTACGTCCAGCAGAACGGCACGGTCCAGGCCGTGGCCACCCAGCCCAACCCGCCGTCGTGGGGGTTGGACCGCATCGACCAGCGCGACCTGCCGCTGGACTCCAGCTACACCTACCCCAACGACGGCACCGGCGTCACCGCGTACATCATCGACACCGGCATCCGGACGTCCCACCAGGACTTCGGCGGCCAGGCGTCGTGGGGCACCAACACCACCGGGGACGGCAACAACACCGACTGCAACGGCCACGGCACGCACGTCGCCGGCACGGTCGGCGGCAACGCCTACGGCGTGGCCAAGGGCGTCACGCTGATCGCGGTCAAGGTGCTCAACTGCGCGGGCTCCGGCTCGTTCGCGGGGGTCGCCGCGGGTATCGACTGGGTCACCGGTCACCACACCTCCGGCCCCGCCGTGGCGAACATGAGCCTCGGCGCCCAGGGCAGCGACGCCGCCACCGAGAACGCGGTGCGCAACTCCATCGCCGACGGCGTCACCTACGCACTCGCATCGGGCAACTCCAACTCCGACGCGTGCAACTTCACCCCCGCGCGGGTGGCCGAGGCGATCACGGTGAACGCGTCGACCAACACCGACGCCCGCGCCTCGTTCTCCAACTGGGGCACGTGCACGGACATCTTCGCGCCCGGCCAGAACATCACCTCGGCCTGGCACACCAACGACACCGCCACCAACACCATCAGCGGCACGTCGATGGCCTCACCGCACGTCGCGGGTGGCGCGGCGCTGCTGCTCGGCGCCACGCCGGGGCTCACGCCCGCCCAGGTCCAGAGCGCGATGATCACCAACTCCACCGCGAACAAGATCACCTCGCCGGGCACCGGCTCGCCCAACCGGCTGCTGTTCGTCAACACCGGTGGCGGTCCCGGCCCGGGTGACCCGGCGGTCACCCCGCCGGGCAACCAGACCGGCAGCGTCGGCACCGCCACCAGCCTCCAGCTGAAGGCCACCGGCGGCACGCCGCCGTACACGTGGTCGGCCACCGGCCTGCCGCCCGGCCTGTCCCTCAACGCGGCCACCGGGCTGATCTCGGGCACGCCGACCACCGCCGGCACCTACACCGTCACCGCGACGGCGACCGACTCGGCGGCCAAGGCGGCGTCGGTGACGTTCACCTGGACGATCAACCCCCCGGGCGGCTCGTGCTCCGCGCCCGGTGAGAAGGTCACCAACGGCGGCTTCGAGAGCGGCACCACCGGCTGGTCCAACGCCACCTGGACGATCGGCGCGTGGACCGGTGAGGGCGCGCCGCGCTCCGGCTCGCGCTCGTCGTGGGTCAGCGGCTACGGCTACGCCCAGACCGAGACGCTGTCCCAGACCGTCACCGTCCCGGCCGGCTGCGCCAACACCACGCTGTCGCTGTGGCTGAAGATCAGCACCTCGGAGTACGAGCCCGCGGTGTTCGACACCTTCACCGTGAAGGCCAACGGCACCACGCTGGCCACCTACACCAACCTGACGCCCTCCGGCTACGCGGTGCGCACCTTCAACCTGGGCGCGTACGCGGGCCAGAGCGTCACGCTGAGCTTCACCGGCGCGGAGGACTGGTCCTACCAGACCTCGTTCGTGCTGGACGACGTCTCGGTGAACGCGGCCTGATCCCGTTCCTCGGGGTCGGTGGGCGTTCGCGCCCACCGACCCCGAGGACAGGTCGGGACGCCGTGCTGCGGCAGCCTGCGCCGCAGCACCCCCATCGCGCGGTGGGTGCGGGACTTGACCGTGCCGGGCGGGATGTCCAGCTCCGACGCGGCCTCGGCGACCGAGTCGCCCCACAGGTACAGCCGCTCCAGCACGCGGCGCAGGTCGTCCGGCAGCCCCCGCAGCGCCTCCCCCACCACGAGGTCGGTGACCACCCGGTCGGCGTGGTCGTCCGTCACGGCGGCGGTCGAGCGGGCGTCGTCCACCTCCACCGGCCGCCCCTGCCGGGCCCGGGACTGGTCGTAGACGATGTTGCGCGCCACGGTCATCAGCCACCGGCGCACCGAGCCGCCCTCCGCGATCAGCCTGTCCGCGTGCCGCCACGTCCGGATCATCGCCTCCTGCACGACGTCCTCCGCGGCGTGGTGGTCGCCGGTCAGCCGCTTGGCGTAGGCGAGCACCACCTCCCCGTGCTCCAGGAACACCGACCGGGTGAACTGGTCCGCCGCCACGTCCGTCGTCATCGCGTTCTCCTCCGGCCCGGTTGCCGCCAAGCTAGGAGGACGAAGTGCACGACATGTGAACGTCAACTCGGGAGGTCGTCACTACCGCCCGGGAGCCCCGCCAGCTTGGCCCGGAGCCGGTCGGCCCGGGGCAGGCCCAGCTCCTCGAACCCGGCCAGCGACGCCCGCCAGTGCCCGGCGGCCCGCCCGGTGCGACCGGCCGCCGCCTCGACGTCGCCAAGCCGCTCCCCCGTGTCGGCCACCGCGAAGCGGATGCCCAGCTTCTCGAAGCCGGCCAGGGCCAGGCGGTACTGCTCGGCCGCCTCGTCGAGCCGGCCGAGGTGGAACAGCGCGTTCGCGATGCTGTCCCGCAGGTCCGCCACGCCGTAGTCGTCGTCGGACCGGGTCAGCGCCAGCCCCTCCAGGCAGTGGGCCAGGGCCTCCTCGTGCCGGCCGAGCAGCCCCAGGCACCAGCCCACGGCGTTGAGCGCGCGGGCGAGCAGGGTGTCGTCCGTGCCGAGCCGTTGCAGGCGCAGGGCCTCCTGGGCGTGGGCGAGCGCGGCGTGGTGGTCGCCCACGGACTCGTACAGCCAGCTGGTGAACCGGCGCAGCTCGGCCAGCATCCGCGGCGCGGCGACGCCGTCGAGCACGGCCAACGCCTGCTCGCCGTGCGCGCAGGCCACCTCGACGCGGCCCAGGTCGGCCTCGGCCCGGGACAGGCCCAGCAGCCCGTTGCCCTCGCCGAGCCGGTCCCCGGCGCGCCGCGCCGCCGCCACCGCCGCCTCGCTGGTGGCCAGCAGGTCGTGCCAGTGGCCGGCGCGGTCCAGGTGGTGCGCCAGCGCCCAGCCCAGCCGCCAGGCGACGTCGTCCCGCCCGGTCGCGGCGGCCTGGGCCTGGGCCGACAGCAGCACCCGGTGCTCGGTGGCGAACCAGGTCAGCGCCCGCTCGCCGTCGGCGAACCGCAGCGGCCGCGCCCGCTCCGGGGGCGGGTCCAGGGGGATCGGCACCCGGTCCGGCGAGAGCGCCAGGGCCGCCGCGCACGCGGTGTGCAGGTAGTGCGCGAGCACCGCGCCGACTGCGGCGTCCCGGTCCCGCGGGGTGTCGTGCTCGTGGGCCAGCTCGACGGCGTACAGGCGCAGCAGGTCGTGCAGGGAGTAGCGGCCGGGCGCGTGCTCGGTGAGCAGGTGCGCGCCGCACAGCTCGGCCAGCGCGCGGCGGGTGCTCGCCGGGGGTTCGCCGCGCAGGGCGGCCACGGCCGCGGCGCCGACGTCGTTGCCGGGGGTCAGCGCGAGCCGCCGGAACAGGCCGGCCGCGGCAGGGGTGAGCGCGTCGTAGGACCAGGAGAACACGGCCCGCACGTCCAGCGCGGTGTCGCCGGTGGACAGCGCGTCCAGGCCCGCGCGGGCGTCGACCAGGTCCTCCGCCAGCGCGGCGAGTGGAAAGGTGGGGCGGGTGGCGGCGCGGGCCGCGACCACGGCCAGCGCCAGCGGTAACCGCGCGCAGGCGGTCAGGATCGCGTCCACCACGTGGATCTCGGCCCCGACCCGCCGCTTGCCGAGCCGGCGGACCAGCACCTCCCGGGCCGCGTCGTCGTCCAGCACGTCCAGCCGCACGGCGTGGGCGTGGTGCGAGGCGACCAGGCCCACCAGGTCGTCCCGGCTGGTGACGACGGCCAGCGAGCCCTGCCCCGGCAGCAGCGGCCGGACCTGCTCGGCGTCCCTGGCGTTGTCCAGCAGCACCAGCACCCGGCGGCCGTGCAGCAGGGTGCGGAACAGCGCCGACCGGGCCTGCTCGCCGTCCGGGACGTCCGCGGGCCGCACGCCCAGCGCGTGCAGGAAGTCGTGCAGCTGGTCGGCCGGCCGCACCGCGGGTTCGGCCGGGTGGAAGCCCCTCAGGTCGGCGTAGAGCAGGCCGTGGGGGTGGTGCGGGGCGAGCTGGTGGGCCAGGTGCACGGCCAGGGTGGTCTTGCCGATGCCGGCCATGCCGGTGACCGCGAGCAGCCCGGCGCCCTCGGCGGCGGCCTCCGACAGCGCCTCCAGCTCCTCCTCCCGGCCGACGAACGCGTCGAGCGGGCGCGGCAGCTGGGCCGGTCGCACCGCGGGCCCGGTGGGTGGCGCGTCAACCAGCACCGCCCGGTGCGCCGACCGCAGCGCCTCGCCGGGGTCGAGCCCCAGCTCCTCGGCGAGCCTGGCGCGCACCGACTCGTAGACGTCGATCGCCTCGGCCTGCGCCCCGGTGGCGGCCAGCAGCCGCACCAGGTCCGCGTGCAGCGCCTCGTCGAGCGGGTGGCCGTGCGCGACGAGCCTCAGCGCGGGCAGCACGGCCCCCGGCTCCTCGCACTCGACCGCGAGCCGCACGGCCAGCCGGACCGCGGCCACGCGCTCGTGCTCGACCGCCACGAACCGGGCGTCGGACCGGACCTCCTCCACCACCCCGGCGGCCACCGGCCCCTGCCACAGCCCCAGGGCGTCGAGCAGCGAGGCGAGCCCGTCGCGCGCGTCCTGCTCCCCCGCCCGGCGCACCAGGTCGCGGAAGCGCAGCAGGTCCAGGGTGTCGGCGTCGACCACGGGCTGGTAGCCGCCCGGCGCGGGCAGCAGCCAGCTCCCGGTGGCGCGGCGCGGCAGGTCCGGTTCGATGACCCGGCGCAGCGCGCCGACGTACCGGTGCACGACGTTGGCCGCGCTGGGCGGCGGGCCGGCCGGCCACAGGGCGTCGACGATGTCGGCCATCGGCACGACCCGACCGGCGCCCACGAGCAGCAGCGCCAGCACCGCCTGCTGCTGGGGCGGACCGAGCGGCACCTCGCGGCCGTCGACCCACGCGCGCGGCGGTCCCAGGAGGGACAGGCGGAGATCCTTGCCGATCAGGGCATCCTCGATCAGGTGGGTGGAGCCCCGGTCGCGGCGCGGCGACGGGGCGTCCGGACCGACTCCGGTAGACCCCTCATCGTACCGAGGCGGCCGGGCGGGGGTGGACCTCCTCCGGTCGACGCCCCGTCGACGGGCCGCGACCGGGGAAGATCCACCCCGTGATCAGCAGGCGATCGGCGAGGAGCCGATGGCGACGTCGTCGTACCAGAGGGTGTCCGCGCCGTCGCCGTAGCTCTCCCAGCCCAGCCTCAGGTCCGTGACGGCGGGCCGCCACGCCTTCCTCAGCCACTGGTCGTCGATGTCGGGCGTCGGCGTGCCGTCCACCTGGAGACCCGCGACGGACGAGCCGTTGAGCGAGGTCGACAGCCGGCCGGCCGGGTCGACGGTGAACTGGACGCAGTTCCACTGGCCGGTGGGCAGCGGCTTGCTCTGCGCCACGCCCTGCGGGCTCTGCGCGGGCAGGGTGGCGTCGTCGGACTCGCGGTTCCACTGGAGCGCCGAGTTCTGGCCGCCCATGCGCAGGTCCTTGCCGTTGTCGGCGGTGTCCTTCATCGCCATGAACGTCACGTGCGCCATCGGCAGGTTCGTGGTGTGGCGGACGTAGAACCGGCCGTGCACGGTGCCGGAGCCGGTCAGCGGGGTGCCGAAGAAGATGTGGTTGCAGTAGCCGGACGCGCCGTCCACGCGCACCGACTTGGAGCCGCTGCGGGCCGTGGCGGTGTCGATGGAGACCCGGCCCTGACCGGTGCAGTTGGCCGCGCCCACGGTCCACCGGCCCGACGGGCTGGAGCCGGTCTGCTCCTCGAAGCCGTCGCACAGGGTGGCCGTGCCGCAGCCGCCCGGGTTCTGCTGGTCGGTGGTCGTGGTGGTGGTGTTCGTCGTCGTGGTGGTCGTGGTGGTGGACGTCGTCGTGGGCCCGTCGCCGCTGCACGAGACGCCGTTGAACGAGAAGTCGGTGGGCGCCTGGTTGGTGCCGCTGTAGGTGGCCTGGAAGCCGAACTGGGCGCTCGCGCCCGTGGCCAGCGACCCGTTCCACGGCATGTTGGCGACGGTGACCTTGTTGCCGGACTGCTTCACGTCGGCGCTCCACCCGGAGGTGACGGCCTGGTTGCCCGCGAAGGTCCAGGTGAGCTGCCACGAGGTGACCGGAGCGGACTGGTTGGTCACGGTCACGTTGGCGGTGAAACCGGTGGACCACTGGTTGAGCTTGTAGTCCACGGCGCAGACGGGGGCCGCTCCCGCGGAGCTGTTCCCGCCGATCACCACCAACCCGGCTACGGAGACGACAGCGGCGACCGCCGCCAGCAGATTTCGCACAACAACCCCTTCGTTGTCGTTTCTGGGAGCGTTCCCAGAAGCTGACTGTAACGATCCCGTCACCGCAGCGGAATACGCCGCTTGACGCAACGGCCGCTCCTGCGAAGGTGTCCGGGGCCGGTGGGGACGTCGACGATCCCCGGCCGGCCGCCGCCGACACCGGGCGGCGTGGGCTACCGCCGATCGGGTGGACCGGCCGGCTTGTGCGTCAAACGACGCAGAGCACACCCCCGCTGATCGGTACGACTGCACTCCACCGGGTGCCCCACGAGGTGAAGCGACTGCCGTGGGTGGCCGGGCCCGGTCCGGGTCGGCCGATGAGGAGTCGTGATGCGGGGACTGCCACAGCGCGAGGTGCGGGTGAAGATCGGCCGGGACGCCCACGGGCCGGTGGTGGCGGGCGACGGCAACGTCACCCACGTGAACGCTTCGACGCCGGTGCCCGCGGTCGACCAGGGTCCGCCTGCCGACCTGCTGGCGGCGCACCGGGTCGTGGTGACCACGGACGTGCAGAGGTCCAGTTCGCGCGACAACGCCGGGCAGCGGCACATGCGCCGCGCCGTGGAGGGGTGCGTCCTGGCGGGTGCGGCGGCGCTGGGCGTGGCAGCGGACGTCCTCGATGTGTCCGACCGCGGTGACGGGCTCCAGGTGGTGATGCCGGAGGCGGTCGGGTTGGTCGACGTCCTCGACACCTTCGTCGAGGCGGTCGCCAAGGCGCTGCGGGAGCACAACCGGGCGTCCGGTGACGCCTACCGGGTCGACCTGCGCGCCGCCGTGCACGTTGGTCACGTCGACCGGGTGGGTGGTGAGTGGTCGGGGACGCCGTTGGTGCACGCGGCGCGCCTCGTGGACGCGCCCGGGGTGAAGGACGCCCTCGGTGAGGACGGCGACGCGTGCCTGGCGCTGGTGGTGTCGGCGCCGGTGAAGCAGGTGGTGGACGAGGGCTACTGCCGGGTCGGTCCGGCCGGTTACCGGCACGTCGGGGTGGTCGTCAAGGAGACCTCGTGCGACGGCTGGTGGCGGTTGCTGTGACCACCTCGTCCAGTGCCGGAAGTCCCACGTCGTCAGGGCGGGAGTGGTCATGAGCCGAACGCATGGAGAGCCCGGGTGGGACGGTCCGGGTCCCGAGCCGGGCCACGGGGGCGTCAGCTACCACGTCGAGGTCGGTGGGGGGACCGACGGACCGGTGGTCGCGGGCAGCTACAACCTGGTCGTCGACGCGCGGCACGGGTCGTCGGTCACCGTGGGGCTGGAGCGGCAGCGGCCCGCGCCGGTTCGCCGGGACCGGATCGCGGTGGTGCCCCGGCGCACGCGCGAGCCCGTCGGGCGGGAGGCGGACGCGGCGTCGTTGTCCGCCGCCATCACCGCGGGCGGTGTGGTGCAGCTGTGCGGGCCGGCGGGGATCGGCAAGAGCACCCTGTTGCGCCACCTGGCGCGCACGGCCGGGAACGGGCCCGACGGCGTGGTGTTCGTCGGCGCCGCGCACCGGCAGGTCTCCGACCTGGCCCAGCAGGTGTTCGAGTCCTGCTACCGGACCTGGGGCTACGCGCCGTCCCGGACGGACCTGCGCGCCCTGCTCGCCGGTCTGCGGATCACGGTGTACGTGGACGACGCCGACCTGACGGCCGACCAGCTGCGCGAGTTCACCGACCTGGTTCCCGACGCCACCTTCGTCCTGGCCCGTCGGGACAGCACGCCGCTCGGCGACGGGCCCGTGCACCACCTGGACGGCCTCGGCCAGGACGCCGCGGCGCTGCTGCTGACCCGGGCCCTGGGCCGGCCGCTGCACGACGCGGAACACGCCACGGCGGCCTCCCTGTGGCAGGTGTCCGGCGGGAACCCGCTGCTCCTGCTGCGCGTGGCCGGGGTGGCGGGAGCCGGCCGGTCGGCGCTGCCGGCGCCGGGTGCCGTGGAGGACCTGCTGCCGCTGTTGCTCGACCGGCTCGGCGGGTCCGCGATGAGCGCGGTGAACCTCCTCGCGGTGCTGGAGGACGCCGAACTCGCTCCCGAGCACATCGGCGCCCTGACTGGCGAACCGGACCCGGCCGCGCTGTGCGAGCGCCTCGCGGGCCTCGGGCTCGTGACACCGGGTGAACACGGCTACCGGTGCGCGCCGGGCGTGGTCCCGGCCGTCCGCCGCGACACCGCGGTCCACCCGGTCAACGCTGCCCACCCGGTCGAGGGATTGTGCCGGTACTTCACCCGGTGGGCGGGCGATCCCACCACGACACCGGCCCGGGTCGCCGAGCACAGCAGGGCGATCGAGCGGGTCGCGGGCCTCGCGACGGCCGCCGGGATGCCCGAGCTCACCGTGGCGCTCGGCCGCGCGGCGTCGCCGAAGTTGGCGCACTCGCTGCGGTTCGACGCCTGGGGCCGGACCCTGGGTCGGGGCTGGACCGGCGCCCGGCGTGCGGGGGACCGGGAGGCCGAGGCGTACTTCACCCACGAGGAGGGCGTTCGCTGCCTGGTCACGGGTCGGCTCGCGGCGGCGGCGGCGCTGCTGGCGCAGGCGGCTCTGCTGTGGCACGTCCTGGGCGACGGCCGGGGCACGACCGCCGCGTCCGACGCCCACCAGTTCCTGCCGCGGGAACTCCAGTCGCCCGGTCGGGTCAACGCACCGGAGCAACCCGCCCCCGTCGAGGGCGACACCCCCCAGGCGGTGGCCGACCACATGGCCGACCTCGACCGCGGCGTGCCGGGGTCGCCACCCGCCTCCGGCGAGGTCGGCCCGGGGTACTCCGGCGCCGAGGTGACCGATCTCGGGGTGCCGGCCGGTCCGGGCCCGACGCAGACCTACCACCGCCCACCGGGCGGCGGTGATGTCGGCGCGACCACCGGCGCTGCGACCTCCAGTGCCACGACCACCGGTACCGCCACCACCGGTGCGGCGACCACCACCGCCGCGACCACCGCGATCCCCGTCGGTGCCGCGACCACCGGGGCGACGGCGGCCACGGGAGCGGCAGCCGCCGCGCAGGGCGGTTCCGCGCTCGCCACGTTCCTCGTCGGGCTCGTGGTCGTCGGCGTCGTCGCCGTCGCCGCGTACAACGAGAACGAGGAAACCCCGACGGCGAGCGGTGCGGCCGGGTCCGGGATCGTGGGCACGTGGGAGTTCGACCAGAAGAGCTTCACGATCGAGGAATCCGGCCCCGGCGCGTACTCCTTCTCCACGACCTGCGGCGACGACATCACGCTGACGGGTGACGACACCGAGGCCACCGGCGAGATGCCGGCTCGGACCCGCGACAGCGCGGGTGGCCCCTGCGGTCCGATCATCGGGTACAACACGGCGACCATCACGGCGGGGGCGAGCCCGGACACCGCCTGGTGGACGGTGACGATGCCGCCCGAGGAGGCGGAGATCAGGACGTGCGTGTCCTGCGGGATGAGCGTCCTGACCCGGGTCGGGTAGCCGGAGGGTCCGGCGCGGCTTCGGCGGCGGTCGCGACGACGCGCGTCGACCGCGCTCCCTACGAGCGCACCCGGCGGTGTGGCAGGCTCGCGACCAGTGCGAGACCGTCCCACGCCGTGCGCCGTCCCGGTGTCGTGATCCCGTCCTGCCCGTTGTCGATCCGCCCGTCACGTCCTTCCCGGTGCGGGCACCCTCATCCGCGACCGCTCGGCGGTACACGGGGACCGGGCCGGATCGCTGGGTTCGCGTCCCAGGTCCCCGCACCGGAGGTGGTTCCCGTGCCGTCCAGACCTCGCCGGAGAGCGTTGCTGGTCACCGCCCTGTCCGCCGCGGCGCTCGTGGCCGCCCCGACCTCGGCCACGGCCGCCCCGCTGCCCTGGGACGTGACGACGTCGAGCGCGGTGCACCCCCTGACGTGGAGCGTGACCGTCCCCGGCTCCGGGCACACCGCCGTCGAGGTGACCAGCGCGTACCAGGTCGGCACCGGCCAGTGCGACCCGGTCAGGATCACGCTCCGGGGCTACGGCAGGGTCTACCACCCCGGCATGCCCTGACCCCTCGGCGGCGACATCATGGCCGGATGGACACCCGGTTGCGCGCGCTCGAACGCGAAGACCTGCCTTTCGTGCACCACCTGACCAACGACGCCCAGATCATGTCGTACTGGTTCGACGAGCCGTTCGAGGCCCTGGTGGAGCTGCGCGACATCTACGACCGCCACATCCACGACGACCGCGAGCGCCGGTTCATCGTCGAGGTCGACGGCGAACCGGCCGGGCTGGTCGAGCTGGTCAACATCACCAGCGTCCACCGCAACGCCGAGTTCCAGATCATCATCGCGCCCCACCACCAGGGGCGCGGCCTGGCGACCGTCGCGACCACGAAGGCGCTCGACTACGCCTTCGCCGTGCTCAACCTGCACAAGGTGTACCTGATCGTGGACATCGCGAACGAGAAAGCCGTTCACGTGTACCGGAAGACGGGGTTCAGGGACGAGGGCACCCTGCGCGAGGAGTTCTTCGCCGCGGGCCGCTACCGCAACGCGCTGCGCATGGGCATCCTCCAGCGGGAGCACCTGGGCTACTCGGAAGAGTGAGGGCACCGCCCGGAAGCGTCACCAACCGAGGTGGCCGCAGAGTCCACTGTAGACAAGAGCCACCCCTGCCACACGGGTCGGTGGTTGGCAACCCCGCCGGGCTGTGACGGCGGACGCGCCCGGACGGCGGTAGGCACCCCGGCACCCGCTCGACAGACTTCAGAGGTCCAGACCAATCCTGAAGTGGAGCCACCGTGCGGAGTTCCCACCGCGAACGCACCTTCCGGACCCTCGCCGCCGTCGCCGCGGCCCTCGGCGCGCTCACCGCCGCGGCGGGCCCGGCGTCCGCGTCCCCCAGCACCTCCGCGGCCGCCGGCTGCGTCACCACGGACATCCACCTCGACCCCGGCGCCCGGGAGGTCGGCTGGACGGTCGACTGCGCCGACCGCCGCTACGTGTTCGCCGACATCACCGTGTTCGCGGGCGGTGTGGCGCACAGCAACCCGCAGGAAGGCAGGTGGGTCGACGCCGGCGACACCTGGCAGGACCTCAACGTCTACCCGCAGACCACCCCGGCGATCGACCACCTCTGCGTCCACCTGGTCTCCTACGTGGACCCGACCGACCCGTTCGAGCAGCCGCAGGTCATCGGGCACTCCTGCGTGTGACCCGGGCGCGGCGCGGCAGCCCCGCCGGGGTCGGCCGCGCCGCGCTCCCCCGGCCGCGCCCTCCCCCGCCGGCAGGCGGTCGGTCACCGGACCCGGCGCTACAGCAGGTGCGTCCCGTCCTCCCCCGCCCCGATCTCCACCAGCACCGCGCTCCACGCCGCGGTGGGGCTGGCGTCCAGCAGGACCACGCGGCTGCCGGGCGGCGGGTCGGCGGTGTGGAGGTTGAAGAACGTGTCGTTGGGCCCCAGGTGCCCG
Source organism: Saccharothrix lopnurensis (assembly GCF_042658445.1). NCBI lineage: Bacteria > Bacillati > Actinomycetota > Actinomycetes > Pseudonocardiales > Pseudonocardiaceae > Saccharothrix > Saccharothrix lopnurensis. Next base: position 76,697 of record NZ_JBHSQO010000008.1, on the reverse strand, counting down.
AAGCGCGCCAGGTTCGCCGCGCACGCCGGGTCCAGCGGGACGCCCAGCACCTCGGCGTAGTTCCGGTGCGACGGCAGCGACAGGTTCTGCCCGAGGTAGCACGTCACCTCCCCGGCGGTCAGGCCGTTGCGGGACAGGAGGCGGTCGGTCAGGTCGCGCAGGCGGTTGCGGGTCTCCACGGCCAGGCGGAACGAGTAGGTCATCGGGTCGGTGCACTCCTCGCGCCACTCGGCGAACGGGCGGTCGCGGTAGGACACCCGGAACAGGTCCGCGTAATCGCCGTTGGTCTCCAGCAGCACGTCGCGGATGCGCACGTCACCGCTCCTCGTCAGCACCAGCGCGCCACCGCCGTCACCGTTCACGGTCACCGGGTGGCGGTAACGGCGGGGGGTGGCGGGTTTGCTCCCGTGCGCCACGAGCACGGTCCGCACGTCCGGCGTGCGCAGCAACCCGGACGCGGTCAGCAGGGCCGGGGCCAGCGACGCGCAGCCCAGGCCGCCCACCGAGAACGCCAGGGCCCGGTGCGCGCCCAGAACCGCCTGGAGCCGGGTCGCGTCGGAGCTGACCAGCGCCTCCGGCGCCCTCGGCTCCACGGTGATCACCACGTCGACGTCGGTCGCCGACAGCGAGGCCCGGTCCAGGGCGCGGCGGGCCGCGGCGGCGGCGAGGTCGGTGGCCCCGGACCCGCTCACCGCGACGCTCGCGATGCCCAGCGCCGCGCAGGTGGACCGCTCGTCGTCGCCCAGCTCGGCCCACTCCGGCAGCCGCTCCACCGGGACCGGCTCCCCCGGGCACCAGCCCGAGCCCGCGAGCGCGATCACCGCAGCTCGTCGTGGGCCGCGGCGATCCCGTCGGCCAGGGACCCCAGGTCGGACCGCCCGAAGTCGGCCAGGCTGTTGACCTCCAGGCTCACCTCGCCCGCCCGCTCCGACACGGCGATGATCAGCGGGAACCACGACGTCATGGCGCGCTTCAGGTTCACTGACAGGTCCCAGCGCGTGCGCAGCAGGCCCACGCCGGAGTCGAAGGCGGCCATGTCCCCGGGCACGTGCACCAGCAGCACCCGGGGCTCCGGCGCCGCGCGCAACCGCGCCACGGCGGGCCCGTGCGGCGACAGGTGCCGCAGCACGCCGTACCCGACGCCGTCGTTCGGCACGGACCTGGCGCGGTCGACCACCAGCGGCAGCGTCGCGCGCGCGTCGCCCGCCACCGGCAGCGCGACCGGGTGCAGGCTGGTGAACCACCCGATCGACGGTCCACGCCCGGCCTGCCGGTACGCGTTCGGCGTCGCCTCGCCCTCCACGGTGAGGTAGGCGCCCCCCGCGCCGGACCACCTGGCCAGCCCCAGCGCCACCGCGCACAGCGCGACCTCCCGCCCCGACGCCGGGGGCGCCGCGACCGCCTCCACCGAGCGGGTGACCAGCCCTCCCCCGCCGGAGCCCTCCGGTGTCCCGAAGGCGGCGCCCTCGCGCAGGACCGCCGTCCAGTACGCCAGTTCCGAGGCCACCTCGTCGGAGTCCGCCAGGTCGTGCAGGTGCCGCGCCCACTCCCGCCACCCGGCCGGCGCGGGCCCGGACGTCGCGGCGCGCCCCGCCGCCGCCTCGCCGAGCAGCGCGTCCAGGTCGTCCATCAGCACCACGGTGGACATGTTGTCGAACACGAAGTGGTGCACCAACAGCACCAGCAGCCCGCCCCGCTGGTGGCCGCGCTCGTAGTACCGCGCCCGGACCAGCGGGCCGCGCTCCAGGTCCAGGTCGTACATCAGCTCCCGGCAGTCGGCCTCGACGACCTCCCGTTCGTCGCCCGGGGGGAGGAACACCACGTCGAACGGCGCCCTCGCGTCCGGGCCCCGTCCTTCGGGGCCCCGTCCTTCGGGGCCCCGTTCTCCCGGGACGCACTCGGCCCGCGTGCCCACCGCGTTGCGCCGGAACCGGTAGCGCAGCGGCTCGTGCCGGTCGACCAGGCGCCGCACGGCGGTGCGGACCACGTCGGCGGTGAGGTCGGGGGACGTCAGCTCCATCGCGTGCACCTCCACGAAGTCGCCGCGCCGGTCGGGCACGTGCTCCAGGAAGGCGCGCATGATCGGCGTCAACGGGATCGGGCGCCCGTCCCGCGCCGCGGCGGCCTGCGCGGCGACGACCGGCGCGAGGACCGGCGCGGCGACAGCAGGCGCAGCGCCAGCGGGCTCGGCCACGACAGGTGCGGCGGCAACCGGCGCCGGCACCACGTCCACCACGGCCGCCGCCGCCAACTCCCCCACGGTCGGGTACTGCAACACCTGCTGGGGCGTGATGTGCACACCCGCCTTCGCGGCCCGCGCCGCCACCCGCACACCGAGCACCGAATCACCGCCCAGCGCGAAGAAGTTGTCCCCCGGCGACACCGACCCCGCCCCGAGCAGGTCGGCGCAGATCGCGGTCAGCACCTCCACGGCCCGCCCCGGCACCCCGTTCGCCACGCCGTTCGCCACGCCCACCACCCCGTCCTCGCGCTCGGGCGGCGCACCACCGCCGAGGTCGTCCAACCGCACGTCGGGATCGGCCACCACGCGCGCCACCACGGCCGGCAACCACGACGCGAGCCGCCGCGCGGTCTCCCGGTCGTACAGGGCCCCGGCGTACTCCACGTAACCGCTCATCGGCCCCGAGCCCTGGTCCACCACCCCGAAGGTCAGGTCGAACTTCGCGGTGCCCGGCGCGATGCCCGCGATCGCGCCGTCCAGGAAGCGCGAGCACGGCAGGCCGGCCAGCTCGGCGGTCGCCTGCGGCACGTTCTGGTAGGTGTAGACCACGTCGAACAGCGGGTGCCGCCCCGGCTCGCGGTGGCCCAGCACCTCGGCGACGACCTTCTCCAGCGGCACCTCCTCGTGGTCGAGCACGTCGGCGACGGTGCGCGCGCACCGCCGGACCAGGTCGGCGAACCGCACGTCGCCGCGCACCGGCGTGCGGAAGGGCAGCACGTTGTTGAAGTAGCCGATCAGGTCGTGGGTGGCCGGGTCGACGCGCCCGGACGTGGCCACGCCCACCACCACGTCGGTGAGCCGCCCCCAGCGGTGCAGCAGGGCGTCGACCACCGCGAGCATGGCGACGAACGTGGTGACGCCCAGCCGGCGGCCCAGCGCCCGCACCGCCTCCGCGTCGGCCTCCCCCACCTCGAACTCCACCATCCCGCCGTCGTTCCCGCGCACGGCGGGCCGGGGCCGGTCCAGCGGCAGCTCCGGCGACCGCAGGCCCGCCAGCTCCGACCGCCAGAACCGCAGCCCCTCCTCCAGCGCGCCGTCGGCGAACCGGCGGCGCTGGAGGTCGGCGAAGTCGGCGTACTGGCCGGGCAGCTCGGGCAGCCCCGGCGCCCGCCCGGTCAGCGCCGCCTCGTACAGCTCGGTGAAGTCGCGGAAGAACACCGTGGGCGACCAGCCGTCGAAGACGATGTGGTGGTAGGTCCACAGCAGCACGTGGTCGTCGTCGGCCAGGCGCAGCAGCGCGGTCCGCACCAGCGGCCCGGTCGCCAGGTCGAACGGCCGCACCGCCGCCTCGTCGACCAGCCGCCGCGCCTCGCGGTGCCGCTCGGGTCCCGGCAGCGCGCGCAGGTCGTGCACGGTGATCTCCGGCTCCCCGTCCCGCACGTACGCCCGCGGCACGCCGTCGTCGTCGGCCTCGATGCGGGTGCGCAGCACCTCGTGCCGCTCCAGCACCCCGCGCACCGCGGCGAGCAGGGCGGTCTCGTCGAGCGGTCCGGTCAGGCGCAGGTCGTGCGGGATGTTGTAGAGCGGTGTGCCGGGGTCGAGCCGGTCGAGGTACCACAGCTGCTCCTGCCCGAACGAGACCGGCAGCGCGCCGCCGCGCGGCACCGGGGACACCGCCGCGGACGCGGCCGCACCCCCGGCACCCCGCAGCTCGGTCTCCCGCAACTCGGCTACCCGCGCGGCCAGGCCGCGCGCGGTCGGGTGGGCGTAGAGGTCGGCGAACGACAGCCGCACGTCGAAGTCCCGCTCCAGCGCGCGGAGCACGCTGATCCCGGCGATGGACGTGCCGCCGAGTGCGAAGTAGTCCGAATCCGGCGTCACCCCCTCCTCGCCCAGGACGTCCCGCCACACCTGGACCACCCGCTCCCCGACCTCGGCGCCGGCGGCGGCGCGCGGGCGCTCCAGGACCGGCCGCAGCCGGGCGTCCCCGACCTCGCCGAGCGGCCGGCACCAGCAGCGCACCGGCTCGAACGGGTAGGTCGGCGCGCCGATGCGCGGGATGTCGGCGCCGGCGTAGTGCGCGTCCCAGTCGACCCGCGCGCCGAGCCGGTACAGCGCCCCGAGCTGCCGCAGCACGCCCCGCCGCCCCGGCACCGCGAACAGCTCCACGCACGGCAGGTCGGGCCGCAGGCGACGGGCCTCCCGGGTGAGCACCCCGGTGCCGCCCAGGTCGACCAGCACGGCCCCGTCCTCGGCGAACCGCTCCACCACCCGCGCCAGCCGGTCGCGGTCCACCTCGGCGCTCAGCCCGGCGTCCCCGGCGGCGTCCACGGCGTCCTCGACCGACAGCTGACCGCGGGCCACGCGCACCGCGAGGTTCCCCGGCCCCGAGCCGACCAGGTGCGCCTCCCGCACGCCCAGCGAGCGCGCCAGGCCGAGCAGCGCGGTCTGCGCCACGACCAGCCGGGCCGCGGGCGTCCCGGGCAGCACCACGTCCTCCAGCACGGGGAACCCGTCGACCAGCTCCGCCCACTCCCGCTCGCCGGGCACGCCGTCACCGGAGAGCAGCACCACCACCGGCCGGTCGTCGGGCGCGGCGCGGTCCGGCGGGGCGGCCGACCGCAGCGCCTCCACCAGCTCCTCGGCGCCGTCCACGGCGAACGCGCCGCGGAACGGGTGGTCGTCGCGCCCGCGGTTCATCGCGTGCGCCACGGTCCGCAGGCCGTGCCCGGTGCGCTCGACGAAGTCGGCGAGCCGGTCGCAGTACGCCCGGAACGCGGCGGCGGACCTGGCCGACACGGTCACCAGCTCGACCCCGGACGCCGGTTCCGCCGCCGGCGCGGGCGGCTGCTCCAGCACCGCGTGCACGTTGGTGCCGGTCATGCCCAGCGCGCTCACGCCCGCCCGGCGCGGCACGCCGTCGCGCTCGGGCCACGCCCGGCGACCGGGGTTGACGTGCACCGGGCCGGACAGGTCCAGCATCGGGTTGGGCGACTCGAAGTGCGCCGTCGGGTACAGCTCGCCGTTGCGCACCGACAGCAGCGCCTTGAGCAGCCCGGCCATCCCGGCGGCGCCGTCGAGGTGGCCGAGGTTGCCCTTGATCGAGCCGATGGCGCAGCCCGGCGCGGCCACCCCCGCCCCGGCGAACGCCTGCCGCAGCGCGTCCACCTCGATCACGTCGCCCAGCGGGGTCGCCGAGCCGTGGCACTCGACGTAGGCCACGGTCCCCGGGTCCACCCCGGCGTCGCGCCACGCCTGGACCACCACCTCGGTCTGCGCGGCCCGGCTGGGCGCGCTCAACCCGACCGCCCGGTTGCCGTTGTGGTTGACCGCGATGCCCTTGACCACCGCGAGGACCCGGTCACCGGCCTCGACCGCGTCGCGCAGCCTGCGCAGCAGCACCACCGCGCCGCCCTCGCCCGCCACCGCGCCGGTGGCCCGCTGGTCGAACGGGCGGCACCGGCCGTCGGTGGACTCCACGCCGCGCACGGGCGTGTGGTCCTGCCGGGTGAACAGCACCGGCCGCACGCTGACCCCGCCCGCCAGCGCCAGGTCCGCGGTGCCCTTGCGCAGCTCGTCCACCGCGCCCGCGAGCGCGGCCAGGGCGCTGCTGCACGCGGTGTCGACGACGTAGGCGGGTCCGGTGAGGTCGAGGTGGTAGGCGATCCGCGCCGCCGAGGACGCGGACAGCGCGCCGAGCGTCTGGTGCGGGTCCTCGCCCTGGTAGAGGGTCTCGTAGTCGGACTGCGAGTGGCCGAGCACGACGGCGGTGCGCGATCCCCGCAGCGATCCCGGCGCGAGGCAGGCGTCCTCGATCGCCCGGTGCGCGAGCTGGAGCAGCAGCCGCTGGTGCGGGTCCATCATCTCCGCCTCGCGCAGCGGGATGCCGAAGAACCGGTGGTCGAACAGGTCGATCCGGTCCAGGTGGGCCATGGGCAGGTGGTGGTCCCCGGCCCGGCCGCCGGTGTGCCGGACGCGCGTGGGCGACGGCGGTCCGACCAGGTCGGCGCCCTCGGCCAGCAGCCGGTGCAGGCCGTCCAGGTCACCAGGGTCGTCCGGGCCGGGCAGCAGGGCGGCGACCCCGGTGATGGCGATGTCCTCGTCCCGCACGGCGGCCTCCGTCGTCACAGCTGGTAGTCCCGCGCTTCGGCGTCCTCGGCGGCGGTGGGTCCGAGCGCGGCGGCCAGCGCGCCGACCGTGGGGTGGTCGAACAGGACCCGGGGTGGCACGGCGCGCCCGAACACCGGCCCGAGCCGGGCCGCGACCCGGAGGGCGAGCAGGGAATCACCGCCCAGGGCGAAGAAGTCGTCGGCGCGGCCGATCCGGTCGACGGGCAGCACCTCGCCCCACGCCCCGGCCACGGCCAGTTCGCCGGGGGTTGCCGGGGGGACGAACTCCGGCGGTGCCGACCGCGGCGAACGCGCGACACCGGGCGGCGGAGCGGCCGCACGGGACCCGGACGGCGGCTCCCCGTCGTCCGGCGGCCCGCCCCCGTTCGCGGGGTCCACCAGCAGCGCCGCGAACTCCTCGGCCAGCGCGGCGGCGGTGGCCGCGTCGAACAGGTCCGGGTCGTACCCCAGCTGGAGCGACAGGGGCTCGGTGTCGCGCACCACCAGGTGCAGCGGGTAGTTGGTGTTCTCCACCGCCTCGACCAGGACCGGCGCGTCGTGGTCCAGCGGGTAGTTCTCCACGGCCACGACGGTGTCGAACAGCGGTGCCCCGGCGGGCAGCCCCGCCCACCTCCGGATGTCGGTCAGCGCCGCGTGCTCGGGCGGTCGGCCCCCGGCCTGCACCCGGGCCAGCCACCCCGGCACGTCCCCGGGGTCGACCTCCAGCCGCACCGGCACGGTGTTGACCAGCATCCCCACGACGGTGTCCGCGCCGGGCAGGTCCGGGGTGCGCCCGGACACCACCAGGCCGAAGCACACGTCGCGGGTGCCGGCGTGCCGGGCCAGCAGCAGCGCCCACGCGCCCTGCGCGACCGTGCCCAGCGTCAGCCGGTTGCGCCGGGCGAACCCCCGCACGCGCGCGGAGTCGGCGGCGCTCAGCCCGACCTCGCGCACGGCCGACGAGCAGGCCAGGTGCGCGCGGTCCGGCGGCCGGTCGCACGGCAGCGGCGTCGGGCCGGGGAACCCGGCGAGCGCGGCCCGCCAGCGCTCCTCGCCCGGGTCCAGGGCCAGCACCCGGGCCACGTGGTCGCGGAACGGCCGCCGCGGCCGGGGTTCGCCCAACACCTCCGACAGCACCTGGAACGCGCTCCAGCCGTCGAGCAGCAGGTGGTGGAACGTCCACAGGAGGCGGACCTCCCGCTCCCCGGTGCGCACCAGCGCCAGCCAGCTCAGCGACTCCCCGGCCAGGTCGACCCCCGCCGCGCGGTCCTCGGCCAGCAGCCGCCGCCACCGCTCCTCGTCCGCCGCGCCGCGCCAGTCGTGGTGGGTGATCGACGGCGGCACCGACCGGCGCACGACCTGCACCGGCTCGCGCACCCCCTCCCAGACCACGCCCGTGCGCAGCGCCGGGATCGCGTCGACCACCCGCCGCCACGCCCGCTCCAGGCCGTCCGGGTCGGCGTCGGTCAGGGTCAGGTGCAGCTGCTCCACGTACGCGCCGGGTCGGGACAGGCCGTGGAACAGCATCCCGGCCTGCACCGGGGTCAGCGGGTACACGTCCTCCACCGACCGGCCGTCGCCCGCGACCAGGTCCAGCTCCGCCTGGCTCAACCGGGCCAGCGGGAAGTCCGACGGCGTGGCGCCGCCCGCGCCGGGTCCGGCGCAGTGCGCGGCGAGCTCGCGCAGCGCGCCCACCACGTCCTCGGCGAGCCGCGCCACCACGGGGGTCGGGTGCGCCTGCGGCGCGTGCGCCCACTCGAACTCCAGCTCGCCCGCCGCGGTGACGGCGGCCGTGACGTCCAGGTGCGGCGGGGTTGTCGGCGGTGTGGTGAGCCGGATGCCGCCGGGCGCGCGGTCGAACGCGGCGTCGAACCGGCCCAGGTAGTTCACCCTCGCCAGCGGCCGGTGCCCGGCCGGGTGGGTGTCGGTCAGCCACCGCAGGGCGCCGTGGCTCAGGCCGTGGCGGTGGGCCCGGCGCAGCTGCTCCTTGACCGCCTTGACCACCGCGCCCCAGCCGTCCGCGCCGGTCAGGTCGGCGGTGAACGGGAACAGGGTGGTGAACCAGCCGACCGTGCGGGACAGGTCCACCCCGTCGAACAGGTCCTCGCGGCCGTGCCCCTCCAGCTCCAGCGGCACCCGCTCCGCGCCGCGCCACCGCGACAGCACCCGGGCCACCGCCGCCACCACCACGTCCTCGGCCCCGGCGCGGTAGGCGGAGGCCGCGCCGCGCAGCAGCGCCGCGGTGTCCTCCCCGGACAGCCGGGCGGTCACCACGCGCTCGGGCAGCTCCGGCCCCTCGAACCCGCCGGGGGCCACCGCGCCCTCCCAGTACGGCAGGTGCCCGGTGAAGCCGCCCGCGTCGGCGTGCTCGCGCAGCCGCCGCGCCCACTCGCGGAACGAGGTGGTCCTCGGGCCCGGGTCCACCGCGCGGCCCGCCCTGGCCCGGTCGTAACCGGTGACCAGGTCGTCCAGCAGGATTCGCCACGACACGCCGTCCACGACCAGGTGGTGCGCGAGCAGCACCAGCGCCGGCCGCGGGCCCGCCGTCGACAGGACGGCCTGGAACAGCGGGCCGCGGTCCAGCGGCGTGCGCATCCGGGCCACGCACCGCTCGACGGGCTCGGCGCTGGTGGCGAAGACCTCGCCCACCTCCTCGGGGACGTGCTGGCGCCACCGCCCGCCGACGAGCGAGAACCGGGCGCGCAGCAGGTCGTGGTGCGCGGGCAGCGCCTCGACCGCGACGCGCAGCGCGTCGACGTCCACGTCCGGGCCGAGGTCGACCTCCACCCACTGGGCGCAGTGCTCCGGCGTCGCGGACCCGGCCAGGAACCACTGCTGCACCGGGGTGAGCGGCACCTCCCCGGTCGCCGGTTCCCGCGCGGCGGGGACCGCGCGCCCCTCGGTGGCGTGCGCGGCGACCCCGGCGACCGTCTGGTGCAGGAACACGTCCTTGGGCGTCACCGACACGCCCAGCTCGCGGGCCCGGGACACCACCTGGATGCTCAGGATCGAATCGCCGCCCAGGGCGAAGAAGTTGTCGTCCGCGCCCACCCGCTCGACGCCCAGCACCTCCGCCCAGACCCGCGCCAGCACCTCCTCGCGCGCTCCGCTCGGCGCCACGTGGGCCCGGGTGGACCGCGCCCGGGGCGGTGGCAGGGCCCTGCGGTCGACCTTGCCGCTGACCATGAGCGGCAGCGCGGGCAGGGGCACGAACACGCCGGGCACGAGGTGCGCGGGCAGGGTGTCGGACAGGAACGCGCGCAGCTCGTCGGCGCCCGCGCCGGTGACGACGTAGGCGACGAGCTGCTTGTGGCCGGGCACGTGCTCGTGCGGCACCACGACGGCCTCGGCGACGTCCGGGTGGCGGCGCAGCGCGGCCTCGACCTCGGCCGGTTCGACCCGGAAGCCGCGGATCTTGACCTGGTCGTCGGCGCGGCCCAGGAACTCCAGCAGCCCGTCGCGGGTCCAGCGCACCAGGTCACCGGTCCGGTACAGCCGGGTGCCCCGCCCGAACGGGTCGGCCACGAAGCGCCGCGCGGTCAGACCGGGGTGGCCGAGGTAGCCGCGGGCCAGGCCGGTGCCGCCGATGTGCAGCTGGCCGGGCGTGCCGACCGGGACCGGGTGCAGGTCGTCGTCCAGCACGTAGCAGCGGGTGCCGGTGACCGGCCGCCCGATCGGCAGCGACGCCGCCGCCAGGTCCGCCGGGCGCACCGCGTGCGCGGAGGCGAAGGTGGTGCCCTCGGTGGGGCCGTAGCCGTCCACGATCCGCAGGTCCGGCACCTCCCGCAGCACCGCGGCGCAGTGCTCGGGCGAGATCACGTCGCCGCCGCAGCCGAGCTGGCGCAGCCCGGTGAACGCGCCGGGGTCGGCGGCGGCGATCTCGTGGAACAGGCCCGCGGTCAGCCACAGCACGGTGACCCCGTGCGCGGCGGTGAACCCGCGCAGGTCCTCCGGCGACAGCAGAGCCCGCGGGCACACCGCCAGCCCGGCCCCGGACAGCAGGGCCGACCAGATCTCGAAGGTGGAGGCGTCGAACGACAGCGTGGAGCACTGGGCCACCACGTCGTCCGGGCCGATCGGGAACGGGTCGCCCTCGGCGAGCCGCGCGATCGACCGGTGCTCGACCAGCACGCCCTTGGGGCGGCCGGTGGAGCCGGAGGTGAACATGACGTAGGCGGCGTTGCGCGGCGAGACCGCGACGGCGGGTGCGTGCGCGGGCCCGTCCGGGGACCCGACGCGCAGGTCCACCACCTCCACCCCGGCGGGCACCCGGTCGCGCAGGTCGGCGGGCGCGAGCACCAGCGCGGTCCCGGAGTCGGCGATCATGTCGGCCACCCGGGCGGGCGGGTAGCCGGGGTCCAGCGGCACGAACGCGGCCCCGGCCTTGAGCACGCCCAGCAGCGCGACGACCGCGGGCACGCCGCGCGGCGCGCACACGCCGACCCGGTCCTCCGGCCGCACGCCGCGCGCCAGCAGGCCGTGGGCCAGCCGGTTCGCCGCGGTGTCCAGCTCCCGGTAGGTCAGCGACAGCCCGTCGCAGGTCACCGCGACCGCGTCCGGCCGCCGCGCGACGCGCTCGGCGAACCTGCCGGTGACCGTGCGGTCGGGGCTCGTCGCCCCGGCGGTCCAGTCGAGCAGCACGCCGCGCCGCTCGTCCGGCGGGAGCAGCGGCAGCCGGGCCGGCGGCAGGTCCGGGTCGGCGACGACGCCGGCCAGCAGCACCAGCAGGCGGTCGACGAGCCGGGCGACGGTGCTCCCGTCGAACAGGTCGGTGCTGTGCTCGACGGCCAGGTGCAGGCCCTCGTCGTCCCGGGTGAACTCCAGCACCAGGTCGAACGCGGCGGCGTCGCGGGGCGGGTCGAACGCGGTCACCGCCAGGCCGGCCAGCGCGGGCGGCCGGGACGGCGCGTTCTGGAGCGCGACGACCACCTGCACCAGCGGTGGGCGGCCCGCGTCGCGCTCGGGCCGCAGCAGCTCCACCAGGCGGTGGAACGGCACCTCGTCGTGGTCGAGCGCGTCGTTGACCGAGTCCTTGACCCGGTCGAGGAGGTCGGTGAAGGGCAGTTCCGGGTCCACGTGCGAGCGGACCACCACGGTGTTGACGAAGAAGCCGACGAGACCGGCCAGGTCGGGCTGGTCGCGGCCGGAGGTGACGGTGCCCACGGCGATGTCGCGCTGCCCGGTGGTGCGGGCCAGGAACGCCTGGGTGACCGCGACGAGCGCGGTGAACAGCGTCGCGCCCCGGGACCGGCCCAGCTCGGCCAGGCCCGACGCGACGGCGGCGGGCACGGTGCGGCGGTGGGTCGCGCCCGCCGCGGTCCGCACCGCCGGGCGCGGCCGGTCGGCGGGCAGGTCCAGCTCCGCCGTGCCGGCCAGCCGTCGCTCCCAGTGCGCGAGCTGCGCGTCCAGCACCGCCCCGGTCAGCCTGGCGCGTTGGCGGGCGGCGAAGTCGGTGTAGCGCAGCGGCAGCGGCGGGAGGTCGGCCTCCCGCCCGCGCACGGCGGCGGAGTAGCACGCGCCCAGCTCCTCGGCCAGCACGCCCATCGACCAGCCGTCGGTGACGATGTGGTGCAGGCACAGCACCAGCAGGTGCTCCCGCTCGTCGGCCGTCGACAGCAGGGCCGCGCGCAGCAGCGGGCCGGTGCGCAGGTCGAACGGCCGGGCGACGAACCCGGGGAGCGCGCTCTCGTCCCCCGTCTCCAGCCGGACCTCGTACGGCGGGCCGACCACCTGCGCGCCCCGGCCGTCGACGGTGTGGAAGGTGGTGCGCAGCTGGTCGTGCCGGGCGACCAGGCGGGTCAGCGCGACGCCCAGCGCGACCGGGTCGGGTTCGCCGCGCAGCCGGTAGCCCGCCGTGGTGGTGTACTCGGTGCCGCCGGGTGAGAACTCGTCCAGGAACCACAGGCGCTCCTGGGCGAAGGACAGCGGCGCGGTGGGGGTGCTGTCGGTCGGGGTGTCGTCGGTCGGGGTCGCGGCGGGGGTGTGGGCGGTGTCGGGCAGCCGCGCGGCCAGCGCCTCGACGGTGCCGAGCGCGAGCACGCGCCGCGCGGGCAGGTCCCGGTCCAGCGCCGCGGCGACCCGCATGGCCAGCACGGAGTCGCCGCCCAGCGCCACGAAGTCGTCCAGCACGCCGACGCGCTCGACGCCCAGCACGTCCCGCCACACCGCGGCCACCCGCTCCTCGGCCGGGGTGCGCGGCGCGACCACCGGTCCGGCGGGCCGGGGCTCCGGGAGGCGTCGGCGGTCGAGCTTGCCGTTGGGGGTCAGGGGCAGCGAGGGCAGCGGCGCCACCAGCGAGGGCACCGCCTGGGCCGGCAGCAGGCCGGCCAGGAACGCGCGCAGCTCCTCGGGTGGGTGGTCGGTCACCGCGTAGGCGACGAGCCGGGCGCCGCGGAGCACCACGGCCGCCGCGGTCACGCCGGGGTGCCGCAGCAGGGTGGCCTCGACCTCGCCCGGGTCGACGCGGACACCGCGCACCTTGACGTGCCCGCCGGCCCGGCCGAGGTGGTCGAGCAGGCCGTCCGGGCGGCGGCGCACCAGGTCGCCGGTGCGGTACATGCGGCTGCCCGGCGGGCCGTGCGGGTCGGCCACGAAGGACGCGGCGGTCGCGCCGGGCCTGCCGAGGTAGCCCCGGGCCACCCCGGGGCCGGCCAGGTACAGCTCGCCCTCGTCGGCCGGGCGCAGGTCGGCGTCCAGCACGTGCGCGCGGGCCCCGGCGATCGGGCGGCCCAGCACCGCGCGGTCGGTCTCGGTGACCGGGCACAGCAGGCTCTCCACCGCGACCTCGGTCGTGCCGTAGGCGTTGTGCGCCGCGACGCCCGCGGCGACCAGGCTCGCGCACAGGTCCGGGTCCACCGGCTCGCCCCCGGTGACCACGACCCGGGGCCGGCGGTCGCCCGCGAGCAGGCCGGCGCGCAGCAGTTCGCGCAGCCGCGACGGGGTCTCGTCCAGCACGTCGACCCCGGCGGTCGCGAGGTGCTCGACCAGGGTCCGCGGGTCGGCCAGCGCGTCGTCGTCGACCACGTGCAGCTCGTGCCCGGCCAGCATCCACAGCAGCGGCAGCCACATCGCGTCGAAGCCCAGCCCGGCGGTGTGGGCGACCCGGAGCCGCGCGGGCGAGGCGAACAGGTCCCCGGCGTGGTGGGCGTGCAGCGCGAGCAGGCCGCGGTGGGTGGCCAGGACGCCGTTCGGGTGACCGGTGGAGCCGGAGGTGTGCAGGACGTAGGCGAGGTGGTCGGGCGCGACGCGGGGCAGGGGCGCGACGCGCGGCGGGTGGTCGTCCTCGACCGGGACGAGCTCTACCGGGACGGCGCGGGCGTCCGGCAGCCGGTGCGCCAGGTCGCGCCGGGTCAGCACGAGCGCGGCGCCGGAGTCGACGAGCAGCTCGGCCAGGCGGGCGTCGGGCAGGTCGGTGGACAGGGGCACGACCGCGCCGCCCGCCGCCAGGACGGCCAGCAGCGCCACGACCGCGTCCGCGCCGCGTTCGAGGAGCAGGCCCACCGGGTCCTCCGGCCGCGCGCCGCGCGCCAGCAGGGCCCCGGTCAGGCGGTCGACCCGGTCGGCCAGTTCCCGGAAGGTCAGCCGCTGCGGGCCGCACACCACGGCGGTCAGGTCGGGGTCGGCGCGCGCCCTGGCCGCGAAGAGGTCGTGGACGCCCCCCGCTCCTGAAAGATCGACATCCATGCGCGATTCCGCCAGTCGAATACGGATATTGCCACTGAATGCGTGCACCGGGTCAACGACGTTTCCAGCGGCACCCACCCGGAGCAACCGCCGATCGGCCGCACCACATTAGTCCAGGTGAACGCGAAAAACTTTCCGACCCAACTTCGAATTCCCGAACCGAACTTCTCCTGACCCGCCCGACCGTGTTACGTTGCCCCGCACTTCACCGGAGGAGGTCACTTGGCCAGCGACTTCGGTACCGAGGACGGTCTGGACCCGATCGTCGAGCAGGTGCGAGCCTTCTTCACGTCGGCACTGCCGAAAACCCACCTGGAACCGGATCAAGACTATTTTGCCCTCGGCTTGGTGAACTCTTTGATCGCCCTCGAACTGGTGACGTACGTGGAAAAGAAGTTCGCCATCCGGGTGGAGGTCGAGGATCTCGACCTGGACAACTTCCGCACCCTGAACCGAATAGCCGCGTTCGTGCGCGGCAAGCTCGCCGCGGCGCGGTGAGCCGTGGACGCGGCGGCGTTCGCGGACTCGGTGCGCGCGGACGCGGCCGGCTGGGACCGGCACGGCGGCGTGCCCGTCGAGGTCGTGCACGAGGTCGCGCGGGCCGGGTTCCTGGCCGCGGACGTGCCCGCCCGGTACGGCGGCCGGGACTTCTCACCCGCCGAGGTGGGGCGGCTGTGCGCGGACCTCGGCGGGACGTGCAGCGCGTTGCGGGCCCTGGTCACCGTGCAGGGCATGGTGGCCGCCGCGGTGCTGCGCTGGGGGAACGCGGACCAGCGCGCCCGCTGGCTGCCCGCGCTGACCTCCGGCGACCGGCTGGCCGGGTTCGCCGCGACCGAGGCGGGCGCGGGCAGCGACCTGGCGGCGGTGGGCGCGTCCCTGGACTCCGGTCGGCTGCGCGGCCACAAGCGGTGGGTCACCTTCGGCGCGCTGGCCGACGTGTTCCTGGTGCTGGCCACGCGGGACGGGCGGTCGGTGGCCGTGCTGGTGGAGGCCGGGCCGGGCGTGGTGGTGGAGCCGGTGACCGGGCAGCTGGGGATGCGCGCGGCCCGGATCGCGCACGTGCGCTTCGACGACGCGCCGGTGGCCGAGGTGCTCGCGCCGCCGGGGTTCGGCCTGTCGCACGTGGTCGGCACGGCGCTGGACCACGGGCGGTTCACCGTGGCCTGGGGGTGCGCCGGGATGGCGCGGGCCTGCCTGGACCTCGCCGCCGGGCACGTCGCGACCAGGACCCAGGCCGGCACTCCCCTGTCCGAGCACCAGGCGGTGCGCGCGGTGCTCGGCCGGTGCCTGGTGGAGGTGCGGGCCGCGCAGCGGCTGTGCGCCCACGCGGCGGCGCTGCGCGAGCGCGGCGACCCGGCGGCGCTGCACGAGACCGTGCTGGCCAAGTACGGCGCGGCGCGGGCCGCCTCGGTCGTCGGGGAGCACGCGGTGCGGCTGCACGGCGCGGCGGGCGTCGACGCGGACAGCGCCGTCGGCCGGTTCCACCGCGACGCCGCGGTCATGCGGATCATCGAGGGTTCCGACGAGGTGGCCGAGCAGCACCTCGGCCGGTACGCGCTGCGGGGTGGGGCGTGACGGGGTCGCCGATCGGGTCGCGGCGGTGGAGCGCGGTGTCGTACCCGGTGCCACTAGCCTGACCCGATGGGGTGGGACCTGGCCGAGCTGCTCGCGAAGTACGACGTACCCGGCGCGCAGGTCGCCGTGCTGGCCGGCGGGGAGATCCGGGACGAGGCCGCCGGTGTGCTGAGCCTGCGCACGGGGGTCGAGGTCACGACGGACTCGATCTTCAAGATCGGCTCGATCACCAAGGTCTGGACGGCCACGCTGGTCCGGCAACTGGTCGACGACGGCCTGCTGGACCTCGACCGCCCCGTCCGCGACCACCTGCCCGGCTTCCGGCTGAGCGACCCGGCCGCCGAGGGCGCCCTGACCACCCGCCGGCTGCTCACCCACACCGGCGGGATCGACGGCAACCACTTCACCGACACCGGCCGCAACGACGACGCGATCGGGAGGTTCGTCGCCACCCTCGCCGAGGCGGAGCAGCTCCTCCCGCCCGGCACCGCCTTCTCCTACTCCAACAGCGGGTACGTGGTGCTCGGCAGGCTGGTGGAGGTGTTGCGCGGCAAGCCCTTCCACGACGTGCTCCGCGAACGCCTGGTGGCACCGCTGGGTCTGCGCACCGCCGCCACCGACCCCTACGAGGCGATCCTGCACCGCGCCGCGGTCGGCCACGTCCGGTCCGGTGGGGAGGTCGTCCCGGTGGCGGAGTGGGCGGTGTCCTACTACGCCGCGCCCAGCGGCTCGCACCTCGCGATCAGCGCGCGCGACCTCATGGGGTTCGTCCGCTTCCACCTCACCGACCCCGCGCTGGCCGCGCTGCGCGAACCCCAGGTCGACCCCGTCCCGGACTTCGGCGGCGGCGTCGTCGGCTGGGGCCTCGGCTGGATGCTCTACCGGGACGGCGTCGTCGGCCACACCGGGGTCGCCAAGGGCCAGAAGGCGTTCCTCCGCGTCGCCCCGTCGCAGGGGGTGGCGGTGGCCGTGCTGACCAACAGCACCGGCGGCGAGCCACTGGCCCACGAGATCCTCGGCACGGCCCTCGGCGAACTCGCCGGCGTCGAGACGGCGCCGCTGCCCGTGCCGCCCCCGAACCCGACCCGGATCGACGCGGACCGCGTGTGCGGCACCTACCGCTCCACCCTGTACGACATCACCCTCGCCGGCGAGCACGACCGCGCGTTCCTCACCTACCGCGCGCGCAACGGGATCGCCGAGTCCTTCCTCGGCGGACCCGAGAACCACGTGGAGGTCGTCCGCCTCAACGACGACTCGGTCATCACCGCCCGACCGAAGGCCGACGGCCACCAGGTCCTGTCCCTGGTCGGCTCCGACGACCACGGCCGCGCCCGCTTCCTGCACAACGGCGCCGCCGCCTACCGGATCGCCTGACGGTCACCGGGATGGGGGCGCCCGGGGTCCACCGCGAGCGCCCCCCGTCCCGCTAGAACGAGTTGCCGAACGCGCTGGACAGGTACTCCTTGGCGTCGCGCAGCGCCCCGTCGATGATGCGGGCCGCCTCCCTCGCCTGCTCCGGCTCGTGCGCGGCCTGCACCTGCAACCGGAAGCGCGAGGCGCCGGTCGGGGTGACCGGGAACTCGACCATGAACGCGAGCACCCCGCGGTCGAACAGCAGGCGGTTGACCGTCCGGGCCAGCTTCTCGTTCCCGATCAGGACCGGCACGATCGGGCTCGGCGAGCCCATGCAGGTCAACCCGCGCGTCGTCAGCTCGTCGCGCAGGGCGTGGATGGCCGAGAACAGCCGCCCGCGCAGGGCGTCGCCCTCGTCGGTCCGGATGATCTCGGCCGCCTTGAGCACCACCGCGGTCTGCACGGGCGACAGGGCGTTGGAGAAGAAGTGGGACCCGGCGAACATCTTGATGTACTGCTTCACCGCGGGCGACCCGGCCGCGACGAAGCCTCCGTTGGAGGCGAAGGTCTTGGAGAACGCGCCCATGACCAGGTCGATCTCGCCCACCACCCCCTGCATCCCCAGGACCCCGGTGCCGCCGGGTCCCATCGAGCCGAGGTCGTGGGCGACGTCGACCAGCAGGGTCGCGTCGTGGGCGCGGCAGACCGCCTGGAGGGCGGCGAGGTCCGGCCAGTCGGCGTCCACCGAGAACAGCCCGTCGGTGATGACCATGATGCCGTTGTGGGTGTCGGTGGCGCGGATGCGGGCCAGGTGGGTGCGCACGGCCTCGACGTCGAGGTGGGTGTAGCGGGTGATGTTCCTGGTCGCCGCGCGCGCTCCCGTCTGGAGGCACGAGTGGGCGAGGCGGTCGATGAGGACGTGGTCCTCCTGCCGGACCAGGCCGGTGACGGTGCCGAACCCCGCCGACCACCCGTTCGAGAACAGCGTCACGTGCTCCAGGCCGACCAGCTCGCCGAGGGCGGCCTCCAGCTCGTCGGAGATGCGGGTGTTGCCCAGCACCATCGGCGACCCGGCGCTGTGCGGGCCGAAGTCGCGCATCGCCCTGGCCGCGGCCTCCCGGATCTCGGGGTGGGCGTTGAACGACAGGTAGTCCTGGGAGTTGAAGTTGACGCCCCGGGCGGGTTTGCTCAGGTCGTTGGTGATGGTCGCGACCCCGCCGGGCGCCGCCTCCAGGACCCGGGAGTACTGCCAGGTCTCGGTGCGCCTGCGCGCCTCCACCCAGCCGTGGAACTCCTCGGTGCGGGCGAGCAGGTCGGCCCCGACGGGCCGGAAGAAGTCGTAGGCGTTCTTGTCGAGCGCGTAGTCCTCGTCGGGGTCGATCGCGGGCGCGGCCGTCGTCGCCGGTTCCCACATCGGTTCCAGGTCGGCCCGGACCGCCGGGTAGTCCTCGTCGAAGAAGCGAGCCGCCTCGTCCGCCGGGAGGGTGTCCAGCTCCTCCAGGTCTTCCCACGGGATGTGGCTCGCCCAGTTCCGCATCATGTCCGACACCTCGCGCGCGGCGACGGCGACCGCCTTGGCCGCGGCGAGCGGGTCGGCGCCGGCCGCGTCGCCCGCGGCGATGAGCTCGGCGACGACCTCGCCATCCTCGCGCTGGTGCGCCGCGGTGCCGGTCATCGGGTCGCCTCCGCCGCCACGAGCGCGAACGGGTTCCGCTGGTGCTCGCGGTAGGTCGCCTCGAAATCGGCGAACGCGCCGTGGTCGCGCGAGGACTCCTTGGCCGTGTCGTTGAGCAGGAACACGTTGGACGGGTCGAAGAACTCCGAGACCGGCGCCACGTCGACGTGGGTGGCGAGGAAGCGGTCGATCTCGGCCTGGTTGCCGCGCAGGACCGCGAACAGCTGGAGCTCGTCGTGCCGCAGCGGCTTCATCTCCGCGAGCGTGCACACGTAGTCGTAGTAGGCCGCGGCGGTCTGGCTGCGGCGCTTGGCGGCGTACCCGGCCATGGCGGTGTCCCGGTCGATCTCGCCGCCGAGCCACCGGCCGACCGCCTCCGCGGCCAGCTCGGCGTCGCGCAGGGCGTGGGTGATGCCGAGCGCCGTGCACTGGTCCTTGAACGACCCGGCGTCGCCCACCAGCACCCAGCCGGGCCCGTGCAGCCGCCTCAGGTACGCGGCCTGGTCGAGCGTCCCGTAGAAGCGCTCCTCCCGCCGCGCCCGCGCCACGGTGCCCGCCGCCTCCTCGCTGATCAGCCCGAGCGCCCGGTGGAAGTTGCCCTCGACGTCGGCCCGGAACCCCGCGGCCCACTCGCTCGGCCCCCACGTCAGCACCATGGTCTGCCCGGAGTTGGTCGAGGCCATCGCCATCCCGAGCCTGCCCCGCCGGTGGATCTGCGCCTCGGCGTCGGGGATGCCGCTGAAATAACTCCAGTAGGCGAAGGTGCACCGCGGCCGCTCGTCGAACTTCTCCAGCCCGAGCGCGCGGGCCACGAAAGAGTTTCGCCCGTCGGCCCCGATCACCACCTGCGCGCGCTCGACCGTTCCGTCCCGCCCTTTGATGCCGATGACGGTCCCGTCGTCGTCTTGCAGGAGTTCCGCGACGGTGTACCCCTCGCGGAACTCGACACCGGCCCGCACCGCGTTGTCGACCAGGATCTGGTCCAGCACGTGCCGGCGAACCGAGAAGTACTCCGTGGTGATCCCGCTGTCGTCGCCGTGCAGCAACCGGAACTGGTTGCGCAGCAGTTCCTCGGGAATGCTGCCGCGCAGGGCGATCCCGTCGTTGACCACGGTGACCCGGGTGTGAGCGGGTGTCACGGCCCTGACCTGGTCCAACACCCCCAACCGGTTCAGGTGGGAAGCTCCGTGCGGCCAGATGAAATGCGTGGACAGCACATCACTGGGAAACCGCGACCGGTCCACCACCAACACCCGGAGCCCCCGCCGGGCCAGGTGTGTGCCGACCGCCGCCCCGGCACACCGACCACCTATGACAATTGCGTTGTACATGCGGTCATCCCAACAGCACGCACAAAGGCTGTACAGAGCCGAACGGTCTATCACCCCGCCGATTTCGCGACACCGGTCATTCGCGAGAAAAATCGGACGACCGAATCAGTCGAATGTTCGACAGGCCCTCTGATGGGACCGTTCGAGCAATGTCGGGAAGTCGTTTCCCGTGCGCCCGCGGCTGGCGGGTTCCACCGCGCGGCGACGGGCCGCGCGGCGGCGTCGTCCGCAGTTGTGCGGTGCGGTGGGGCGGGCGGCGGTGCGATGGTGCGGTCAGTGCTCCCACCCGCTGACGCGCGCCGACACGAGAGGGGTGGACACCGTTCACATCGACCGGCGCGGAGGGGCACGGGAGCAGCGCCACCTGGGGTGTGATGTGACCACCCGCCCACCGGCGCCGCCCACCTCAAGAGGACCGCGATGACCCACTCCCACCCGTTCCGCCGCGACGGCCGTCCCGAACGGGAACGGCGGACGTGGGAGCAGATCATCGCCGCGGCCCGCGAAGCCGCGGCGGACCTCCCCGTCCCGCCCCCGCTGCCGGCCACCCCGGCCGTGCCCGAGCAGGACGGCGACCAGACCTTGGCCGCCGCGCCGCCGGTGCTGGACCTGCTGCTCTACCACGAGGAGGAACGCGCCGGCGCGCGTGCCGCGGGCGACTCGGCGCTGGCCGACAGCGCGCTGGTCAACGTCGTCCGCGACCTGGACACCCTGCTCGACTCCACCGAGGACCACCTGCGCCGCGCCGGGCGAGGTCTGTCGCGGGCGCAGGTCCGCCGGGTGGCGCCGCGGCTGGCGGCGATGTCCGCGCTGCCGCTGGACGACGTGGCCGAGTTCTTCGGCCTGCCGCCCCACCGGGTGCAGGACGTCCTGGCGGACCTGGCCCAGCGGGGTTCCCTCGACCCGGACGTGCGCGCCCAGGCCCTGCTCCAGGTCCAGGTCCTGCGGGACGCGCTGCACCAGGTGGTCGTGACCAGGGACCACTCGCTGCTGGACCGGCTGCTGGCGTTCGTCTCGCGGTTCGTGCTGCTGGGCGTGGTGGCGCTGGCCTCGGCGGCGTCGGGTGCGCTCGCCGTCGACGAGTCGGTGGTCAAGGAGGTGGTGAAGACCGCGGTCGTGGCGCTGGTCGCGGCAGCCCTGCAACTGGGTGCCGAGCAGGTGCGGTCGCGACGTGCGGAGGACGCCCGGCGCGTCACCGCTCGCAATGCCCACGAGGCGTTGCTGACGGAGCTGGCGACCGCGGGCACGCTGTGGCAACCACCGGCGTACGAGGGCGAACACGGGGTCCTGCGCATCAGGCTGGCTGTTCGCGCGTGCGTCGTGCGGGTCGCCGCCATTCCGCTGGACTGGCCCGGGAAGTGGGTCTACTGGGACGTCCTGGACGACGTGAACGCCGCCTTGCACGCACCCGGGCCCGATGGGCTCGCCGCGCAGCTGCGCCGCCTGTCCGCGCTACCCCCGCCCACGTGAGCCGACGGGGTTGATCCGTTCTTCCGGCGATGGCCAACACAGGCGAGGCGGTGGAGACGACCGGGCAGAGGCATCGTGGCATTGGTACGCGTTGAACCCTTGTCGGGCTTCGGCGCAGCACAGCACCCGCCTGTAATCCATCCACAACTTCCCCCGCATCCTTCCTGAAGGCCGCGCCGTCAAGCATGTTGTGGACCACTGGCCACCACGGTATCGGGCTACCGTGGTGGATTCCGGCACAGGAGGTCAGGCGATGGGGTCACAGCACAGGGTGCCACGTGAGGCTCTGGCACGGGCGCGCGAGGCGATTGGTTTCAGCCAGGAGAGCCTTGCGGAGACCCTTGGGGTGCACCCCACGACGGTGGGCAATTGGGAGACCGGCCGGTCGAGTCCGCTGGCCCATCACCGGCGGCCACTCGCCGAAAAACTTCAGATCAGCGTGAGCGAGCTCGCCGTTCTGCTCGATCCGCCCGGCTCCTCAGGCGCGAATACGTTGTTTTTGAGCAACGCACCATCGGACAACGACCTGCTCGGCAGAGATCAACTCGTTCGCGATGACGCCGAGCAGATTCGCATCCGACTGGAGTCGTCCTTGAGCGAGTCCGCTTCTCCTGCGCGCATGGAGTTGGTTGAACAACAGGTGGCGCACCACCTCGGTGAGCACACGCGGATCGGACCGGACCGCGCGCTGGAGTCGTTGCTGCCCGATCTGGCCGACGTGCAGGCGTTGGCCGCGCGTCGCCAGCCGGTTTTCGCGTACCGCCGGCTCTCCACGGCCACGACCATGTTGACGTTGCTGATCGCCGACGCGTACATGAAGTTGCAGCGCGTCACCGGTGCGCGTCGGTGGTACGGCACCGCGTTGCTCGCCGCACGGGACGCCGATGACTCGGCGTTGATCGCGCTCGTGCTGGCGCAGCAGACCATGCTGGCCTACTACTACGAACCCGCCCAGAGCGCAGTCGCGCTGGCGCGTCGTGCCCAAGCCTTCGCCGCTGACCACGTCTGCGACGCGGCGGCACTCGCCGTCGCCGCCGAGGCACGTGCCCTGGGCAAGCTGGGGGATGTCCGCGGTGTGCGGGAAGCACTGGAGCTTGCCGGCCGCTTGACCGAGAAGCTGGCCGCCCGGCGAGACGGGCAGGAGGACCAGTACGCCGCCTTCCGCTTCGGCCCGGGTCGGCTGCACCTGTACGCCTCCGGCGCGTGGGCGAACCTGGGAGACGCGGCACGTGCACGCGTCGCCCAGGACGCGGCTCTGCGGGCCTACGCCGGTGACGAACGCGTGGTCATCGACCCCGCCCTCGTCCGCCTGGACCAGGCGGTGACCGAAGCGCACCGCGGTGACGTCGTCGGTGCGACCACGCTGGCCTTGGCCGTGCTCGCGGAGTTGCCCCCTACGCACCGCACAGGGGTTGTGCTGACCCGCGCCCACGACGTGGTCACCGTGACCGAGGCCCTCCCCCATCCCGGAGGACGGGTCCCGGACACCGTGCGAGAACTGCGATCTCTCACGACACCCGTTACGCACCGTTGAGCGGGACGAAGCACATCACGGTCGCTCATATCGACCACGCGGCCCCAGACTGGACCGGTGACCTCACGGCCCTCCGCGATCGGGCACGACTTCACCGTCGACAGCACCCGCCCCCTGCTCCGGCAGGCATGTGGAGCAGTCGGCCTGGACGCACGGGACGCTCAGGTGCTGCGTCACCACACCAACGCCGTCTACCTCGTCGGACAGGTCCCGGACGCCGTGGTGGTCAAGATCGGCCGGCCGGGGTTCGACCATCAACGGGACCTGCGCAACGCGCGCGGACTGGTGTCCCTCATCGCCTGGCTGACCCGGCACCAGGCGCCCATCGCCCCCCTGGTCCAGGGCATCGAACAGCCGGTGGTCGTCGACGGTCACGTGGTCACGTTCTGGCGTCACCTGCCCCAGCAACACCCGGTGTCGACCGAAGCCATCGCCGCGCCACTGCTGGCGCTGCACCAGGCACCGCAACCGTCGTTCCCGCTGCCCTCACTCGACCCGATCACCGCGATCGCACGCTCCACCACCGCCAGTCGCATCCTCGACGACGACCACAGAACCGCGGTGGTGACCAGGTTGGAGGAGTTGAAGCCGTTCTGGGCCCGCTTGTCCGGGTCCGTGACGCAGTGCCTCATCCACACCGATCCGCAGCACCGCAACACCCTGTGGCGCCCCGCACCAAGGAATGAAGAAACAGCCCTGAACCACGCATCGACACCGGCTGTGCTGTGCGACCTGGACGGCGTGGCGCTCGGCCCGGTCGAGTGGGACCTCGTCACCATCGAGGTTCACTGCCGCCGATTCGGCCACGCGGACCACGACGCTTTCGCCAAGGCATACGGACGTGACATCCGCGAGTGGGAAGGTTATCCGTCACTACGCGCCTTGCGAGAGCTGCGCATGATCGCCACCAATGCGAGGAAGTCCTCGCCAGGCAGCCCCCAGGCGACCGAGGTCATCCACCGCGTCCACGGCCTCGATGATGACATCACCGCACCCTGGCACATCATCTGAGCCATCACCACACGACCGGTAGAGCAGAACCGCAACATTGCGTTCAGGTTCTGGGGAAATTGCGGAACGGCTGTGACCAACTTCCGTGGTGCCTGCTGAATCAATGCGTTTAACTGACACGCAAGCACGCAAGCACCCTGAGGAAAATCATGGACACCGAGGAAAACGCACCACCTGTGCGCCCGGGCAGTGCGCACAGCCGGGAGCTGGGCGGGGAAATCCGCAAGACCCGTCAGAACAGCGGCAGGTCGGCGCCGAAGGTCGCCGAGGCGTTGGGCTGGTCCGTGGGCAAGCTCTCCAAGCTGGAGAAGGGCACGCGGGGCACCAGCACGGTCGACATCGCCGCCCTGCTCGGGCACTGCGGGGCCGCCAAGGCCGCCCGTGAGCGCGTCCTGGGCATCGCCGCCGAGCCGGACACCGGCAGTTTCCTGCGCCTGCACCACCAGCGTTCCGACAGGCTGGTCGCCGTGTCGGTGCACGAGGAGATCGCGGAGACGATCACCGTCTACGACCCCGTCACCGTTCCCGACCTGGCCCGGACCGAGGACTACACCCTGGCCCTCACCGGCGACCCCGACTTCGCCACCGCCCTCGCGGAACGTCAACGGCTCCTGCAACGCCACCCCAACCCACACGTAACCGCCTACGTCCACGAGATGGCGTTGCGCATGGCCGTGGGCGGTCCGGCGGTGATGCGCGACCAGCTGCTGCACCTGCTGCTGATGTGCGAATGGCCCCGCACCACCGTGCGCGTCGTCCCGCTGGCCGCCGGGTTCCACACCCACCTGCGGTACCCCTGCACACTGCTGACCTTCGAGTCACCCGACAAACCCATGGCCTACGCCGAGACCGACGTCGCCGTGGCGTTCCACGACGCACCCGAGGCGGTGGCCGCCTACCAGCAGAAGATGTGCCACCTCGACGCCGCGGCCCTGGACACCGAGCAGACCCGCCGGAAGCTGTCCCGGTGGACCGACCTCTACGACCGCAAAGCCGCCTGACCCCGCCACCGGGGCCGAACACCAGGAGACGGCCGTGCCCCACACCATCAGACTGCGCGCCGAACTCTTCACCAAAGCCATGAGACTCGCGGGCTTCCGCTCCGACTACGCCCTGGCCAGAGCCATGGACCTCAACCGCTCCACCGTCACCCGAGTCCTCACCGGCCAACTCAACCCCGGACCCGCCTTCATCGCCGGCGCCCTCACCGCCCTCACACCCATGACCTTCACCGACCTGTTCCACGTCATCCACACCGACCCAAAAGCCCCACGACGATGACCCCGGCACTCACCGAACTGCTCGACCGCATCCAGGTCGACGAAGGCACCCTGCGCCTGCTGCGGAAATACGCCGCCGAAGTGGCCGTACGACCACCGACCTCGCCGGCCACCGCCCAGGCTTTCCGCCGAGCGGCCGGAGTCCTGCGCGAGCACGACCACCTGCCCTCAGCCGTCCTGTGCGGCAGGCACGAACTGGCCGTGCACCGGCGACGCGACGACAACCCCGACACCACCGCCTCGGCCCTGCTCGACCTCTCCCTCACCTACCGCGCCCAACGCCGCCCGCACAAAGTCATCGACTGCGCCGACCAGATCCTGGAAACCTACGGACGCCACCACCACACCAACCGACACCTCAACCGAGCCCTGGCCACTGCCCTGAGCACCAACACCGCCCACCACGTGCGTGAACTCGCCGCCGGCACCCGGCAACTCCCACCACCGACCTCCTGAACCAGGTCAGAGCACCGTCACCGTGCCGCAGCCCTCGTCGACCCGCACCCGGTCCCCCGTCCTGATCCGGACCGTGGCGTTGCCGCACCCCACCACGGCCGGGACAACCAACTCCCGCGCCACGATGGCCGCGTGCGACAGGGGCGCGCCGACGTCCGTCACCACGGCCGCCGCGCCGGGGAAGCCCGACACGCCGGAGGCCGGGGGCTCGGCCGAGGCACGGAATGGGTCCGATTTCCGGGGAGTTCCCGACCGGGTATTCCGCCGAGGCCGATCGGTGACCCGGGTGGCGGTTCGTCGTGCTCGGCGGCGAAAGCGGTCGACCGGCTCGTCCGGGTGGTCGTCATCGTCGAGCGGGTTCGCGGCGCGCCGGCCTGCTGACCGGGGCGAGTGGTCCGCTGTGCGCGGTTCTCACCAGTTGAGCGCTCATCCGCACGATCGCGAGCAGGGGGTACGGTCCGTCGCTCAAGCCCTGATACTCCTGTCGGGGGACGGTTGACTGCTCGACGAGCAGGGAGGGGGACGAGCCGTGCGCCGTCCTGTGTCCGGCACCGCTGTCGCCGCGATCGCGCTGACCGGTCTGATGGTGCTGAGCGCCTGCGCGAAGGACTCCGGTGCCGGTGGCACCGCCGGGTCGACCGGTGCCACCGGCACCGCGTGCGAGTTCGCGCCCCCGCCCGGTCCGCCCGCCACGTCGAGCACCAGCACCCCGGCGAAGCCCGAGGGCGAGAAGGTCGACGGCAGCGCGCTGAAGATCGGCCTGGCCTACGACATCGGCGGCCGCGGCGACGCGTCGTTCAACGACCTCGCCGCCGCCGGGTTCGACCGCGCCATCGGGGACATGGGGGTCGAGGAGGAGAACACCCGCGAGGTTTCCGCCGCCCCGAACGAGGACGAGACGGCCAAGCAGACCCGCCTGCGCCAACTCGCGCGCGAGGGCTTCAACCCGATCGTCGGCGTCGGCTTCGCCTACACCGAGGCGCTGAGGGTCGTCGCGCCGGAGTTCCCCGACGTCCGGTTCGGCCTGGTGGACTCGGCCGTGGAGGGCGCGGCCAACGTCACGCCGCTGGTCTTCGCCGAGCAGGAAGGCGCGTTCCTGGCCGGGGTCGTGGCCGCGTACCAGAGCAAGAGGTGCCACGTCGGCTTCGTCGGCGGGGTCGACATCCCGCTGATCCGCAAGTTCGAGGCCGGGTACGTCCAGGGCGCGAAGGCCGCCGCGCCGAAGATCGTGGTCGAGGCGAAGTACATCACGCCGGCCACCGACTTCACCGGCTTCCAGGACCCGGCGAAGGGCCTGGAGACCGCGAAGGGCCTGATCGAGAAGGGCGCGGACGTCCTCTACCCCGCCGCCGGCGCGTCCGGCATCGGCGTGTTCTCAGCGGTGAAGCAGGCGGGTGTGCTGGCGATCGGGTGCGACGCCGACCAGTACCACCAGCCGGCGCTGGCGGACAGCAGGGAGGTCATCGTCGCCTCCAGCCTCAAGCGCGTCGACGTGGCGGTGCACGACTTCGTCAAGGCCGCCGCGAGCGACGACCTGGACTCGCTGCCGGAGGTCTTCGACCTCAAGGTGGACGGCATCGGCTACGCCACGTCCGGCGGGAAGGTCGACGCGGAGCTGCAGGGCATCCTGGAGGGGTACAAGGCCCAGATCATCGCGGGCGCGATCACGGTGGCGGACAAGCCGTAGCCGGGGTCCGGGTGGGTCAGGCGCGGGAGTCGTAGTCGGCGCGGGCGGCGTCGATGGCGGCCAGGTGCGCGACGCTCCACTCCAGCAGCGGCGCGGTGGCTTCGCGGAGGGTCCTGCCCATCGGGGTGAGCTCGTAGCAGACGTGCGGCGGCATGACGTTGTGCACGGTCCGCGTCAGTATCCCGTCGCGCTCCAGGCCGCGCAGGGTGACGGTGAGCATGCGCTGGCTGATCCCCGCGATGTCCCGCTTCAGCTCGGTGAAGCGGCGCGGTCCGTCCCTGAGGGCGCGCACGACCAGGAGCGACCACTTGTCCCCGACGATGTCGAGCACCACGCGGGTCCGGCACGCGTCGTCCTGGCGCGGCGTCATCGGTTACCTCCGGGGAACCGGGGCACTGGAAAGTGCCTTGTTGCCGGCGGCACGTCCGACGATCACGATGGTTCTCGAACGGCACCGGGTTACGAATCGTAACCACCGTAGCCCCGTGCCACCACATCGAACCGGGGGATCGCCACGACCATGTCGACATTCCTGCTGGTGCACGGCGCCTGGCACAGCGGACGGTGCTGGGAGCGGGTGGTCCCGCTGCTGGAGTCGGCCGGCCACCGGGTGCTCGCGCCGTCGCTCACCGGCTACGGCGACAAGGCGCACCTGCTCGGCCCCGAGGTCGGGCTCGACACCCACGTGGCCGACGTCGTCACGCTGATCGTCGAGGAAGACCTCACCGACGTGGTCCTGGTCGGTCACAGCTACGCGGGCCTGGTCATCTCGTCCGCGGCCAACCAGGTCCCGGACCGGATCGCGCACCTGGTCCACCTCGACGCGATGGTCCCGCGGGACGGCGAGACCGCGGTCGACGTCCTGCCGGTCACGCAGGCCCTGATCGACCTGGCCGCGCGGACCGAGACCGCCTGGCGCATCCCGCCGCTGCCGGAGATGCCGCCACCGCACGGCCTGTTCGGCGTCACCGACCCGGCGGACGTCGCCTGGCTGCGCGGGATGCTGTCGGACCAGCCGGTCCGCTGCCTCCGACAACCGGTCCGGCTGGACAACCCGGCCGTGGACGCGATCCCCCGGACGCACATCCACTGCGTCGGAGCGGCACCGGAGGGCATCACCCGGCGGCCCGTGCCCGCGGTGCAGCCCAACGGCTCGCCGTCGCGGGTGTGGGAACTGGAGAGCGGCCACGACTGCATGATCACCGTGCCGGTCGAGCTGAGCGAACTGCTGCTCAAGATCGACGTCTAGCAGCCCGGAGCGGCACGTCCGACCGGGACGGCGTCCTCAGGCGCGCGACACGACGAGGCCGAAACCGGCGTCCCGGTGGTCGAGGTCGAGGAGGTCCCGGTGCCGTTCGCGCCGGCGACCGGTACGGAGCCGCCGGCCGGCGCAGCGCTGTCGGACCCGACGGCTACGGTGCGGCCATGGGCAATCCCGCACCGTCGTGGGCGCACGGTCCGATGATCGCGCTGGACCTGGAGACCACCGACGTCGATCCCCACCGGGACCGCGTCGTCACCGCCTCCGTGGTCGCGATCACCCCGCGAAGCCCCGGCGGACCACCCGAGGTCGACACGCGCACCTGGCTGGCCGACCCCGGGGTCGAGATCCCGGCCGAGGCCACCGCGATCCACGGCATCAGCACCGACCAGGCCCGCCGCGAGGGCCGCCCGGCCTCGGAGGTCGTCGCCGAGGTGGCCGAGCACCTGGCGGGGGTGTGGGGACCCACCACGCCGCTGTGCGCGTTCAACGCCGCGTTCGACCTGACCATGCTCGACGCCGAACTGCGCCGCCACCACGGCCGCGGCCTGCCGCTGGGCGGGCCGGTGGTCGACCCGCTGTGCCTGGACCGCCACCTGCGCCCGGTCCGGGGCTGGGACGACAGGCGCACCCTCACCGCCGTGTGCGCCCACTACGGGGCGCGGCTGGACAACGCCCACACCAGCGCCGGCGACGCGATCGCGGCGGCGCGCCTGGCGTGGACCCTGGCCAGGCGCCACCCCGACGAGGTCGGCCTGCTCGACCCCCGGGAGCTGCACGACCGGCAGGTCGGCTGGTACCTGGAGCAGGAGCACGCCTTCGCCGCGCGGCTGGAGCGGCAGTTGGAGCAGCGGATCGCCCGGGGTGGCGAGGACGAGTACACCGCCCGGACGCGCGACCGCATCGTGGGGGTGCGGGCGCGGGCCGGGGCGTGGCCGCTGCTGACGGGTCCGGCCCGGGTCGGGTGACCCGGGCCGGACCCGTGCGGCCGGGAGGGTGTCCCGGCGCGCGGGGTGGAGAGGCCCCCGCGCGCCGGGACGTCCTCACAGGCCGTTGGTGAACAGCAGGCGGTTGGGGGTGCTGCCGGTGGCGCCGCCGCTGACCACGTTCGGGGTCGCGGAGGAGTTGAGCCAGTCGTGCACGGTCGCCGACGACTGGTCGCCGAACCGCTGCTTGTACAGCGCGGCCACGCCCGCCACGTGCGGGGTCGCCATCGAGGTGCCGTTCATCGCGCCCGAGCCGCCGGTGCGGAGGGTGGAGACGATGGCGCTGCCCGGCGCGTACAGGTCGACGCAGGTGCCGGTGCTGGAGAACGAGGAGCGGGCGTCGTTGTTCTGCGAGGACGCCACGACGCTGGCCGTCTCCACCTTGCGGGGCAGGCGGTCGCAGGAGTTGCCGCCGGTGTTGCCCGCCGAGGTGGCCAGGAAGACGCCCGCGGCGATCATGCTGCGGATCGCGGACTCCAGGCTGGCCGAGGCGGTGAAGTTCCACGAGGTGTTCGCCACGGCGGGCTTGGTGTGGTTCCGGGTGACCCAGTTGATCGCGTTGAGCGCGGCGGTGGTGGTGGCGCTGCCCGAGCAGTTCATCATCTTCACGCCGTGCAGGCGCACGCCCTTGGCGATGCCGTAGGTGTTGGACCCGATGGTGCCCGCCACGTGCGTGCCGTGGCCGTGGCAGTCGGTGTTGTTGGTGTCGACGGCGTTGTAGTCGAACGTGGCCCGGCCGCCGTAGTCGGCGTGGCCCGGGGTGATGCCGGTGTCGATGATGTAGGCGTGGACGCCCGCGCCCGTGTAGTTGTAGGTGAAGGAGTTCGACAGCGGCAGGTTGCGCTGGTCGACGCGGTCGATGCCCCACGACGGCGGGTTGGCCTGGGTGGCGTCGAGCGCGTCGGTGACGAGCACGTCCTGCTCGATGGCGGTCACCGACGGGTCGCGGCTGAGCTTGCGCAGCTGCGCCGGGGTGAGCTTGGCGGAGAAGCCGTGGAACGCCGCGTCCCACACGTGGGTGGGCGTGACGCCCGCGGCGGAGGCGACGCCCAGGCCGCCGCGGGCGGTGGCGCCGAGGCTGACGATGTAGGTGTCCTTGATCGGGTGGACCGTCGCGGAGGCCGTCGCCATGACGATGTCGGCCTGGTGGGCCGGTGCGGCGAGCGCGGCTCCGGTGGTGAGCCCGACGGCGGTGGCCGAGACGGACAGCAGGGTGAGCACTCTGGTGAAAGGACGCACGGGTCGGCTCCTTCGGGTGAGCCCGGACCAGCGCGCCCCGACGCAGGGTTGACGAGGCTGAT
This sequence comes from Saccharothrix lopnurensis, assembly GCF_042658445.1. Taxonomy (NCBI): domain Bacteria; kingdom Bacillati; phylum Actinomycetota; class Actinomycetes; order Pseudonocardiales; family Pseudonocardiaceae; genus Saccharothrix; species Saccharothrix lopnurensis. Next base: position 45,800 of record NZ_JBHSQO010000008.1, on the reverse strand, counting down.
GGTCACTCGTCCGGGTTCATCCCAGCAGCCTGACCAGCGGTTATGCCATGGTCAACCAGGGTCGGCCGAACGGCCGCCGGCGCGGTCACGCTCGGTGGACATAACCGACAACTGGTAAGGACCACATCGCTCGGGCGGCCTCTTGGCCACCACCAACCGGGTCAGCGCGACGTCGACGGGCACCACCGGCGTCCCGGGCGACCACACGGGCGGTCGTGCGGCGGTCGTGCGGCGGTCACGCGGGTCGTCGAGCGGGACCGGCACCGGCCCGGGGCGCGGAGGAGTGCGACCTCGTCAGGTCGTGTCGAGCGGTGTCGGAGGTCGGAGCCCGCCTCGTCGAGGGCCCCGACCCGGGTCAGCGGGTGTGGACCAGCAGCCGGTCGACGCCGTGGACGATGGAGGCGGCGCGGAACGCCTGCCGGTCCTCGGCCAGGCGCAGCTTCGGGAACCGGCGCAGCAGCGCCGGGTAGGCCGCGCGCAGCTCCATCCGCCCCAGCTCCGCGCCGACGCAGCGGTGCGCGCCGTAGCCGAACGCCAGGTGAGCCGACGACTTGCGGGTGTGGTCGAAGTGGGGCGTGCTCTCGCGGTTGGCCGCCGACAGGGAGACCACCACCGCGTCGCCCTCCTCGATCCGCTGGTCCCCCACGGTGAGGGGGTGCCGCGCGAACCGGGGGAACGCCACCTGCACCACGCTCAGGTGCCGCAGCAGCTCCTCGACCAGCGGGCCCACCGCCGCGTCGTCGTCGCGCATCGACGCGCGCGCCTCGTCGTCCCGGAGCAGCACGTACGCGCCCAGCGCCAACATGCTCGCCGTGGTGTCGAAGCCGCCGGTCAGCACGCCGTCGGCCAGGCCGGCCAGCTCGGCGTCGTCGACCGCGTCGCCGTGCTGGCGGATGAGCGTGCCGATCAGGCCGTCACCGGGCGAGCGGCGCTCCCGCTCCACGATCTCCCGCATGTACTCCAGCGACTCGGAGATCGCGCCCAGCGCCTGGCCCGCGCCGCCGAACAGGTCGAAGCGGGCCGCGGCCAGCTGCTGGAAGCGGTCGCGGTCGGCGTAGGGCACGCCCAGCAGCTCGCAGATGGTCAGCGACGGGATCGGCAGCGCGAACTCCTTGACCAGGTCCACCGGACCCGGCGCGGCCTCCATCGCGTCCAGCCGCTGGGTCACGATCTCGTCGATGCGCGGCACCAGCCGCGACAGCCGCCGCATGGTGAACTCCGGCGTCAGCATCCGGCGCAGCCGGGTGTGGTCCGGCGCGTCGGCGAACCCGAGCCCGCCGGGCGACTGCTCCAGTCGCCCCACCGCCGCGCCGAGGCGGGTGTAGTCGTTGCTGAACGCCCCTGTGTCGGAAAGCACTTTTTTGGCCTCGGTCTCCCCCGTGACCAACCACACGCGGATGCCGAACGGCACGGGCACCCGGTGCACCGCGCTCGACTCGCCCATCCTCATCAGCTCCTCGACCGGATCCACCCCGTCCCGCTTCAGCGGGACCAGCGCCCGGTCCGGGAGCAGCGACAACGCGCGTGAACCGATCTTCCCCATGATCCACCGCGTGGCCGCCCGCCGCGCGACCCACTCCACCAAGCCTTCGCGCACAGACGCCAGAGTCGCCATTCCACACCCCTCGTTCCCCAGGTCGAATCGACGGAACGGTAGCCCCACCGCCCGGTGACCAGCATCGCGCCACAGGCTGATTGACAGGGCATGATCCGTGGAAGACGATCTGCGATCGCGCGTGAAACGGGCCGGAGCCCGGGGTCACGGCCGTCCGGGTCCGCTCGCCGCCCTGCCCGGTGAACCGCCCGCCGAGCCGTCCCCTACCGGGGCAGCAGCGCCGCCACCTCCGCCAGCGCGTCCAGCACCTCCGGGGTGAGGTACCCCGACGCCAGTTCCGCCCCGGCCACCGCGACCGTGCCCCGGTCGCGCCCGGAGCCGTAGTTCGCGCCGGAGAACGCGACCCCCGGCAGGCCGAGCGCGTCCGCGCCCAGCGGCTCGACGTCACCGGACCCCGGCTCGTCGACGAGGTCCTGGAACCGGCGGGCGTCCTCGCGCGAGGCGAACTCCACCCAGGCCACCGCGACGACCGCGGTGTTGCCCGCGTCGTCGCCCACCGCGAACAGCGCCCGGTCCATCGACACGCACCCGGTGTCCCGCAGGAAGTCCCGCACCCCGCCGAACGACGCCGCGGCGCAGTCGGCCGGCTGCCGGTCGGTCCGCTCGACCTCGCGCAGCCCCAGCTCCCGCCACGCGCCCTCGACGTCGCCGTCCCGCGCCCGGTCCTCGCTCGCGGCCTTGCGCGCGGTCAGGGCCGGACCGGCGCCGCCGGGCCCGCCCGCGCTCAGCCCGACCGCTCCCCCGTAGGCCACCGCGCTGAACGCGACCAGCCCCGCCAGCAGCACCGGCTTGGCCCGACCACCCCGGCGACCCCGGTTCCCGGTCGGGCGCACGCGGCCCCTGGCGTCGGTGTAGAAACCTCCCGGCACGGCGACCTCCCCCGAGCAAGGTTTAGCAACGCCCGGGGCGAAGTGACCCGATTTTCGCGGAGAACCGCTCGATCAGCGCAAACCGAACGGTCGGTTCACCCCGCGTCATCGGCGCGCCACCGGTCGTAGTCCTCCGGGGTGCGCACCCCGGAGTCCAGCACCGCCCGGTACAGCTCGAAACTGCGGTAGTCCGGCCGCTCGTGCTTGATCAGCAGCACCGCCGCGCGCACCTCGGGCGTGAGCCGCGCGGGCAGCGTGCGCACGTGCCCCAGGTCGGGCTGGCGGTCGGGCTCGTCGACGAACCAGAGGTCCAGGTTCCAGTCCCGCCCGGCGGCCGTGCGGAACGCCACGCCCAGGTACAGGCCGTCGGGGTAGAGCTCCGGCTCGGCGTTCCACGGCCCGAGATCCTTGCGGAACCGGACCGCGCCCACCCGCTCGTGCGCGCCCAGCTCCGCGCCGACCCGCAGCACGGCCGCGGTGTCCAGCGCCGGGCACACCACGGTGACGTCGATGTCGGGCACCGCCATGAGGCCCAGCGCCGAGCTGCCCGTGCGCACCGGCTCGCCCACCGCCGACAGCAGCCGGTCCAGGTCGAGGTCCGCCACGACCCGGTCGGCCTCGGCGCGCAGCTCGTCCTGCCGGCGCAGCAGTTCTTCGATCACCGACCGAGTATCCCGGAGCGCCCGGGGACCACAGGTCGCCGGTCAACGCCGCTTGGCGGCCAGCAGCAGCACCAGGCCCAGCACCGACATGACCAGGCCCATGCCGTAGGCGGAGCGGTAGCCGAAGTGCTGCGCCGCGCCCAGCAGCGGCCCGGACAGCATCGAGCTGATCTTGTACGTGTTGGTGTAGAGCGTGGTGGCGTAGCCGGGGCGGTCCGGGGCGAGGTCCTGGAAGTAGGAGATGCCCAGGCCCATCACCGCCGAGATCACCACGGCGTGCAGCACCTGCGCGGCCATCACCTGCCAGGTCTCCTGCGACACCAGCACGACCCCGTAGTAGGCCAGCGCCACCACCCCGCCCGACAGCACCAGCACCCGCTGGCCGCGCCGGACCGCCAGCGCGCCGAAGCCCAGCATCAGCGGGATCTCCAGCGCCGCGCACAGGCCCAGCACCAGGCCCGAGTCCGCGAGCGTGCCGCCGAGGTCCTCGGTGACGAACAGCGGCATCGCCGCCACGCCGACCGACGTCGCGCCCTGGAGCAGGACGAACGCCAGGCCCGCGAGCACGATCTCCCGGCGCCGGCCCGAGCGGTCCGCGACCACCTCGGGCGACGCGGGCTCCGAGCGGCCCAGCTCCGGCAGCCACCGCACGATCACCAGCGCGGACAGCGCGTAGCACGCCGCGGTCGTGACGAACAGGCCGGTGAACCCGGCGCCGGACATCAGCAGCGCGCCCAGCGGCGGCCCGGCCACCCACGAGACCGACACCAGCGTGCGCAGGCCGCTCATCACCAGCGGGACCCTGGTCGAGCCGCTGCGGTCGAGCGCCTGCCGGGCGTAGGCGAACATCTGCGGCATCTGGGAACCGGCGACCGCCGCCAGCGACACCGACACCACCAGCAGGACCCAGTACTCCCGGACGAACGCGAACAGCAGCCACGCCGCCGCGCCCGCCGCGCTCGCGGCCAGCAGCAGCAGGCGGCGGATCGCCCGGGAGTCGGAGAGCCGGCCGATCGCGGTGCTGACCGCGATCGAGCTCAGCGCGCTGGTCAGCAGGAAGGCGCCGACCGCGAACGGCCCCGCGTTCATCTCCTTGATCAGGAACACCGACAGCAACGGCCCCACCAGCGCGTACCCGGTGCCGGTCAGCAGGCTCACCGAGATCAGCGGCACGAAGGGCTTGGCAGGGGCGGGGACCCTGGTACCGCTCAGCACATCCACACCACCGATCCTCACCGCCCGGTCGGGCGGTGAGGAAGTGGATTTCCACCACCTGGTCCATGAGAGCGGTCACACAGGCGTCGCCCGAGCCACCAGGACGGCCATGTCGAGGGGCAGTTCGCGGATGTCCTCCAGGGTGAAACCGTGTTCGGCCAACAACTCCCGGTGCCGGTCGGCGGTGCGCTCCCCGCCCAGCGCGGTGTTGACCATCATGTGGACGTTGAACGACAGCGGCAGCACCGACCGGTCGTCGCGGATCGGCCGCTCCACCACGGCGAGCAGCGCGCCGTCGGGCATCGCCGAGCGGACGTTGCGCAGGATGGTCGAGCAGCGCTCGTCGTCCCAGTCGTGCAGCACGCGCGAGAGCAGGTAGACGTCGCCGCCGGCGGGCACCGGGTCGGTGAAGAAGTCGCCCGCGACCACCTCGGCCCGGTCCGCGCAGCCCGAGCGGGCCAGCACCTCCCGGGCCGCGCCGGCCACGTGCGGGCGGTCGAACAGCACGCCGCGCAGGCCGGGCGCGGCGGCCAGCACGAGGCCGAGCAGCCTGCCGTCGCCGCCCGCCACGTCGACCACGGTGCCGGTCTCGGGCAGGTCGAGCAGGCCGGGCACCAGGTTCAGGAAGCTCGTGCCCGCCGCCATCGCGCCCTCGAACAGCCGCGCGTCGGCGGGGTGCTCGGCGAAGTGCTCGAACGGCAGCACGCCGTAGAAGTGCTCGAACGCGCTGCCGCCGACGCGGAGGGTCTGCTCCAGGGCGGTGAACGACAGGTAGAACAGGCCGCCGTAGAGGCGGGCGAGGTCGCGCAGCGAGCCGTCGGCGTCGGCGCGCAGCAGCGCGCCGGCCTCGGTGAGCGACCACGCGTCGCCGTCCCGGTGGAGCACGCCGAGCGCGCCCAGGAAGGCCAGCACGCGGTGCAGCTCGCCCGGCCGCGTGCCGGTGCGCTCCGACAGGTCGGCGGTGGTGCGCGGTCCGCCGGCGAGCAGGTCGGCCACGCCCAGCTCGGCGACCGCTGCCACGGCGCGGGTGCGCCAGGCCCCGGTCACCAGCTCGAACATCGCCCGCCGGGCCTCGTCGGGCCGGCCGAGGTGGCGGCGCAGCAGGTCGGTCCGGTGACCGGGCAGCCGCAGCTCCACCCCGGTGCGGCCGCGCAGGTGCAGCGCGGTCGCGTTCCCGCGCGGGTCGTGGCCGCCGCCGTCGGGCACGAGGCCGGCGTCCCTCAACGCCTCGTAGACGCCCCTCGACACCACCTCGTCCCCGGCGACGCGGAACACCGGGTGCGCCCACCCAACACGGTCCGGACCGGCGGGACCGCCCAGGACGGACACCTCCAGCCCGCGCGGGCAGCCGGGCAGCGCGCAGCGCACGAGCCGCACGTCCGCGCCGAGGTCGTGCCCGGTGAGGCGGGCCAACCGGTCCCGCGTCGGCTCGTCCGGCACCGGCTCGCCCGGCACCTGCTCCTCCGGGCGAACGCCCAGTTCGACCAGCGCGGCCACCACGTCGTCCACGCTCCGCGCCGCGACCAGCACGGCGGTGTGCGTGAACTCCAGGTGCGCGGCCGGTCCCCCGGGCCCGCCGAGCGCGGCCGCCAACGCCTGCTCGGTGCTCGTGGACCGGGTGGAACTCACCGCCTCGGCCAGTCGGCGGTACTCCGGTTCGTCCAGCGGCTCGTGGTCGCCGGTCTCCGTCAGGGCCATGCCAGGTCCTCCCCAGCGAACGGCCGTGCCCCGCCCCTCGGGACAGGGCACGGTGATCTCGTGACCCGGTGTGAAGACCTAGTCGGCTTCCAGCTCGGGGTGAAGCTCCACATCCGCCCAGCGCACCAGCCCGGCGATGCGCGGTTGCCCGTCGTGCCGCCAGGACATGCTCGGCTTGGTCATCGCGCCCGGCGCGCAGATCCGGCTCGCGCCCAGCACCGCCAGCTCGCGCCCGACGCGCCGGAGCTCCTCGCCGACCGCGCCGAGGCCGACGTTCTGGAGGTGCCGGGCGTAGGGCCGCACCAGGTCGACCGCCGCCGCGAGGTCGGGCACCGGCACGATGCGCGCGACCCGGTCGCCCGCGCCGGTGAGCGGGAGCAGCGAGTCGTCCAGCAGGACCGTCCACTCCAGACCGTCCGGTGCCCACACCTCACTGGTGTCGCTGGTCGCGGACCGCCACTCCGCGACCAGCCTGCGGTGCTGGAGCGCGATGGCGTCGTGCGCCTCGACCGTCCCGGGTGGACAGTCGACGGCGGCGCGGCGCATCGCGTCGGCCAGGTGCCGGGCCACCGCGCGGGCGTGCGCGGCCTGCACCAGGTAGACCTGCGGCGACAGGCAGGCGTGCTGGTCGAAGTCGCTGGAGTCCGCGGCGATGCGGCGCGCCACCTCGGCGGGGCCGTGCCGCGTCGCGTACTCGGCGCTGACCAGGCCGAACGAGAACTTGTGCGCGTGCTCCTCGTAGAGCTGGTGCGGTTGGACCCGCGCCCGGACGGCCGCGCACGCCTCGTCGCCGCCGTAGACCACCACGGCGTCGGCGTGCGCGAGGGCGGCGGTCAGCGCGGCCTCGTCGTCGCGGTCCCAGTAGGTGGCCACCACGGCGTCGGCCAGCACCGGCTCCACCTCGTGCAGGGTGCGCAGGAACGCGGCGGTGAAGTGCGGTTCCTTGGCCGGGACCTTCGCGATCAGGCTCGACTTGACCAGCAGCGCGCGGACCAGGGACCGCGCCGGGAGACCGGGCACGTTGCCGGAGAACACCGCGAGCGTGGTGCCCGGCCCGACCGCGGTGGTGCCGCCGCGGAAGCCGTCGAGCACCTCGGGGTCCCCCAGCTCGCGGGTCAGCGCGGCCAGCAGCGACTCGGCGCGCAGGTTGCCCACCTCGGCGTCCAGCGCGCGGTCGACGGTCTCCTCCGACATGCCGGTCACCAGCGAGGCGTCCCGCACCACGGCGCGGCGCGGGGCGAAGTCGCGCTTGGCCCAGCGGTCGGCCACCTCGTCGAAGGCGGCCACGACGTGGCGCACCGGCAGCTCGCGCAGCCGTTCGTGCGCGGCCCGGAGCCCGGCGCCGATCCCGTCCCAGTCGGCGGGCCGCTCGCCGTGCCACTCGTGCGCGCCGGAGCGGAGGGTGAACGACGTGCCCGGGTGGGTCACCCAGTCGGGCATCCACGACACGGTCACGCGGCACCTCCGGTGATCTCGTCCAGCGACAGCGAGCAGCCCCGGCTGGTGCTGCCGGCGATGCGCCCGGCGATGGCCACGCCCTCCGGGCCGGCGATGCCGAGGTCACCGGTGAGCAGCACGTACGGCCGGTCGAGCAGGGCGTAGTCGGTGATCTCCAGCAGACCGGGCCCCGTCTCGCGGTACTCGCGGGTGCGCGGGTCGCGGACCCGCGGACCGCCCGCCGGGCCACCCGCCTTGGGCCGTTCGCCCAGCGGGCCCACCGGGGTGTCGGCCGAGTCGTAGAGCGGGTTGGCGATCTCGGTCATGCCGAAGATGTTGCCGAACCGCTCGATGCCGAAGACCCGCCCGACCGCGTCGTGCAGGTCGTCCACGGCCATGACGCGCGAGCGGCCCTTGAAGCCGCCGCCGTCGTACATGCGGGAGCCCGGCGGTAACCGCCAGCGGCGGCCCCGCGCCTCCAGGGCGTCGCAGATGTTGACGAAGGCGAAGGTCGCGCCGACCAGCACGACCGGCAGCCCCTCCGCCACGGCGGCGTCGAGCCGCCGCGCCAGCAGCTCGAAGTCCACGCCCGCCTCCCGCACGACGGCGGTGCTGAGCCGGGGGTCGCCGACCGCCTCCGCGATGCGGGCCATGTCGAACGCGATGGCCATGTGCGGTGCGGCGCGCTCGGAGGGGACGAACGGCAGCACCACGGGCCTGACGTCGGCGAAGTCGATCTCCCGGCGGGCCCGCGCGGTGACCGCGACGCGCTTGAGCTCCAGGCCGAGCGGGGAGTACCGGACGCTGCCCCGGGTGCTGCCGGTGGTGCCGCTGGTGCGGAACTCGCGGGCCACGGGCGCGTCGGGGAACAGGTGGGGGCCGCCGCCCTTGTAGGCGGTGTCCGGGACGCCCACGCCGGTGCCGACCTGCTTCCAGTACCTGGCGACCTCGGGCGAGTTGGTCCGGGCCAGTTCGACGAGCTGGTCCTGCGCGTCGAGCGGGTCGCCGTCCTCCTCTGCGACCAGCCTGACGAGGTGTTCGAAGAGCCGCGCGACGTGGGGGTCGTCGTGGGCGATGGTCATCGACTCCTCCTGCGGTGAGGGCAACCCGGACAGTCAGCAGTGGTTGATCGGGAGGCGCAAGATCGACCCCCGGAACGGGGTACCGCCAACCGGGTGGTTCGGGAAGGCCATAGGATGACTGAAAGCAGAGCCGGTGAAAACGAATGAACGTGTTCCGCTACGGGACCCGGAACGGCGTGAACCAGGGCGGAACGCCGATGGGAATTGCCCGATCCGGGTCCTGACCAGCGCGGATGGTCCAATTCGCGGGTGCGGGCGGTGAGGTTGGTGGGGTTGCCGGGGGTGGCGGGGCATACCGCTATACCACCGAACGAGAACCACCGGGAACGGGAGGAACCAAACGAGACGGTATGGTGCCGGAAGCGGCCTCGAACCGGCCGGCGGACCGTGCTCGACGTGTCCGACCCCGCCCGAACGGCCCTCCGGGAAGCGCCAGGCCGCCGTCAACCTTCCCTTATCGAGTGAACCTCATATCCCGCCGAGGGAAACCGACGGCTGTTCGGTAACGCTCTGTTCCAACGCTCCACCGATGGACGCAGGACTTGCGGGGTTCTCCGCATTATTGCGGCCTAGACGGACGTCCGAACATTCATACCGTAACGATGTCAGCAGGCGGGCTAACGATTGCCCTGAGCAACCGATATCGCCGCTATGGACGACGATTCCACTCCGGCGGTACGAGTAGACGCGCCCGAACGCCGGAACAGGGCGTCCGAACGCGTGAGCCGCAGGAACCGCGCAGTCGCGGACCGAGCAACCACCTGGGGTGCCGGATGAACAGCCGAATGGTCGAACTCGAAGCAGTCCTGTCCCGCTCCGCCCCCGATCGGCTCGCGGCGCGGCGCCTCGCGGTGGAGCTCGCGCGCTCGCTGGACGCGCTCGGCGCGCGCCGGGACGCGGACCGGCTGCTGCGCTGCGCCGCCGCGCTGACCCGGATCGGCTCGGCCGACGCCGCGGACGTGCTGCTGGTGTCGATGCTGGCGCTGATCGACCCCACCTCGCCGGAGGCCGCGCGGGTGCGCGACCAGCAGGCGCTGGTGGCGGTCGCGCGCGGTCGCCGCGAGCCCGGGGCGGTCGCGCCGCGCCAGGTGCGGCGGCGCGTGCCCGGCGCCGCGTTCGGCCGGGGCGCCCCGCTGCGCCAGGTGGTCGGTGACTTCCTCGACCCCGCGCCCGCCGCCGACCGGATCGCGGTCGGCTCGGTGGCCGTGGCGGTCGAGGCGGCCCACCCCGGCGAGACCGGCGCGCTGGAGCTGGAGCGCCAGCGCAACGCGGCGATGCTCGGCTCGAACCACCCGCAGACGGCCGCGGTGCGGTTGAACCTGATGTGCGCGCGGTTCCGGATCGCCCGCGAGCAGGGCGACGCGGACGAGGTGGCCGAGGCGCTGGGCGACCTGCGCGAGGCCACCGACCGGGCGCTGGCCTCGCTGGGCTCGCACCACCCGCGGTCGCTGGTGGCGCAGGCCAACCTGGCGTCGGCCGAGTTCGAGCTGGCCCGGACGCGGCGGTCCGCCGAGCGGGCGCGGCTCGCGCTGCCCGCCCTGCGCTCGGCCGTCGACCGGACGGGTATGCGGCTGGGCTCGGACCACCCGCACGCGTTGATCGCCGCGGCGAACCTGGCCGCCGCCGAACTGGAGCTGGCGCACGTGGAGGGCACCCGGCCGCAGGCGCAGCGCCTGCTGGACCTGGTGCGCGACGCGTCCGGGCGGGCGAGCGCCGCGCTGGGCGCCGACCACCCGGCCGTGCAGGAGCTGGACGAGCAGCGGCGGGCGTGCGAGGCGCTGGTGTCCGGCGCCGGGCCGGACCCGTCGTTCGAGCGCGGGTACGCCTCGTTCGCCGACGCGGGCCGTTCGCTGGCCACCGCCAAGCCCGGCACGCCGGCGGCGCGGCAGCACTCGCCGACCACGGCGGAGTGGCCGGCGGGCACCCTGCTGAACCGGCTGCGGGAGACCAGCCGCCAGGAGCTGATGAACCTCGGCACCACCGTCCGCTACGCCGCCGACCGCGAGATCATCGTGCAGGACGCCACCGACACGCACGCGTTCCTGCTGCTCGACGGCGTGGTCAAGGTGCTGGTCACCGACGAGGCCGGTGACAGCGCCGTGCTGACCGTGCGGGTGGCGGGCGACCTGGTGGGCGAGATGGCCGCGATGGACCACAGGCCCCGGTCGGCGACCATCGTGACCTGCGGTGACGTGGTGGCGAAGCTGATCACCAGCGCCGAGCTGCACAGCTTCCTGCACCGCCGCAACGACGGGTTCGTCGAGCTGATCGGCGTGATCGACGACCAGCTGCGGTGGGCCAACCGCCGCCGCCGCGACTTCCTCTCCCACAGCGCGGCCGAGCGGGTGGCGCGGGTGCTGGCCGAGCTGGTCGGCGCACACGGCAGGCAGGAACTCGGCGGTTGGGTGCTGGGCATCCCGCTGACCAAGGTCGAGTTGGCGTCGATCGCGGGCATGAAGCCGCGCACGGCCGAGAAGGCGTTCGCGGACCTGCGCAAGGCCGGCGTGGTGGTCAGCCACCTGCGGCGCGACGTGGTGGTGCCCGACCTGGACCTGCTGCGGCGGTTCGCGCGGATGTGAACGCCCGGTGGGGTGGGCGGGCCCCACCCCACCGGGTCAGCGGCCCAGCAGGCGGTCGAGGAACGGGTTGCCGAACTTGCCGGCGGGGTCGAGGCGGTCGCGGAGCTCGACGAACCGGTCCACGTGCGGGTAGCGGGCGCCGAGGTCGGTCAGCTCGGTCAGCTTGCCCCAGTGCGGGCGCGGGTCCCAGGGGGCCAGGGCGTCCTCGATCCGGCGCAGCACCCGGCGGACCCCCTGTTCGTCGGGCCGCCAGGTGAAGTGGAGCGCCACGCTGTCGCGCCCGTGGACCGTGCTCAGCCACTGGGTGTCGGCGGCGACCGTGCGGATCTCGGAGGTCAGCAGGACCGGGGCGAAGTGCTCCCCGAGGGCGTTGAGGGCCCGGAGCGCGTCGGCGGCGTGCTCGCGGGCGATGAAGTACTCCGACTGGAGCTCCGCGCCGACGCTCGGGGTGAAGTCGGCCCGGAAGTGCGGGAGCCGCTCGTGCCACGGTCCGGGCTCGCCGAGCTGCGCGGTGCAGTTGCGGGCGGGCTGGCCGGGCACCGGGTGGCGCGGCCCGTCGGCCTCGGTGGCGCCGGTCCAGGTCAGGTCGGGCCGGTCGTCGCCGGTGCGGCGCTTGGTGAACACCCGGGCGACGCCCTGCCAGGTGGTGAAGGCGCTGACGCTGTAGGCGCTGGAGAAGACCGCGTCGACGTGCTCGACCAGGGCGTCGAAGGGCATGTCGTCGAAGACCCGCTGCTCCACGTCGAACGTGGGCACGACGTCGAGGGTCATGGTGGTGACGACGCCCAGCGCGCCGAGCGAGACCACCGCGCCGTCGAAGTCGGCGTCCCGGCCGCGGGTGAGGGTGGTGAGGGAGCCGTCGGCGGTGACCAGCTCGACCTCGCGGACCAGGCTCGCGAGGGACGGGACGTCGTTGCCGGAGCCGTGGGTGGCGGTGGCGCAGGTGCCCGCGACGGTGATGTGCGGGAGCGAGGGCATGGCGGGCAGGGCCAGGCCGCGGGCCTGGAGGAGGTCGGCGAGGCGGGCCAGCCTGGTGCCGGCGCTGGTCCTGACCTCGTGCTCGCCGGGTTCGAACACCTCGGGCAGGCCGTCGAGGCTGATCAGCGTGCCGGTGGTGTCGGCGACGGTGCTGAAGGAGTGCCCGGTGCCGACGACGTGGGCGCTCTCCGCTCGGGCGACCAGCTGCCGGAGGTCGTCGAGGGAGCGGGGGTGCTCGGTGCTCGCGGCGGAGAAGGTGACGTTGCCTGCCCAGTTGGTGCTCACCGGATCGATTCTGCCCCAGGACCGGCGGTGCCTCCGCCGGCCGGCGTGCCGCCCCGTCGGCCGGCCGTCGTCGTCAGGTCAGCAGGACCAGCCGGTCGACGAGGCGGTCCAGCACGCCGTCCGGCCAGGGGAACATCGGGGTGACCGGGCGGAGCGCGGCCAGTCCGTGCAGCCCCGCCCAGAGCGCGGTGGCGTCGGCGAACGGGTCGGTGCCGGTGGACCTCCCGGCGTCCGCGCAGTCGCGCACCGCCCGGACGAGCACGTCGAACACGTCGAAGCCGACGGTCGCCGCGTCGGCGGCGACGGTGGGCGTCTCCTGGGCCCTGGCGGCGCTCCACGCCCCGCCGAACAGGACGCGGTAGCGGGCGGGTCGGGTCAGGGCGAAGTCGAGGTAGGCCGCGCACACCGCGCGCAGGCGCGCCACCGGGTCCGCCTCGTCCACCATGGTCATCGCCCGGCCGAGGTCGGCGAAGGCGTCCTGCACCACGGCCAGCAGGACCGACTCGCGGTCGGGGAAGTGCGCGTAGATCGACGGCGCCGCGATGCCGACGGTCCGGGCGATGGCGCGCAGGGTGACCGCGTCCTCCGAGCCGGTCTCCTCCAGCAGCCGCCCGGCGCCCCGGACGATCTCCTCGCGCAGCAGGGCCCCGTCGCCGCGGCGGTTGCGGGGCCGACCTCCTGAGGTGCTCACGACCGTGACTTTACAGGCGTTAGCCGACCCGCTAACCTTACGGCTGTAAGCGAACGGCCGTAAGCCAACTTGGAGGTCCCGCCGTGAACACCACCACCCGCCGCTCCGCAGGCGTCTTCTCCGCCGTCGTGCTGGCCGCCGTCCTCGGTGGCGCCGTCGCCGGCGCGGCCCCCGCACCCGCCCCCGCCCCCGCACCGGCCTCGGTCCCCGTGTCGGCACCGGGCGCGCACCACGACCACGCCCACCGCAGCACCCCGATCGCGGACGAGTGGGCCGCCGCGTGGAACACCAACTCGCCCGAGCGCATGGCCGCCCTGTTCACCGACACCGGCAGCTACACCGACCACGCCTTCCAGGCCACCTTCACCGGCAAGGACGGCGTCGCGGGGTGGGTCGCCAACACCCACGCCTCCATCGAGGACCCGAGGGTGGAGATCGTCGACGCCTTCCGCTCCGGTGACCGCGTCGCCGTGCGCTGGGAGTTCTCCGGCACCGACATCGGCTCCTTCGCCGAGCACCTCCCGCCCACCGGCAAGTCCTTCACCGTCCCCGTCCTGACCCACTTCGAGCTCAAGAACGGCAAGATCGCGCGCTGCGAGGACTACTACAACCTCGCCGACCTCCTCCGCCAGGTCGGCCTCCCCTCCGGTGTCTGGACCCCGCCCGGCGCGTGACCGGAACGAATCTCCCGCGCTCCCCGTCCCGGGGGACGTGCTGCGCTGCCTGACGCTGGTCGGCGCCCTGTGCGCCGCGTGCGCGCCGTTTCGGCCGGCGCGGCCGGCCGGCGCGGCCGGCCGGGTCGGTGCTGGGCGTCGGGGCGGCGGTGGCGGCGCTCGTGCTGCCGGGACGGGACCTGGGCACCGGGTTGACCGGGTCGGACCTGCCCGTGCTGGTGGTGGGCGAGGTGGCGGTGGCGGTCGGGGCCGCACGACGGTGCCGGTGGTGGGGCTGGTGCCGCGCGACGCCGGCGAGGTCGGGGGCGGGGCGGGGTGATCCGGCCGGCGGGTACCGGGCCGGCGGGCGCGAGGTCGCGCGTCACGAGAACTCCCACGGCGAGGTCGGCACCACGCAGCCGTCCCGCACCAGCACCCGCGCGAACCGGGGGTCGGCGGCCAGCCGGGCCAGGTCGGTGCACACCGGCGCGGTCAGCCGCGCGGTGCAGCGCCGGGCGGCGCGGGCGTTGAGCCGGGACGCCGCGGACAGCAGCGAGGAGCGCACCTCCCGGCCCGCGCCGGAGCGGACGCGCCGCACCAGCGCGTCCACCACGCCCCGCGCGCACACCACGCCGCCGAACACGTCGAGCACGGTCATCAGCGACGGCGGCACGCCGGCGTGCGCCTGCACCACGAAGTCGGTGGCCGGCGGCGGCCGGTCCCCCAGCTCGTCACCCCACCCGGAGGCGTGCGCGTAGACGACGCCCGGCCGCGCCCTGGCCACGTCGCGGGCCCGCAGCGCCCACCGCTCCGCCCTGCCGGGCGCCCAGTCGTGCAGGAACACGTCGGCGTCGGCGGCCAGCTCCAGCAGCTCGTGCCGCCCCGCCACGGTGGCCAGGTCGACCTCGACCACCCGCTTGCCCCGGTTGAGCGCGTGGAAGCGGGCCGACACCGGGCCGGACCGGCAGTCGGCCACCGGCGGGACGCCGCGGGCCGGGTCGCCGCCGGGCGGTTCGGCGCGCACCACGACCGCGCCGAGCAGCCGCAGCAGGTGCCCGGTCAGCGGGCCCTGGACCCGGCGGCACGACTCCAGCACGACCAGGCCGGACAGCGGCAGCGCGCCGCGCGGCGCGGGGACCCGCGGACCGGCCGCGCCGGGCAGCTCCGCGATCCGGTAGGCGGGCAGGTGGTCCAGGACCCGGTTGGCCACCCGCACCAGGCTCGTCCCGGTGGCGGCCGCCGCGCGTTCCAGCACCTGGAGCGGCAACCGCGCGGTCACCCCGGTCAGCTCGGGCGGCAGCGGGCAGGTGGCGGTGGCGAAGCGGTCGGCGAAGGTCCGCCACGAGCCGGCCACCGCCCGGGGGTCGGCGCGCAGGGCCGTCCAGAAGCGCCGCCACACCTCGGCGTCCGGCGCCTCCAGCTCGAAGGCCACCCCGTCGCCGGACACGAACGGCGGTCCGCCCACGCCGAAGGGCACCACCGGGGCGTCGTCGTCCGCGGCGGTGGTGGCCGCGGCCAGGTACTGCGACACCGCCAGCAGGGCGGCCTGGGCGACGGAGGTGGTCACCGAGCGCGCGACCGCGCCGCGCAGCCGGGCCAGCTCCAGCGCCGCGGCGCCGAGCGCGGCCAGCTCGCCGGCCAGGATCGAGGCGTAGTCCAGGCCCAGCGGGGTGGGCCGCCCGAAGCGGCGGCCGTGGACGTGCATGAGCCCGCACGCGGCCTGCACGTCCAGCTCGCCGGCGAGCGCCAGGTCCACCGGGCCGGACCAGGGCACGGCCGCCAGCGTGGAGGTGGTCATGCCGGTTCCGGTCGGTGGGGGTGGACGCGGGTCCGCTCCCGCCGGCCGGGGGTCGGCGGGTCGTGGGCGGCGGACAGGAGGCGGTGCCGCTCGGCGACCTGCGCACGTCCCGGGACGCGGGTGGTCACGTCCACCGCCCGCTGCCGTGGATGTCGGCGGCGCCGGTCAGCCGGATGAGCAGGTCGAGGCGGCGGACCTTGCCGGTGGCGGTGCGCGGCACCTCGTCCCAGGCCAGCACGTGCGGGGCGGCCAGGGGCGGCAGGTCGGCCACGGCCCGCCGCCAGGCGGGCGGGTCCAGCGGGCCGTCGAGCACGAGCACCGGGACCGGCGGGCCGCCGGGGGCGCCCAGCACCACGCACTCCACCACCTCGGGGAGCCGGTCCTCCAGCAGGTCTTCCACCTCCAGGCAGCTCAGGCCGGGCACGGCGTCCACCTCGCGGTCCAGCAGCCGCACCGCGCCGCCGCGGGTGAGCACGCCGAGGTCGCCGGTGTGCCACCAGGCCCCGCTGGTCTTGGCCAGCCAGCGGTCCTGCTCCCCGACGTAGCCGGGGCAGCGGGCGGCGGTGCGGGCCAGCAGCAGCCCCGCCCGGCCGTGCGGCACGGGTTCGAGGGTGGCCGGGTCGACCACGCGCAGCCGGGTGCGGCCCGGCGCCGGACGGCCCAGGTCGCGCGCGTCGAAGGGGCGGTTGACCGCGCGGCGGGTGAGGACCCGGGAGGTCAGCGGGCCGGTCTCGCTCTGGCCCCAGCCCTGCACCCACACCGGCCACCGGCGCCGGGACGCGTGCAGCATGGTCCGGACGACGGGCGGGTGCACCGCGTCGTAGGCGCTGACGAACAGCCGCACGTCGCGGAACGGGTTGTCGGGCCGGGCGGCCAGGGGACGCCACCGCGCGTAGGCGGCGGGCAGCGCCTCCAGGGTGGTCGGCGGGTGCTGCGTGAACACCCGCTCGGCGGAGCCGGCCTCGCTGAGCAGCACGACCTCGCGCGGGGCCCGGCGGAACACGCCCGCGGTCCAGCGGAACGCCCGGACGTGGGCGTAGGAGGCGGCGTTGGCGACCACGTCGTCCCGGCGCGCCCCGATGACCGGCCACCGCGCCACCCCGACGCGGGACGGCCGGTGCGCCAGGGTGCGGGTGGTGTGCACGACGAGCTTGGGCACGCCGGTGGTGCCGGAGGTGTGGTGGATCACCAGCGGTTCGTCGTCGTGCCTGCGCCGGGGCGCGGGCACGCCCTGGCCGCGCACGTCGTCCAGGGTCAGCGCGCCCTCCACCGCCGGGTCCAGCGACAGCACGCGGCGGGCGGCGTCGGCGGGCGGGCGGCGGTCGGTCACCAGCAGGGCCGGCTCCAGGCGCTTGAGCAGGACCTCCAGCACGTCGTCGGGCAGGC
This sequence comes from Saccharothrix lopnurensis, assembly GCF_042658445.1. Taxonomy (NCBI): domain Bacteria; kingdom Bacillati; phylum Actinomycetota; class Actinomycetes; order Pseudonocardiales; family Pseudonocardiaceae; genus Saccharothrix; species Saccharothrix lopnurensis. Next base: position 28,852 of record NZ_JBHSQO010000008.1, on the reverse strand, counting down.
GACCGGAGATCAGCGCGGGCACCGCGCCGAGCCGGATCGCCGCGCACGCCAGCAGGGCGTAGTCGTAGTGGTTGCGCTTGACCACGGCGACGCGCTCCCCGCGGCGCAGGCCCGCGGCGTGCAGCCACCCGGCGGCCTCGCGCACCAGCCAGGCCAACTCCGGCACGGTGTGCTCGACGGCGCCGGGGCCGTCGCCCGGCACGATGTCGAAGGGCCGGTCCAGGTGCACGGTGGTGTGCGGCCGGCGCGAGGCGACCTCGTCGAACAGCGTGCCCAGGTCGTGGGGTTTCACGCGTGCCGCCCCCTCGGCACGGCCCGCGATTCGAATTCGAGCGCTTCGGACCCGCGCGGGAACTCACCGTTCCCGACCACTCCGACAACATTCCACGGGGCCATCTGCCACAAATCACAAAATGCCGTCGATCGCGTGAAGAATGGCCCGGTCAACGCGTTCACCTCCGCTGTCGTCGCTCCGACTGCGAGCGTATGCCAGGCGACCGGGAGAGCCTTGGGCCACCGACCAGTTCACTCTTCCTGGTCAACTCGCGGACACGGAGTTGACAACGTCGGCACATCCCCGACTAACGTCATCGGCAGTAATTCCGATCGTTATTTCTCGATGTCTTCCGCGATCACACGGGACGGGCGGGGCTCTCTGGTGCGAACACTCGTCGTTGGGTTGGGGCGGGCCGGGGCAGACCTGCACCTGCCGGTGCTGGCCAGGGCTCGGGCCTCGGTCCGGCAGTTGTTCGACGACCGACCGGTGGTGGCGTGCGACCCGCGCCGGCTGCCCGCGGAACGCCCGGGGCTGGCGATGGTGGGCAGCCTGGCCGAGGCCGCCACGCTGCTGGACCCGGCCGAGACGGTGGCGCACGTGTGCACGCCGCCGGCGGCGCGCGCCGAGGTGATCGCGCAGCTGGCCGAGCGCGGGTTCCGCAACGTGATCGTCGAGAAGCCGCTGGCCGCGGACACCGACGACCTGGCCCGGATCACCCGGCTGCGGCGCAAGCACGGCCTGCGGGTCGCGGTGGTCGAGCCGTGGCTGACCAGCACGCTCGCCGAACGGCTGGTCGGGCTGGTGCGCGGCGGGTCGCTGGGCGAGCCGAGGGCGATCTCGGTCGTGCAGGACAGGCCGCGCTTCCGCAGGTCGCTGACCAGGCCGAGCCACCCGACCGCGTTCGACGTGGAGCTGCCGCACGGCGTGGGGCTCGCGCTGCGGCTCGCGGGCAGCGCGCGGGTGACCCACGCGGCCGGGTTCGACCTGGTGGTGGGCGACGTGGTGGTGCCCAGGATGGGTGGCGCGCGGGTGGGGCTACGGCACAACAACGGGGTGCGCACCGAGATCAGCTCGGACCTGACCTCGCCGGTGCGGGAGCGGCGGATCACCGTGGAGTTCGAGCGGGGCGTCGCGGTGGGCCACTTCGCGGTCAGCGACGACGACGACCACTCGCAGCTGACGGTGACGGTGAACGGGCACCGCGAGCACGAGGTGCTGCGGGACGACTCGATGACCGAGTGGATCATCCGGGCCTACCGGTTGTTCCACGCCGCCGGGGACCAGCACGCGCGGGGGTTCGCCTTCGCCACCGACGTGGTGCAGCTGCTGTCGGTGGCCAAGAACATCTGCGCGGAGCCCGTGGTGCCCGCGGCCCGGTCGGAGTCGCCGGGCCGGGTGGCGGCGGCGCACGTCCGCTGAACCGGTGCCGGCGGTGATTGCCGGCGCGGTTCACCGGCGGACCGGGTTGCCGATCACCCGGCGCTGCCGCGCGCGGGGTAACAGAAAGCAGCGGCGGAACCGGAGCGGGGTGTGATTTCCCCGAAATGCGGCGCGCCGCATTCGGCGACCGGCGCACGAAGGACGGCGGCGTGGACCGGGTCCACGCCGCCGTCCTGGTCACGTGCGAAGGGCTGTGCCGGCCGGGTCAGCCCCAGATCGACGCCGCCCACTCCGGGTGGTCGACGAACGGGTTCCGGTTGCCCTGGAACCGGTCGTGGATGACCTGGTTGCGGCGCTTCTCGAACGCGTCCGGCGGGTCCTGCGCGTGCCACCGCAGCAGCACCGACGACCGCCCGTGGTACGGCGCCGTCCCGTTGGCGACGCGGTCGTTCAGCTCCAGGTTCGCGAACCCGTCGCCGCCCTCGTAGCGCACCGCCATGTAGAACAGCATCCGCGCCACGTCGCCCTTCACCGCGTTGCGCGGCTCCCAGGAGTCGCCGTCGGTGTAGTTGCCCGGCGCCTCGGCCGCCGCCGAACCGCCGCTGTCGAAGTCCTTGTTGCCCCGGTTGGCGTTCACCGACACGTCCTCCGGCCGCAGGTGGTGCACGTCGGTGCCCGGCCCGGTCGCGGTGCCGAAGTCGCCGTGCGACTTCGCCCAGACGTGCTCGCGGTTCCAGTCGTCGGCGTTCCCGCCGTTGGCCGACTTCGACTGCGACCGCCCCGAGTACAGCAGCACCACGTTGTTCGGGTTGGCCGGGTCCTCGTCGGTGACCTTCAGCGCCTCCCACACCTGGTCGTAGGACAACCGGGTCTGGTTGCGGATGATGCCGTGCAGCGCCGTCTTCAGCGTCGCCCCGGACTTGCCCAGCGCGGCGCGGTAGTAGTCGTCCACGCCGCCGGGCACGGTGGTCGTGGGCGCCGTGGTGGGCCTGGTCGTCGTGGTCGGGCCGGTCGTCGTGGTCGTCGTGGGCACGGCGCCGCCCGCGAAGGCGAACGCCGTGGTCGAGGTGAGGCCGGGGTGCGAGAAGTACGCGCCCAGCACCCCCGTCACGTCGACCTGCCTGCCCAGCAGGCCGGGGTTGGCCCGCAACCCCCACTGCGCCCGGAACGACGACGTGACCTGGACGTAGAGCATCTGACCGGTGCCGGTCTGGGTGGGCGAGTCGGCCAGCGCCAGCGCGTAGTCCGACGGGAAGCCCGACCGCACCACGGTGTTCGTGGCGGTCGGCTGACCCACCACGTAGCCCCGCACGGTGGCGGTCGCACCGTTCTGCTGCCCGATGGCCGAGGCCACCGTGACCGGCGCGGCGCCCGACGCCGCCGGAACCACCAGGGCCGCCGCCACCGCGACGGCGGTCACCACGAAAGCAATCGGATGAAGCAGGGACCGATTCCTCACGATCGCGTGTCTCCTCCCCGGTGCGGCGTCGCAGGGTGGCCGCACTTCGGCAGGATCGCACGGGGAATAACACCTCAGAGTGAATCGGTGCCAAATCTTCGGGAACGAGAATTCACAGGGCGGCACCGTTGTCAACGGCCCGCGCGGACCCCCACCGGGCCCGGCGGCAGCGGTTACGCTGGTGATGATCAAGCAGTTCCGCGATCCCCGGAGGTGCGGCCGTGACCGAAGACCCGTTCGACCCCCGCGCGCTGCTCGCGCGGAGCAGGCTCGGCGTGCTCGCCACCATCAAGGCGGACGGCCGCCCCCAGCTCTCCCCCGTCATGCCGTACTACGACCGGGAGCGCGAGGTCCTCTACGTGTCCATGACCGAGGGCCGGGCCAAGACGGCGAACCTGCGCCGCGACCCGAGGGCCGCCCTGGAGGTCACCAGCGCCAACGGCCGGTCCTGGGCCACCGCCGAGGGCACGGTGACGCTGACCGGGCCGGGCACCGACCCCGACGACCCCGAGGTCGAGGCGCTGGTGGAGTACTACCGCCTGGCCGCCGGCGAGCACCCCGACTGGGACGAGTACCGCTCGGTGATGGTGGCCGACCGCCGGGTGCTCATGACGATGGCGGTCGACCACGTGTACGGCGCCGACATCGGCTGACCACTCCGGCGGGGGTCGCGGTCACGGGTCGCGGTCACGGGTCGCGGTCACGGGTCGCGGGGCACCCGCACCGCGCGGGCCACCAGCTCGGCGTCGACCGCGCCGAGCCTGCCGGTCAACCCCGACAGCGCGTCCGCGAGCCGGCGCTCCTCGTAGGTGAAGTGGGTCTCCAGCAGCGCGGCCACGCTGTCCAGCTCGGTGCGCAGGACGAGCGCGGACACGCCGTCCTCCCCCGCGCGCTCGACCAGCCCGGCCAGCTCCCGCAGCGCGTCGGTGACGATCCGGTGGTCCCGGCCCAGCTCGTCGAGCACCGGGCGCAGCTCGGGGTGCTCCCGCGCCAGCACGGGGAACGCGCCGTCGTCCTCGGCGGTGTGGTGCGTGGTCACGGCCGCGCAGAACGACAGGCAGTGCGTCCGCAGGTCGATCGACCGGCCGCGTTCGCCGGCCAGGTGCTCCTCCAGGTGGTCGCCCAGCTCCTCCAGCCGTTCGCGCAGCGCGATGTGCGCCTGCACCAGCTGGTTGCCGAACGCCACGAGGCGCGCTGACGGGTCGTCGATGTGGTCCCCCTCGTACCGGGGGAGATCATCTCACGCCGTGCTCGCCAGCGACACCCGTTCCGGCGCCCGCTCCACCTCGGTGGCCGGCTCCGCCTCCCGCGCCCACGCCGCCAACCGGGGCGCCAGCAGCTCGTACAGCTCCGGGTCCAGCGCCATGCCGGTGTGCGTGCTCCTGACCTCCACGCACTCCGCGCACGGGTCGGCACACAGCTTCGGCGGCGCGATCACGTCGTTGGGCGAGAACACCGCGACGGCCGGCACCTCCAGCGGTCGGGCCATGGCCTCGGAGTTGGTGTCGTAGCAGGAGCCCGCGAAGCAGTCCTCGTCGAGCAACCCGGGCAGACCGGCGGCGGACAGCCGCGCCAGCGTCCGCGCCACCCGCACCACGCTCGGGTGCGCGCCCAGGGTGTCCAGCACCGGGCTGCCGACCATCACCAGGCCGCGCACCAGTTCCGGCCGCCGCACGGCGAGCAGCCTGGCCAGGCCACCGCCGCGGCTCTGGCCGAACAGCACGACCGGGCCGCCGGTCTTCTCCGCGTGCGCCTGGAGGCGCCGCTCCAGGCGGTCCACCAGCTGCGTGGTGCACCCGATGTTGAGCCCGATGTGCGCCCCCGCGGGCACGTAACCCCGGTTGCGCAACCACGTGCCGGTCAGGCGCAGGCTCAGGTCGCCGAAGCCGAAACCCGGCACGAGCAGGACGCCGAGGCCCCTGCCCTCGTCCGGGTCGGCCCCGCGCCAAGCCGGGTGGGTGATCAGGCGCGGGATGTCCAGCATCGCCACCACGACCTGCTCCCTGGCGGCGGCACGTGCCGCTTCCACCACGCCCACGGCAACACCTCCACGTCCGGGAACCGGGGGTTCCCCCGTGAAGAGGTGGTTGAACCTCGACATCGCGGTTCGTTTGCGGATCCGAACGCCGGGAACCACTGTCCTATGTGGTTCTGGCGACCGCCCGGTGTGTACCGCCCGCAGGAGGACACCTGGCTCATGGTCGAAGCTCTGGCGGAGGCGGGCATCCCGCGCGGCGCGCGGGTGCTGGACGTGTGCACGGGTACCGGCGCCCTGGCGGTCGCCGCCGGTCGGGCCGGTGCGGGCGAGGTGACCGCGGTCGACCGGTGTCGGCGCGCGGTGGCGGCGGCGTGGGTGAACGGGCGCCTTCGGGGCGTGCCCGTCCGCGCCCGGCACGGCGACTTCGGCGACCTGGTGGGAATCGGCGAGTTCGACGTGGTGACCGCGAACCCGCCCTACGTGCCCAGCACGACCGTGCCCGCGCGCGGCTGCGAGCGGGCCTGGGACGCGGGTTCGCGCGGGCGCGCGGTGCTCGACCGGCTGTGCGCGGTGCTGCCGCTGCTGCTGGCGGCCAAGGGCGTGGGGCTGATCGTGCACTCCGAACTCTGCGACCCGGACGTGACGCTGCGCCAGCTGCGCGGCGGCGGCCTCAAGGCGGCCGTGGTGGCGCGCCGGACCATCCCCTTCGGACCGGTGATGCGCGGCCGCGCGCCGTGGCTGCGCGAGCAGGGGCTCATCGAGGACGGACAGCAGCACGAGGAACTGGTGGTGATCCGTGCCGACGCCGCGTGACGCGCGCAAGGTGACCGTGGTGCCCGGCGGTCCCCTCCTGGTGGAGGGGCCGGTCGAGGTGCGGATGGAGGACGGGACGGTGGTGAGTTCGGACCGGTTCGTGGTCGCGGTCTGCTCGTGCCGCCGCAGCAAGCGCTACCCGCTGTGCGACACGAGCCACCGCAAACGCCGTTAGGGCGGGCACACCGGGCTGGAGGGGCAGCGGGCCAGAGGGGCAGCGGCTAGAGGGGCAGCAGGCTAGAGGGGCAGGCGGAGCGCCGTCTGCCCCTTTTCCCACGACCCCAGCAGGTGCTCCCCCAGCCGGGCCTCCAGCAGTTCGGTGGCCTGCACGCCGAACACCACCGACGCGGTCAGCTCCGGCTCGCGGTCGAGCAGGTCGCCGATCACGTCCAGGCGCATCACCTGCTCGTGCACGGCGTCGGCCTCGATGTGCTCGGTGAAGAACTCGACGCAGTCCGGGTGCGCGTCCAGGCGCTCCAGCGCCTTGGCCATCCGGGCGGCGCTGGGCGCGGTGGTGATCTCGGCGGCGGCGAAGTGCCCGACCAGCGCGCCGCGCAGCGACCGGTGCAGCCCGCACAGCGACATCAGGTTCACCGTGGCGAGCACGACCGCGGGCGCGTGCTCCAGGTAGTGCAGGTAGCCGTGGTCGAGGTCGGCGCCGTCCAGGAGGTTCGCGAACAGCTGCGAGTGCATCCGGTCCCCGCGCCCGCCTCCGAACTCGTCGAACTCCACCGCCACCAGCGCGGCCTTGGCCTTGCCGCGCAGCCTCGGGATGACCCAGGCGTGCGGGTCGGCCTCCTTGAGGTGGTAGATGGAGCGCAGCGCGAAGTACTCGCGCACGTGCCACCACTCGCCCCGGTCCCGGAGGAAGTGGCTCACGCCCGTGCCGTCGACCGGTTCGACCAGCAGTTCGTCGAGCACGCCCGTGAGGTCGGAACCGCCCGGCACGTCGGCGCGCAGCGCGTCCAGGAAGACGCGCTCCAGCGCGGCCCGGAACCTCAGCAGCTCGGGGTCCCACTCCCACTCGTCCGACACGCCCGCGAAGCCCTGGTAGTGCAGCTCGTAGCAGACGTGCAGGGCCAGCTGGAGGTCTTCGCCGTACGGGTCGGCGGTGACGTCCGCCGGCAGGCCGACGGCGGGCGGGGCGCCGCGCAGGGCGTCCAGCACCGCCGCCGACAACGGCCCGCGCGGCGCGGGCAGTACGGCCGAGTCGACGGCCCGGTCCACAGAGGTCATGCGCGTTGACTACCCACTTTCGGTGACGATCCACGTGAGGAGGTCCACCGCGGGACCCGCCTCGCCCGCCGCGCGCTGCCGCTGCGCGCCCGTGCCGCCGGCCAGCACGTCGCGCAGCAGCGACCCCACCTGGTCGCGGTCCTCCCCCAGGTGGTCGGACACGTGCGCCACCAGCGCCTCCACCAGCTCCACCGCGGGCACCCGGCGCGCGGCCAGGACGTCCACCCCGGACCCGGTCAGGCCGTAGCGGGCCGCCGACCACACGGCCGCCGCCAGCACCTGCTCGTCCGGTTCCGGCGGCGGCGAGCCGGCGGCCAGCGCGGTGCGCACCAGCGCCCGGGTCAGGCCGGCCTGGAGCACGGCGTGGGCCGCGGTGGCGGCGGTGTCGGCCACCCGCACCTCCACCGTCGGGTACCGGGGTGACGGGCGGGCCAGCCAGAACGTCTGGGCCGCGTCCGCCAGCACGCCGCAGTCGACGAGCCGGTCCACCGCGGCGTCGTGCTCGGCGGCGGTCTTGAAGTAGGGCGTGACGCCCGCGCCGGGGAACTTGGCCTGTTCGAGCATCCGCCAGCTCGCGTACCCGGTGTCGCGGCCCGCGTGGAACGGCGAGTTGCCGCCCAGGGCCAGCAGCGTGGGCAGCCACGGCCGCAGGTGGTTGACCACGTGCACGGCGGTGTCCCGGTCCGGCACGCCGACGTGCACGTGGCAGCCGCAGCACTGGTAGTCGGCGACCTGGCCGCGGTAGAGGTTCTCGATCAGCTCGAACCGCTCGCCCCGGCTCAGCGCCGGCGCCGGGTCGGCCAGCACGGGCGTGCCGGTCGCGGCCAGGCGCAGCCCCTCGGCGCGGGCCGCCCGGTCCAGCACCCGGCGGCCCGCCACCAGCTGCCCGGCCAGCTCCGGCAGGTCGCGGCAGACACCGCTGGCGAACTCCACCTGCGTGCCGATCAGCTCGCGGTGCGCCTTCGCCCCGGCGGGCAGGTCGTGCGGCGCGACGTGCGCCAGCACCTCCTCGGCCCGCGCCACCGGCCGCCGCGTCCGCGGGTCGACCAGCAGGAACTCCTCCTCGACCCCGACCGTGGTCAAGCGGGGTCCCGGCGGGGCAGCGGTTCGGTGGCCGGACCCTCCAGCACGGCGCCGTCCACGTCGAACCGCGAGCCGTGGCAGGGGCAGTCCCAGCTGCGCTCGGCGTTGTTGAACCGCACCAGGCAGCCCAGGTGGGTGCAGCGCATCGACACGGCGTGCACGCCGCCCTGGTCGTCGCGGAACACGCCGACCTTGTCCTTGCCGTCGCGCACCACGCGGGCCTCGCCGGGCGGCACCTCCGCCACCGAGTCGACGTCCGCGCCGCGCAGCCGGTCGCCGACGAAGTCCGCGGCGACCTTGGCGTTCATCTTGGCCAGGGTCGGCGTGGACGTCAGCGACAGCCGGTGCGGGCTGAACCGCTCGGCCCAGGCGTTCTCCCGGTCGCGGACCAGGTCGCTCAGCAGCATGGCGGCGATCGTGCCGCTGGACAGGCCCCACTTCTGGTAGCCGGTCGCGCCGTAGAGCCGCCGGTCTCCCGGGGTGTAGGGGCCGATCATGGGCAGCTTGTCGTAGGGCACGGCGTCCTGGGCGGACCACAGGTGGGTGATCTCCTCGACGTCCCAGCGCTCGCGGGTGAACCTGATCAGCTCGTCGTAGGGCTCTCCCTCGTCGGAGCCGGTGGTGTGGCTCTGCCCGGCCACGATCAGCCGCTCGCCGTCGGTGGACAGGGACCACGACGGGCTGCCCGCGCTGATGGCCAGGCCGGTGGGCGGCTCGCCCGAGCGCAGCGTGGCCGCGACGCAGTAGGCGCGCGTGGCCTCCAGGCGGGCGAAGTAGAGGCCGCGGTCCAGGATCGGGTAGTGGGTGGCGATCACGACGCGGTCGGCGACGACCGTGCCCGACTCGGTGCGCACGCGGACCCGGTCGCCCTCCTCGATGCGCAGCACGCGGCTGCCCTCGTGGACGCGGGACCCGTCGCCGTCGACCCGCTCGGCCAGCCCGCGCACGTACTTGACGGGGTGGAACACCACCTGGTCGTCCAGCCGCACCGCGCCCGCGACCTCGAACGGCACGCCCATCAGCTCGCCCCGGTCGAGGACCACGGGCAGCCCCGCGCGCAGGGCGGCCTCCGCCTCCGCCTCGACGGCGGGCAGCTCGTCCTCGGTGAGGGCGTAGGTGTAGGCGGGGTGGCGGCGCAGGTCGCAGTCGACGCCCTCCCCCTCGGCCAGCGCGGCGACGAACCCGACCGCGGCCAGGCTCGCGGCGGCGTAGTCGGAGGCCGCCTCCACGCCCTGCTTCTTCACCAGCCGGGTGTACACCGTGGACTGGAGGGCGGTGACCTTGGCGGTGTTGTTGCCGCTGACGCCACCACCGACCTGGTCGGCCTCGACCAGCGCCACGCTCAGGCCCGCGCGCTTGAGCAGCAGGGCCGTGGTCACGCCGGTGATACCGCCGCCCACGACCGCGACGTCGACCGAGGTCTCGCCGGAGAGGGCGGGATAGCGCCCGTGGGGGATGGTCTCGGACCACAGCGAGTGCCGGGCCGTGGTGGTGGCTTCCGTCATGCCTGACCCATACCCGTGAGGCGGATGTTCGAACCTGTCTGTGCCAACGGGTAATCCGGGCCCGTGCGCACCCTCACCGATGGACCGGGAGGGCTGAGGTCTTCCGGCGTTCTCACCTGAAAGCGGGAAATCCGGTCATCGAACAGGTCTCAGTCGTCCCCCTGCCGAGGTATTCCCGGCGCGGTGGCGGCCACGGCCGGGAGCACCGCCGACCGTGTTCCGGCCGCGGCACCACCGGTGCCGCGGCGGTCCCCCGTCCCGGATCGTGCGCCCCATCCTCCTCGTGCTGTGCGCCGTTCCGGTGAGCGACGACCTTGTTGTCACGCTTTGTGATCACACGGCAACCACGAGTATCGGTCGTCCGTACCATGTGGCTGGTCCGAACGGTCTATCGGCACCACCGACGACAGCCAGGCGGACGTCCCCGGCACCGCAGCCCCACAGGAGGAGCACACATGACCGCCGTGACCAGGAGGACGTTCCTGCTCGTCTCGCTCGCGGCCGGCTCGCTCGCCGCGGCCGGCCGCGCGTCGTCGTCGCCGTCGGGGGACGACTCCGCCGCGGTGCGGGAGGCGATCGAGCGGCTGCTCGGCTCCGACGCCGCCGAGCAGTTCGTGCTCGACGAGCTGGCGCCCGCCGCCGGCGAGGCCGACGTGTTCGAGATCGGCGGGTCGAGGGGCGAGGTGCGGCTGGCGGGCAGCGGTGGCGTCGCCCTGATGTCCGGGCTGCGCTGGTGGCTGGAGCACGTGGCGGGCGGTCACCTGTCCACCAACGGCGACCGCACCGCGCTGCCCGACGACCTGCCCGCGCCGGCGCAGTCGGTCCGGCGGTCCACCGAACTGGTCGAGCGGTACTCCAACAACTTCACCTCGTTCGGCTACACCAGCCCGTTCTGGGGGTGGTCGGAGTGGGAGCGCGAGCTGGACCGGCTGGCCATGAGCGGCGTCAACCGGGCGCTCACCCTGGTCGGCCAGGAGATCGTCTGGTACGAGGCGTTCCAGCACTTCGGCCTGTCCGGGACGGAGGTCCGGCGGTGGATCGCGCAGCCCGCGCACCAGCCGTGGCAGTGGTTCGGCGAGATCACGGGCTACGACGAGGCCGACAACGCGCACTGCGGCCCGGTGAGCCGGACCCTGCTGGGCCGGCGCGCGCAACTGGGCCGGCGGATCGCCGACCGGATGCGGGAGCTGGGCATCACGCCGGTGTTCCCCGCCTTCGCCGGGCACGTGCCCGACCGGGTGTTCGCCGAGCGCAACCCCGACGCGCACGTGGTCGCGCAGGGGAACTACGCGGGCCACCCGCGGCCGTACTGGCTGGACTGCACCGACCCGCTCTACCCCGCGGTCGCGGAGCGGTTCTACCGCGCGCAGGCCGAGCACTTCGGCACCACCACGCACTACTCCACCGACCTGTTCCACGAGGTCGGCGACGACGAGCTGCCGGCGCTGCTCGACGGCGCCGACCTGGCCCGCGCGGGGGTGGCCGTGCAGACCTCGCTGGAACGGGCCGTGCCGGGCGCGCGGTGGCTGCTCCAGGGCTGGCACTCCAACCCGCGCCGGGTGCTGCTGGACGCGGTGGACCGGGAGCGGGTCGTGGTGCTGGACATGGACTCCGACGACTCGCGCAAGTGGCAGCACACCGAGGCGTACTGGGGTGCGCCGTGGTGCTGGGGCACCATCAACAACTTCGGCGGCCGGCTCGGCATGTTCGGCAACCTGGTGGAGCCCGGCCGCACGCTGCCGGCGGGGCGGGTCGACCCGGCCCGCCGGCGCCTCGTCGGCATGGCCGTGGTGCCGGAGGGCACGCACCACAACCCGGTGGTGGCCGACCTGCTGGCGGAGGTGCCGTGGCACCGGGAGCCGATCGACCTCGCCGCGTGGGTCCGGGACTACGCGCGCCGCCGGTACGGTGCCGACGACCCGCGCGCCGCGGCCGCCTGGGACATCCTGCTGCGCACCGCGTACGCCCACTCCGCCACCGGCCACACCAGCGGCGAGGGGCCGCACGAGACGCCGTTCGCGGCCGAGCCGGCCCTCGTCGTGGGCTCGGCGTCGATGTGGGGGCCGGACCGGTGGCGGTACGACCCGTCGGAGTTCGCGCCGTGCCTGGAGCACCTGCTGGCCGTCGCGCCGCCGCTGCGCGACTCCGCCCCGTACCGCTACGACCTGGTCGACGTCACCCGCCAGGTGCTGGCCAACCGGGCCCGGCTGCTGCTCGACCGGTTGCGGGCCGCGCACGAGAGCGGGGACCGCGAGGGCGTGGCCCGGCACAGCGCCCGGTTCCTGCGGGCACTGGACCTGAGCGAGGAGGTCCTGGGCACGCACGAGGACTGGCTGCTGGGGCGCTGGCTGGCGCAGGCGCGGTCCTGGGGTTCGACGGGTGCCGAGGCGAACGCGCTGGAGAGGGAGGCCCGCACCCTGATCACCACGTGGAGCGCGCCCGCGGCGCCGGCGCTGCGCGAGTACGCCAACCGCGACTGGCACGGGCTGCTGAGCGGCTACTACCGCCCGCGGTGGGAGCGGTTCTTCGAGGTGCTGGTGAACACGGGTGAGCCGCCCGTGTTCCAGGACTGGGCCGAGCGCGGGCACGCCTGGGCGCGGGGCCGCGAGCGGTACCGGACGCGACCGGCCGGCGACACCTTCGACACGGCCGCCCGGATCGCCGCCGCCCTGGTCGAAGACCCCCTCTGAGCAATTCGCCTCGTCGCCGGCACCCGGAGGAGTTTTTTCGAATAACTCGATCGTGTGAGCAAAATTGCGGAATACGCGGTGGCCGTTGAGCGAACGGCACAGATCCGCGTAGGGTCCGACGCGGGGTGCGGAAAAAGGAAATCCGAGGGGAATTCGGGGAATTCCAATCCGGGACGGGGTGTGCGCGGGTGAGCGGTGTTCGGAAAAGACTGCCCGCGCTCCGCGTCCTCGGGGTGGCCGCGGCGGTCCTCTTCATCGGTGCCGCGGGCGCGCCCCCGGCCTCGGCCGCGCTCACGCTGCACTACACCTGCCGGTTCCCCGTGATCTTCGACCAGCCGATGACGGCGACGATCACCTGGAACGCCTCCGACTCGCACGTGGTCGGCGAGGCCACCCCGCCGGTGCCCGTCACCGCCTCGGCGACGATCGCCCCCTTCGTCACGCAGGCGCTCACCTTCGCCGGCGCGACGACCGTCGAGGGCTCGGCGGCCGCCGACGCCGTCGTGACCGCGCCGGAGGGCGACATCGGCGTCACCACACCGCTCACCGTGCCCGTGACCCCGGTCCCGGCGTCGGGCCCGATGACGTTCACCGCGCACGGGACCGCGCGGTCCCTGGTCTTCCGGCAGCCGGGGAACGCGCGGATCACCCTCGGCGGGCTCGCCCTGCGCATGGTCCCGAGGAACGCGGACGGCGACCTGACCGCGATGGGCGAGGTCCACGCGCCGTGCCGGCTGGATGCCGGGCAGGACGGCGTCCTGGCGTCGTTCCGGGTCCTGCCGGCCGAGGGGAGCACGGCCAGGCCGACCACCGCGACGCCACGGCCCACGCCGGCACCCGGACCGACCGCGCCGGGCGGCGCGCCCACGGCCCCGGGCGGGTCGGCTCCCGCGCGGGTGCCCGGACCCGGCGCGCCGGACGGCCCGGACCCCGGCACGCCCGGCGCGGTGCCGGCCGGGATCGACGACCGGGGCACCCCGGCCGCCACCGGGACCACCGGCGCGTCCGCCACCGCACCCACCACCGCACCCTCCACCGCCTCGGCCGGCGGCACCCGCCCGACCGGTGACCCGAACCTCTCGCGCCTGCTCCTCGTGGCGGTCGTCGTCCCGGCCGTGGGCGCCGTCGCGGGCGGTTGCGCCTGGTGGTTGCGCCGCCGCCGCGGCGACGGGCCGGAGGTCGGCTGAGATGGGCGGTGTCCCCCCGGCCCGGAGCCGGCCCCCGGTGCACAACGAGGTGGCGGGGACCGTGGACGGGGCGGTCGTCCAGGCCGGGGTGATCCACGGCGACGTGCACATCACCGGCTCGTCGGTGCGCGTGGAGCGGGACGAACTGGCCCGGACCGCCGACGAGCTGGCCGAGGCCGTCCGGGACCGCTGGCTGGAGGAGGAGGAACGGCGGCGGATCCGCGACCCGGTGCCGCTGCCCGTGCGGTGGGGCGCGGCGGACGACGGGCTGATGGACCACTGGGCCAACATCCGCCTGGCACCGGCCGGGCAGGCGGTCGAGCCCCTGGAGCTGGCCGGGCACCTGGGCCTGATCACCGAGGTCTACCGGCGGATACCCTCCGGCCGGCTCGTGGTGCTGGGCCGGGCCGGGTCGGGGAAGACCGTCCTGGGCCTGCGGTTCGTGCTGGACCTGCTGGCGGCCCGCGCCCCCGGCGGACCCGTCCCGGAGATGTTCGGCATCGGGTCGTGGGACCCCGTCGCCGAACCGCTGAAGGAGTGGCTGAGCGGCCGGCTGAGCCGTGACCAGCCCGGTCTGGCCACGATCGGCCCCACCGGGGAGACCCTGGCCGCCACCCTGGTCGCCAAGGGGCTGGTGCTGCCCGTGCTGGACGGGTTCGACGAGATGGCCGACGGCCTCCACCGGGTCGCGCTGCGGGAGCTCTCCGCGATCTCCCTGCCGCTGGTGCTGACCAGCCGGTCCGACGAGTACACCACCGCGGTGGGGCGGACCAGGGGGCTGACCCACGCCGCCGCCGTCGAGCTGACCGACCTCACCCTGGACGACCTGGCGGACCACCTGCTGCGCGGCAGCCCCAAGGCCGTCACGCCCGAGTGGCGGCACGTGCTGGCCGAGCTGCGCCGCGACCCCGCCGCCCCGGCCAACGCCAACCTCGCCGCGGTGCTGACCACTCCCCTGATGGTCTCCCTGGCCCGCACCGTCTACGGCGAGGGCGACCGGGACGGGCGCGACGACGGGCCGGCGGCCGGGCCGGCGGCGCTGCTGGACCCCACCCTGTTCGACAGCCCGGAGAGCCTGGAGGAGCACCTGCTGGGCAGCTTCCTCCCGTCGGTCTACCGGCTGCGGCCCGGCGACCCGCGCACCGGGCCCGCCCACCGGTGGGACCCGGACCGCGCCCAGCGCTGGCTGGGCCACCTCGCCGGGCACCTGCACCGGCTCGGCACGCGCGACCTGGCCTGGTGGGAACTCGGCGCCTCGGTGCGCCGCTCGACGCGCACCCTGGTGATCGCGTTCCTGGCGGGCCTGTCCTTCGGGCTCGTGACCGGGATCGGGAACATCCCGGTGGACCTGGTCGCCACCTCCCGCGGGCTCGACTTCGCGGTCCGGCGCGGGATCGTGGTCGGCCTCCTGCACGGTGCGGTGGCCGCGGTGGCGTTCGGCCTGGTCTACCGGTTCGCGGACGGGAGCGAGGCGCTGAAGCCGTCACCGGTCCGGGTGCGCGTGTTCGGCGGTCTTCAGCGCCGGGGCGCGCCGTTCACCGCCAGGATCACGTCGGGGGCCGTGGTCGGGCTCCTGGTGGCGCTGGCGCTGCTGCTCGTCGACCGGCTCCTGGTGCCCCGGCTCGGGCTCGACGACGGGCTGGGGGGCGGGCTGCTGGCCGCGGTCCTGTTCCCGCTCCAGGTGGGGTTCTCGGCGGGCCTCGTGCTGGGGCTGATGACCTGGTTGGAAACGCCGATCGACGTGCGGGCCGCGGTCAGCCCGGCCGACCTGCTGAGGTCCAACCGCGCCAACGTGGTCTCCCACTTCCTGGTGTGGGCGCTGGTGCTCGGCTCCGTGGCCGCGGTGGTGCACGGCTTCACCGGCGGCATCGCCGGCAGCCTGGAGGTCGGGCTGGTGTTCGGCGTGGAGGGCGCCTTCGGGGCCGGGATCGGCTACGGGCTCTGCCTGACCGCCTGGGGGCAGTGGGCCGCCCTGGCCCGCATCTGGCTGCCCCTGACCGGCCGGTTGCCCTGGCGGCTGGTGGCGTTCCTGGACGACGCCTGCCGGTTGGGCGCGCTGCGCCGGGCGGGCGCGGTGTACCAGTTCCGCCACGCCCGGCTCCAGGACCACCTGACCGGCGCGCCGACCACGCGCGCCGGCCCGTCCGGAGCCGTCGGGATTGGGGACGTCGGGACCGGGGGTGCGGTCAGCCCACCGTGAACGACCTGCTGGTCCCGGTGAACCCGGTGATCGCGCCGGTCCAGCCGCTCTTCCAGTCGCCGTGGTGGACGATGCGGTACGTGCCCGCCGGGGTGTCGGCCGGGATGGTCCAGGTGATCGCGGCGGTGGAGTTGGCCACGCCCTCGCGCTGCCAGCGGTAGCGGGTGGACCAGTCGCCGTCGTCGGCGTGGCGGGTCCACCGGCCGTCCACCAGCCGCTGGACCTCCAGGAAGGTGCCGTTGCGGCGCAGGTTGTTCTTGGGGTGGCCGGTGACGAACACGGCCGTGGCGGTCTGGCCCCGGGTGTGGGCGGCGGCCGGTTCGGTCAGCACGTCGCCGAAGGACCGGCCCAGCGGCTTGTCGTCGAACACCACGCCGGTCTGGAGGTTGATCCCGGTGAACGGCGGCCTGCCCGGCGTCGGGCCGGGGTCGAGCGGCGCGCCCGTGCGCAGGGACTCGGCGAGCGCGCCGAACTCCTGCTGGTAGGCGGGCAGGGTGTTGCGCCCGAACAGCGTCGAGCCGCCCTCGTACTGCTGGAGGTCGTACTCCTCCGGGGTGGTCACGTACTGGCTGTAGTCGTTGGCGTAGCCCTGGACCAGCACGTCCTCCAGCGGCACGCCCGCGCCCTCGGCGACCGCGCGCCGGATGCGCAGGCCCGCCACCACCGTGACCTCGGCGGGCACCGCGACCAGGTGCAGCGGTCCGATCCGGACGACCTGGAGCGGCAGCACGTCCGGCGTCGCGCCGACCAGGCCGGTGGGCACCAGGGACGCCTTCGGGTACTGGCAGTCGCGCAGCCACTGCGGCACCTCGACGTTCAGCGGCTCGAACAGCGCCTTGAGCGGGCTCTGCATCCCCTCGCTGAAGCCGGGCAGCGCCGGCCCGTCCTCCACGCTGCCCGCCATGGTGGACGCGCCGACCACGCCCGAGCAGGTGGTGCCGGGGCGGCCGTCGGTGGTGTGGCGGCCCGCGACCGCGACCCGGGACATGTCCACGAACCGCATCCGCGAGTCCACCCCGCCGGTGACGGCCCGCTGCGGGCCCGCGAACACCTCCTGCGCCTTGCGGTTCTGGCGCTCACCGATGATCCGGGTGTTCTCCACCTCGTCCTCGGTCGGGCCGGAACCGGGGCGCAGGTTGAGGTTCGGCGACATGTCGCCCGCGTTGGTGTTGGGGAACGCGGCGACGAAGCCGGGGCGGTCGTCCAGGTAGCGCACGCCCTCGTCGTCGTGCTCCCACTGGTAGGACGCGTACCCCTTGTTGTCCGGGCTGATCAGCGTGTTCCGGTTGGTCATGGACGTGTTGTGGGTGGCGAACCAGCTGATCGCGCCGACGTCCTCGCCGCCGCGCCGGAACCGCAGCACGGTCATGGTCGGGTCGATGGCGTTCGGGAAGTGCGCCTTGTCGGTGGCGGGGTTGCGCTCGAACGCGGTGCGCGAGCGGTTGACGCTGGCGTTGGCGAGCTGCCCGCGCCCGAGGGACAGCTCGCCGGGCGCGAGGTCCTCGTGCGCCTCGACGACCGATTCGGCGATGCCGTCCGCGATGGCGTTCAGGGTCTGCGGTTGCAGGCCGAGGATCGAGAGGTTGTAGGCGAGGTTGTGCGAGTAGCCGCCGGGGCCCGCGTGGGTGTGGGTGGCGGACAGCAGCACGTTCTCGCGCGTGTAGAGGTCGCCGTAGCGGGGCCGCAGCCGGTCCAGCACGGCCTCCTGCACGGCGCGGAAGATCATCGCCAGGTCGGCGTTGACGTAGGCGACCCGCTTGCCGGTGGCCCGGTCGACCACGACGTAGGCCCGCGAGCGCTGGCGCTGGTGGATGCCGGTGGTCTTCTGGTCGAACGAGGAGTAGCCCATCATGCCGTTCTCGGCGGCGGGCCCGGTCACGTCGGAGATGCCGCGCCCGATCAGGTAGGGCTGGTCCTGTGATCGGGCCTGGGTGGCGGGCAGGCCGACCACCACCAGCGCGGCGACCAGCGCGGTGGGCAGCAGCGAGCGACGAGAACCCCTCATGCGCACTCCCGAAATACGCGAAACCTCTTCACTTTCGTTCGGACGGTAGTGGCGCGGGCCACCCCCGGCAAGTCCACCCCGAAGTCGGCGTGGCGGGTGGTGCCGTCACCTCGCCGTGACGAGGCCACCGGTACGGGTGGTAAATGCGCCGAACGGGTCTGCCGGCGTGCCGGGTGCGCGGATCCGGGGTGGACTCCCGCCGAACACCACGGCTGAACCAGGAGGCTGTCCCGCTTGAGCACCGCGTCCCGTCCGACCCCACCCCACTCGGCAACGCACCACCCGGTAGCGCACCACCCCACCGCGCCCTGTCCCGCCGCGCCGCGGTCCACCGCGCCCCGGACCGCCGAACACGCCCACCCCGGCACGGCCTCGACCCGGTCCCCTTCGGCCCCGTCCACCCCGGCCGGGTTCCGCTCCGCCACCGCCCCCGGCGCGCTGCCCGTCCTCGGCCACGCCTGGCACCTGGCCACCAGGCCCGTCGAGTTCCTGCGCTCGCTGCACCGCCTGGGCGACCTGGTGGAGATCAGGCTCGGCCCGCGCCCGGCCCACGTGTGCTGCCACCCCGAACTCCTGCGCCACGTCCTGGTGCACGACCGCGTCTTCGACCGGGGCGGGCCCGCCGTGGAGCGCGTCCGCGACGTCATCGGCGACGGGCTGGCGACCTGCGGCCACGCCGAGCACCGCGCGCAGCGCCGGATGATCCAACCGGCGTTCCACCCCGACCGGCTCCGGCGCTACGCGCGGGTCATGGCCGAGGAGGTGGGCGCGGCGGTCGAGGCGTGGCACCCCGGCGAGGTCGCCGACGTGCACCCCGCGCTCCAGCGGCTGTCGCGGCGGATCGTGGTGCGGACCCTGTTCGCCGACGACGCGCCCGCGACCGTGCACGACGTCCAGCAGGGCGTGGAAACGCTCCTGCGGGGCTTCCTGCCGCTGATGCTCGTCCCGTCCGGCCTGCGGCGGGTGCTCACCGCGGTCCACCAGCCGCACCGGTCGGCCACGCGGTCGCTGCGGCACGCGGTGGAGCGCCTGGCCTCGGCCCGCCCGCCCGGCGGGCTGGTGGACGAACTCGCGCCGCTGACCACCGACCAGGTGCACAGCCAGGTCATGACCATGCTGGTGGCGGCCGTCGAGACGACCGCCGCCACCATGACCTGGTGCCTGACCCGCCTGGCCCGGCACCCCGAGGTCCAGGAGGCGGTGCGGGCCGAGGCGGTCGGGACGTCCGACCCCGCCGACCTGACCTACACCCGGCGGGTGCTGACCGAGACGCTGCGGCTGCACCACCCGACCGTGCTGATCACCCGGACCGTCACCGAGCCGGTCGAGCTGGCCAGGACCTGGCTGCCGCGCGGCGCGACGGTCATGACCTCGCCCACCGCGGTTCACCTGAACGAGGACCACTACCCGCGGCCGATGCGGTTCGACCCCGACCGGTGGGACCCCGCGCGGGGCGCCACGCCGCCGCCCGGGGCGTTCCTGCCGTTCGGCGGCGGCGCGCGGCGCTGCATCGGCGACACCTACGCCATCACCGAGGCCGTCCTGACCCTGGCCGCCATCACCCGGCGGTGGCGGGTGTCCCTCGCGCCGGGTGCCGACCTGCGCACCACCATGAGGGGCCCGGTCCCCTGCCCGCGCCGGGCCGTGCTGCGCTTCGACGCCCACCGCGGGTGAGGCGGGCCGGGGCGGTCACGGCACGTGCGGCAGCTCCTCGGTCGCAGCATCGCGGTCATGGTTGCTCACCTCCCTCCGGTGCCGTGGTCGAGCTCCGGTTCGGGGCGCGGTGCAGGGTGAAGGGTCGGGGAACGGCTCCTTCGACCATGACCGCGCGCGCGTCGCCCCCGGTGACGCGCAGGCGGGCGTCGTCGGTGAGGGCGGTCAGCGCCCGCGACATGTTCGACCTGCTCCTTGACAACCCGCTCAGCACCCCCGACCACGCGGCCGCGGGTGGAGTCTCCTCCGGCGGAGAAAGCAGGGCCACGACTCTCAGCGCAGGTCGTCGGTCCCTGCGCCGCACCTGCTCGCCGATCGCGGCACGGCCGATCCGACCGATGAGCTCGTCGGTCGGCCAAGCGGTGCCGCACGGGACGCGCCGACGGCGCTCGACCCCGCCGGGCGTGAACCCGGACTCAGGCACTTCCGGGATCCGGCGGGCCACCTGGATCGGCGGGGCCCGCTCCACCACCGCGACGATCCGGGATCGAGGGGCGCCAGGCGGTGAGGTGGCGGTCGAGGACCCGGTCGACGAGTCGGGATGACGCGCCCAGGTAGCTGGCCGGGTCGCAGAGATCCCGCCACCGGGCTGGGTCGCTGTCGTGCCCTCGGGCGTGGAGTTGTCGCACCAGGACCTCGGCGGTGTCGCCGGCGGTGGCGGTGACTTCCGTCATGATCTTCTTGGCCGCGATCCTGCCGAGCAGCGGGGTCAGCACGGCGCTGAGGCGTTCCGAGACGATGGCACCGCCGGTGAGGGCGAGGTTGTCCCTCATCTTCTCGGGGAACACGGTCAGGCCGGAGGCGAGGTCGGAGGCGTTGCGGGCCGCGCCGGCGGCGAGTCGCAGGGCTTCGCGCAGCGGTTGCCACTCGGCGTGCCAGCCGCCCGCGGAGCGCTCGTCGGGTACGACCATGCACTGGTGCAGCACGGAGACCAGCGCCGGCACCTGACGGGCGGCGGTGAGGACGGCGGTGGCGTGGACGGGGTTGCGCTTCTGCGGCATGGCGGAGGAAGCGCCACGGCCGGGTGCCGCCGGTTCGGCCAGTTCGCCGATCTCGGTGCGGGTGAGGACTTCGACGTCGGCGGCGAACTTGCCGAGCGTGCCGGTGACCAGGCTGAGCGCGTTGGCCACGTCGACGATCGGCAGTCGGGCCCCGTGCCAGGGGATCAGCGGTGCGGTGAGTCCCAGGTCGGCGGCCAGGTGCTCGACGAGGTCGAGGCTGTCGGTCTCGGTGAACTCCTGGTAGGCGGCCAGGGTGCCGGCGGCGCCGCCCAGCGACACGGGCAGCCCGTGCGAGCGCAGGTGGTCGAGGCGGTCGACGGCGTCGAGCACGGCGTTGAGCCAGCCCGCCGCCTTGAGGCCGAAGGTGATCGGGACGGCGTGCTGGGTCAGGGTGCGGCCGGCCATGGGGGTGTCGCGGTGTTCGCGGGCCAAGCCGGCCAACGCGTCGGCGGTGCGCCGCAGGTCGTCGAGCACCCGGCCGAGCACCTCGTGGCAGATGAGCATGGTGGCGGTGTCGAGGATGTCCTGGCTCGTGCTGCCGCGGTGGACGAAGTCCGCGGCTTCCGGGTCGATCCCGGCGACGATGCCGCTCAGCTGCGCGACGAAGCCGACGGTCGGGTTGCCGGTCGCGCGAACCCCTGCGACGAGGTCCGGCCAGTCGAACGCGTCGGCGTCGACCTCGGCGAGCGCCGAGGCCGTGGCGGGCGGCACCATGCCGATGCGGGCCTGCGCGCGGGCCAGCGCCTCCTCGACCCGGATCATGGCGGTCAGCCAGGCGCGGTCGTCGAGCAGGTCGTCGATCCCGGTGCTCGCCCATCCGGGCGAGAGCAGACCGCTGTCTGCGAACATGCGGGTTCCCTTCAGGTGGTGGCCGGTTCGTCGACCGCGTGGGCGGTCAGGTCCAGGCACTGGCGGGCCAGCGCGTCGGCGTCGCCGAGGATGACCGAGTTGACGCCGGGCCGCACTCCCGCGGCGGTGGCCCAGTGCACGGTCTCGGTGGGCACACCGAACGCGAAACGCCGCGGATGAGGCCGCCGTTGCGCGTCGAGCAACGCGTAAGGACGCGCGGTCACGGCGATGCCCCCGGTCTCGTACCACCCGGTCGTGCGGTTCGGTATGCGGTTGAGGGCGCAGGCGCCGCGGGCAAGCAGGCGAGCCAGCAGGGGATCGGTGGTGCGGCGGGCGTCGACCTCGGGTAGCCGTGCCTCGACGAGCGTGCGAGCCCGGTACTCGGCCCCCGGCACGAGCGGGCTGCGGGCCAGGAAGCCTCGGCCGTCGTCGAGGTGCTCCACGACCATCCCCGGCCCGACGACGGTGAGGACGCCGGCCTCGATCAGCGCCGCGGCCTGTTCGATGCGCTGCACGGGCGGGCCGATGGACAGGAAGGCGTTGAGCGGCGTGTACCAGTTGTCGAGGTCGTCGCGGTAGGAGGCGCCGGTGAGGCCGCAGTGGTCGACCAGGAGCCGGACCTCGTTGCGCAGGTCGCGCAGGACGTCCAAGGCGGCCTTGAGCGGGCCGCGGACATTGCCCAGGCGTGCCTCGCGGACATCGGCGTCGAGGTAGGACAACAGCCAGTCGCGGAACGCGCCCGGTCCGGTGAACCGGGTGCGGCAGGGGGTGGCGATGGACTCCCAGTCCCACCGCGGCGTCGATCCGAGCCCGAACCGGCGCAGCAGCCCGTCCTCCGCGCCGGTCACGGGTACCGACTCCCCCAGTTCGCGGAACTCGCGCAGGAAGCGCGCCCCCTCGGCGTCACCCGACCGGTTGACCACGATGGTGGCGTAGTAGATGGCGCGCACCTCCCGGTCGACCCAGGGCCAGATGTCGGCGCGGAAGTCCACGGGACCGGACGCGCGCAGGGCCGCGATGCGTCGCGGCGTCAGGAACAGCGGGACGTGCCGACCCGAGACGCCCTTCTGGTTCTCCCCTCGCGCGTGGTAGGGCACCCCGCGCCGAGAACCGGCGATCAGGCGGGGCTCCCGGCCGGAGGGCTCGTAGCACAACCGTCCGTCCCGGTCGCGGTGGAACACCCCGCCGCGGCCGGAGGTCAGCAGCGCCACGTGGTCGAAGAAGTTCAGGCCCAGACCGCGCAGGATGACCGGTTCACCGCCGGTCACGGCGCTCAGGTCGACGTCGGCGGGGTTCCGCGGGAGGACGTAGCGCAGCCCGTCGCGGGCGGCGAGATCCCGCAACCGCTGCTGCGAGGGGGTCGGCGCGGTGTCGAGGTGGCCGAGGGCGAGCACGACGGAGTGCAGCCCCGTGAGCTGTTCGCCGTTCGACAGGACCACCGCCTGGAGGCCGTCGTCCTGGTCGACGAGGTCGACCACCCGCTCCGGGTGCCGCGCGATGACCAGGTTGGCGGGGGCGTGCTCGACCAGGTGCCGCAACACCCAGTCCAGGTAGTGACCGTAGAGGGCCCGGGTCGGGTACGCGTCGGGACCGAGGACGAGCGCCTCGCCGCGCACCCAGGCCGGGAGGTCCAGGAAAGGGTTGAGCAGGGCGACGAAACGTGCCCACTCGTACAGGCTGGGACCGGGCACCACGGGACCCGCGCAGTCGACGCTGTCATCGAGGAACACGGTGACCTGGGACGCGACGGTGTTCATCAGCAGGTGCCGGGACTGGTCCGACCGCCACACCTGGCCACCGACGCCCAACCGGGGGTCCACCAAGCACACGCGCACGGTGCGGTGCGGGATCTCGCGGGCGTTGGCGCAGAGTCGTTCGAGCACCGACAACCCGCGCGGGCCGACTCCCACGAGGCAGATGTCACGAGCGTCCCGGGGATCGCCGGGTTCGCTCGGACGCGTGACGGTGAAGTGACCGCTCATCGCAGAAGTGTCCTGGGACGGTCGTGGACTGCGGAGCACGGAACCACGAAGCGACAGGCGACGGCTGCCGCGTCGACCACGAACACCCACCCGGGTCAACCGCCGCTCGTCGCGCCGGGCGGCTTCGACCCGGTGGTCGACACCGAGCACCGCGTCACCCGTTGGTCGACCCGCGCGCCACCGACGGACTCCCCCTGGCGGCATACGGACATGGCAGGGGTGGAAGTAGTCACGGACGAGGCACGACCGGCGTCAGCTCCGGTGCGAGAAGCTCCGGGA
Source organism: Saccharothrix lopnurensis (assembly GCF_042658445.1). NCBI lineage: Bacteria > Bacillati > Actinomycetota > Actinomycetes > Pseudonocardiales > Pseudonocardiaceae > Saccharothrix > Saccharothrix lopnurensis. The sequence continues at coordinate 5,215 of NZ_JBHSQO010000008.1, read as the reverse complement.
ACCGGTCAACTGTTGCCGTCACTGCCGTATGAGCCGCCGGTGATGCCGTCGCTGGCCCGTACCGTGCGGGCCGAGCCGGGCCCAGGCGGTCATATCCACACCGGCCCGGCCCCTGATGTCGGCGGGCGCTACCAACCCTGGCCCGCTGAGCATGGGCACGCCGGTCGACCAGATACCCCACGGGCAGCGCAACCGTGCAGAAGATCACGAAGTAGGTCCAGGTCCGCATAGCCGCCACCTCACCACCATCGGTCGGTATCCGAGTGGAGCACCAGTGCGCTCCGGACATGTCGAGGTGATCTCAGCGAGTTCAGGTGAGTCGTCCGTGCTCGAAATGGGTGAGGGTGAGGGCGGCTTTGACGATGTCGCCGAGCTTGCGGGGGCTGGTGGTGAAGTGGTGTAGGGCGCGCCAGCGTCCGGTGAGCAGGGTGAATTCTCCAGGCCCCGCCTGCCGCAGAGCCGGAACACGAGCGGAGCCGGGAACGATCGGAGGTCTCAGTGATCTCTGAGATCCGGTCACTAGCGTCGGCCGAAGCGTGTCCAACACCAGTTCAGGAGGGATTCGGTGAGAGTGGCGTCCGGATCGCCAGATCGGCGCTCACCCTGGCCTCGGTCTCCTGCTGCCCCCGGTCGGCTCACCAGTCGTCGCGTCGGCACAGGCGGCCTCGCGAACCCACGCGTGGCACTTGGAGGACTTCGGCGCACCACACCGGATGTGCCTTCAGCACGGCCCCGAGGGGAGGATCCACCAGTCCTGCTCCATCATCGCGGTGACCGGCAACTGGTCCACCGACCTCGACTTCGGGAAGCGCGACCTGCCTCCCGGCCGGACCGCCGCGGAAAACCACATCCCGCCAGGCTCCGACCATCCCAACGCTGACGACGGCGCGGTCAGGATCAACGGGTTCACCCTCGTGCAGAGGGCCGCGACGGTGCGGTTGGCGACGTACCGAGCGCAGGTCCGGGTGTCCGACGGGACGGCGTGTTCAGGTGTGGTGCGGCCAGATGTCGATGGCGGCGACGTGGGTGGTGATCCGGTAGCGGGTGGCGATCTTGTCGTCGCGGCGGCGGCCACCGCGTGGGTCCTGACCAGGTGGGTGCCGCACTCGACGGCGCGGCGTTACCTGGCGGAGGCGGGTGGTCGGCCGCCGCGAGAGCCTTCGGCCCCGTGGTGGGCCGCCTGGTCGCGAGGTTGGGCGAACCGGGTGTCCACCGGCCGGGCGCGCGGCCGGGCTCGTGGTGGGTGGCCGACTTCGCCTACGTGCCGACGTGGGTCGGGCACCGCCGACGTCGCGTCCGTGATCGACGTCGTCTCCCCCACCGCGCGACGTTCGTCGACTCCGCCGATGCCGTGCGGTGCGGAGTGCGGCTGGTTGGCAGCGTCGTGCGGAGCGTGACCAGTGCGATGGTTGTCCGGCGGGGGTCTCGACTCCGCGGGACGGGCACCCCGGCACCGGAGCCCGTTCGCGGTGCGGGCCCGCTACCGCTGTAGCGGCCCCGTAGCGCGTGCGGGCTGGTCGACGGGCTGCCAGGACAACGCATCAGCGGTGCGGCGTCGATCGCCGCATGAACGACCCGGCAGCGCGGCGCTCGCCTCGCTGTCCCGCCGGTAGCAACGTCGCCCCGTCGGTACGCGTCCGCCCGACCGGACGCGAGAGGAGTGGTCATGGCAGAGAAGACTGACTTATCTAGGCGCACTTTCCTCGGGATGAGCGCACTGGGCGTGCTCGGCCTCGCCGGCTGCGGGGGCGGTCCCGCGGCACCGCAGGTCGACGTCCAGGTACCCCAGGCCCTGCTCGACCAGGCGGCCGGGCTGCGCGGCGGGTCGGTGGGGATGCTCTCGCAGAAGCTGTACTCGGAGGCCGCCAACCAGGCGCTGGACCGGTCGCTGCAAGTGTTCGCGCAGGCCACCGGCACCACTCTCGACAACGACCTGGTCTCCGGCGACGCCGGTGACATGGTCGCGAAGATGGACGCCGAGGTGAAGGCGGGCACGAGCCGCGATCTGGCCTTCATGAGCGACCGGCGGTTCGTCGGCCAGCTCTACAACCTCGGCGACCTCGCCGACGTCACCGACGTGGTCGAGGAGATGCGCGCGCTCTACGGGGAGCCCGCGACCGAAGCGGCCAACTTCTGCGTGTTCGGCGGACGCTGGTACGCGATCCCCTACCACTTCATCGCGACCGGGATGTACCTGCGCAAGGACTGGTACCAGGAGAAGGGTCTCCCGCTCAAGCCCCACTACACGTGGGAAGAGTTGCGCGACAACGCGTTGGAGGTCTCCGACCCGGCGAAGCGGCGCTTCGGCTGGGGTATCACGGTGAACCGCTCCGGCGACGCCAACGGCTTCATCGCGAACGTCATCAACTGCTACGGCGGGGCGATCGCGGACAACACCGGCACGAAGGTGGTGTTCGACTCCCCGGAAACCGTCGCGGCCGTCACGTTCATCGGCGACATCTACACGAACCCGAAGTACGCGCCGATGCTGCCGCCCGGGATCGGGAGCTGGACCGACTCGAGCAACAACGAGAACTGGCTGGCCCAGATCCTGGGGCTCACGCTCAACCAGTTCAGCGTCTACGCCGACTCGAAGACCAAGAACAACCCGGTCTACGCCAACACGCACCCGTTCAACGGCGCCACCGGACCGGCGATCGACCAGCCACTCGCGTACGGCGAGTCGAACTCGTTCGTCGTGTTCAAGGGGGCGAAGAACCCCGACCTCGCCAAGCTGGTCGCGAAGTTCATGGTCGGCGGGAGCGCGCTGCTCGGCGTCGCGAAGGGGGCGCCGTGCCTGGTCAATCCCGCGTGGGACGAGGTGTGGGACTCCGACCCGTACTACACCAGCGGTGACCCGGCCTTCACCGCGCTGCGGGAGCAGACCCGCACATCGCTGCCGCTGACCACGAAGACCGGCTACGCGTTCCCCCAGGCCCCGAGCCCCGGCGAGCAGGCCGCGACCGCCGCCTACCTGCTGACCGACATGATGCAGTCGGTCATCCAGGGCACCCGGCCGGCCGACGCCGTCGCCGCGACCCACACCCGGATCGTCCAGGTCTTCGAGCAGCAGGGCTTCGAGCAGTGACCGTCCCGCGTCCGAGTACGACGCGGTCGGCGCCGGCCCGTCCGGCGCCGACCGTGTCATCTTCGCTCACCACGTCGCAGCGGCTGCTCGGGCGCGACTGGCGCCTCGCCGCGGTGTTCATCGGGCCGACGCTGTTGCTGGTCGCGGGTCTGATCCTGGTCCCGATCGTCAGCTCGATCCTCACCAGCGCCACGGAGCGCCACGGTGCGGAGACGGTCTTCGTCGGGCTGGGCAACTACCTCGACCTCGTCGACGACGCCGTGTTCCACAAGGGCGTGCTCAACTCGTTCGTCTTCACCGCGTACGCCGAGATCTTCAAGGTGACCCTCGGTCTCATCGCGGCGTTGATGCTGCACCACATGCGCCGCGGCCGGACGATCATCGCCGGGGTGATCCTGCTGCCGTGGGTGGTGCCGACGGTCGTCACGGCGTTCACCTGGCGGTCGTTGCTCGACCCGATCTTCGGCAGCGTCAACGTCCTGCTCACCGACTCGGGGATCGGGCCCGTCCTCGCCGCGATCGGGCTCGTCGACTCCTGGCCCGCCCAGTGGCTGTCCGATCCCGCGCTCGCGATGCCGGCGGTCATCCTGGTCAACGTCTGGAAGGGCATCCCGTTCTTCACGGTGACGTTCCTCGCCGGGCTCAAGGCCATCGACAGCGGTCTCTACGAGGCGGCGGTGGTCGACGGCGCCTCGGTGTGGCAGCGCTTCGTGCACATCACCCTGCCGGGGCTGCGCAACATCATGATCGTGACCGTGCTGCTGTCGTCGATCTGGACGTTCAACAACTTCGACCTGATCTGGCTGATGACCCAGGGCGGGCCAGGTGACGCCACCGCCCCGTACGTGATGGTGGCCTACTCGAAGGCCATCCAGCAGTTGCAACCGGGCGCGGGCGCCGCGGTCACCCTGGTGATGCTGCCCGTCATCGGCGTCCTCGTGATGATCCTCGTGCGGATGATGCGACGCGGCGACCAGCCAGGCTCGGGCGGCACGGGGCGCAGGCGGCTGACTCCCGCCCAGCGCCGGGCGCTGCCGTGGGTGATCGTCGTGGTCTCGATGCTCGTGCTGGTCTGGGCGTCGCCCCGGATCGTGTGGAAGGCCGCGCTCGTGCTGTGCGTGTTCGTGGTGCTCGCGGCCGGCGTCGGGCGGGTCGTCTCCGCGCTCGCCGCGCGGGGCAACCGGCTCGCCGCACGGCTGGTCGGCGGGGCGGGCAGCGGGGTCGCGCTCGTGGGTCTGCTGGGTTTCGTGCTCGTCCCGCTCTACTGGATGACGGTCACGGCCTTCAAGTCCGACGACCAGATCGTCGCGCGCACCGACGACCTCTGGCCGACCCCGTGGAGCACCGAGCAGTTCACCAACCTGTTCACGGGCAGGGCGTTCGGCACCTGGTACGTCAACACGATCCTGGTGTCGGTGGCGTCCACCGTGATCGCCCTGATCTGCGCGGCGCTGGCCGGCTACGCGCTGGCGCGGCTGAGGTTCCGGGGTTCGGAGAGCTTCACGGTGACGATCCTGCTCACCTACGTGATGCCGGGCGCGCTGCTGTTCATCCCGCTCTACCAGATGATGAGCGGGATCGGGCTGAACGACTCGTTGTGGTCGCTCGTGCTCGCCTACCCCACGTTCACCCTGCCGTTCGCGACGTGGCTGCTCGTCGGCTACTTCAAATCGATCCCGGCCGACCTGGAGGAGGCCGCGCTGGTCGACGGCTGCACGCGGTTCGGCGCGTTCATCAGGGTCGTGCTGCCGCTGGCCAAGCCGGGCCTGCTCGCGGTCGCGCTGTTCACGCTCACCAACGCGTGGAACGAGTTCCTGTTCGCCTTCGTGTTCATCACCAAGGACGACTACAAGACGCTGCCCGTCGGCATGCAGTCGATGATCTTCGGTGACGTCGTGCCGCAGGGACAGCTGGCCGCGGCGTCGCTGCTGATCAGCATCCCGGTCGCGGTGATGTACGGATTCGGGCAGCGGTTCCTGGCCGAGGGCCTCACCGCAGGAGCCGTGAAGGGATGAGCGTGCACAGCCCCTAGTAGGGCTTTGTTAGGTCGGTCGAGAGCGTCCGGTGGCGGTGTGGTCTTCTTGCGGAGTGACGCCGGAGGAGATGGCCGGGGTTCGGCCGGTGATC
>NZ_JBHSQO010000007.1:163482-231781 GCF_042658445.1 Saccharothrix lopnurensis | reverse complement strand
CCGACTCGGGGGGCGGCCGAGCGCGGCGCGGCCCGGCGCGACCGAGGGCGTGGCCCCGGGCGGGCCGAGCGCGGCGCGGCCCAGGGCGGCCGAGAGCGGCGGCCCCGGGCGGTCAAGGGTGGCGACCCGGCGCGGTGCCGAGGCGTGTCGGCCGAGGCCCGAAAATCTTTTCCGCGCGCGACCCGTGACGCGCCGGCCCGCCCGGTTCCGCTCCTTTTCCGCCCGAAACCCCGGCCAAGCCCCCGAAAGCCCGGCCAAAAGCTGTGACCCAGGGCACAAAATCACCCCTCCGGGGGTGGGTCGGAACCCGGTTGACGGGGGCGGTTTTGACCGCCCCGACCCCACCCGGTATCTTCTTACGTTGTTGTGCGGTACTCGGTGCGCAGTAGCGTGCCTGGTGTTCTGGCCCTCTGCCCACCTGGGGTCTCTGGCCTGAGCAACCGCCGCGATGACCCCAGACGCAAGTGACGACGAGGTAGACCCGTGCGCACGTACAGCCCGAAGCCCGGCGAGGTGACCCGAGCCTGGCACGTGATCGACGCCCAGGACGTGGTGCTCGGTCGGCTCGCCACCCAGGCCGCGACGCTGCTGCGCGGCAAGCACAAGCCGACTTACGCACCCCACGTTGACACCGGTGACTTCGTCATCGTCATCAACGCGGACAAGGTCGCGTTGACCGGCAAGAAGCGTGACCAGGAGTTCGTGTACCGGCACTCCGGCTTCCCGGGTGGCCTGCGCCAGCAGTCCTTCGGCGAGGTGCTCGACACCCGCGCCGACCGCCTGGTCGAGAAGGCGATCAAGGGCATGCTGCCCAAGAACCGCCTCGGCCGCGCGATCGCGGGCAAGCTCAAGGTCTACGCGGGCCCGAACCACCCGCACGCTGCGCAGCAGCCGCAGCCGTTCGAGATCAAGAAGGTCGCCCAGTGACCGAGCCGCAGCAGACCGAGGACACCGACGTGACGACCCCTGAGGCCGACCTCGACGCCGTCGAGGCGACCGACGTCGAGACCACCGACGTCGACACCGACACGACCGACGTCGACGAGACCGGCGAGGCCGCCGGGACCGAGACTGCGGAGGCCGAGGCCACCGAGCCCGAGGCCGAGCAGGCGGAGGAGTCCGACGAGGCCGAGGCCGAGCCGGCGCCCGTCCGCCACACCCTGAACGCGGGTGCGCACCACCTGGCGCAGACGGTCGGCCGCCGCAAGGAGGCCATCGTCCGCGTCCGGCTCATCCCGGGCAGCGGCAAGTTCACCCTGAACGGGAAGACGCTGGAGCAGTACTTCCCGAACAAGGTGCACCAGCAGCTCATCCGCGAGCCCCTGGTGACCACGGAGAAGCCCGAGACCTTCGACGTCATCGCGAACCTGCGCGGCGGCGGCACCACCGGCCAGGCCGGTGCGCTGCGCCTCGCGATCGCCCGCGCGCTGATCGCCGTCGACTCCGAGGACCGCCCGGTGCTGAAGAAGGCCGGCTTCCTCACCCGTGACCCCCGGGTCAAGGAGCGGAAGAAGTACGGTCTGAAGAAGGCCCGCAAGGCGCCTCAGTACAGCAAGCGCTGACCCCCACCGGGTCCAGCGAGCACCACCCTGCGGGAGCAGCCAGTTCTTCGTCGAACTGCTGCTCCCGCAGTGCTTTTCGCCACTGTTGTTCCCGTCATTGGAGGTCACGGCGATCATGGCTCGGCTGTTCGGCACCGACGGCGTCCGCGGACTCGCCAACGGGGACCTGACCCCCGAACTCGCGCTGTCCATCGCCGCCGCGGCGGCCCGCGTACTGGCCGAGCACGACCGCTCCCACCGCCCGGTGGCGGTGGTCGGCCGCGATCCGAGGGCCAGCGGCGAGATGCTGGAGGCGGCCGTGGTGGCGGGCCTGACCTCGGCGGGCGCCGACGTGCTGCGGGCGGGTGTGCTGCCCACGCCGGCGGTGGCCCACCTGGTGGCCGCGCTGGGTGCCGACGTCGGCGTGATGATCTCCGCCTCGCACAACCCGATGCCCGACAACGGCATCAAGCTGTTCGCCGCCGGTGGGCACAAGCTGCCCGACGCGGTGGAGGACGAGATCGAGCAGAAGATGGGCGAGCGCTCCCACCGCCCGACCGGCGCGGGCGTCGGCCGGGTGCGCGACGTCGAGGACGCCGAGGGCCAGTACGTGCAGCACCTGCTGAAGGTGACGCCGCACCGCCTGGAGGGCCTGAAGGTCGTGGTGGACTGCGCCAACGGCGCCGCCTCGGTGGCCGCCCCGGACGCCTACCGCCGCGCGGGCGCCGAGGTGATCGAGATCCACGCGGGCCCGGACGGGCTGAACATCAACGACGGCTGCGGCTCCACCCACCTGGACCAGGTGCGCGCGGCCGTGCTGCTGCACGGCGCGGACCTGGGCATCGCGCACGACGGCGACGCGGACCGCTGCCTGGCGGTGGACGCCAAGGGCGACGTCGTGGACGGCGACCAGATCATGGCCGTGCTCGCGCTGGCGATGAAGGACTCGGGCGAGCTGACCGACAACACGCTGGTCGCCACCGTGATGAGCAACCTGGGCCTGCACATCGCCATGCGCGAGGCGGGCATCGAGCTGAAGACCGCCGCGGTCGGCGACCGCTACGTGCTGGAGGAGCTGCGCGCGGGCGGGTACGCGCTGGGCGGCGAGCAGTCCGGGCACGTGGTGCTGCCCGCGCACGCCACCACCGGCGACGGCCTGCTGACCGCGCTGCGCCTGATGGCCCGCGTGTCCGAGACCGGCACGCCGCTGGCCGAGCTGGCGGGCGTGATGCGCCGGCTGCCGCAGGTGCTGGTCAACGTCGTGGTGACGGACAAGGCGGCGGTGGCGCGGGACGCCGCGGTCCGGGAGGCCGTGGCCGACGTCGAGGCCGAGCTGGGCGACACCGGCCGGGTGCTGCTGCGCCCGTCGGGCACCGAGCAGCTGGTGCGGGTGATGGTGGAGGCGGCCACGCACGAGCTGGCCGAGTCCGCCGCCCAGCGGCTGGCGGGAGTGGTGTCCGCGGTGCGGTGACCCCCGCGCCGCACGGCCGTCGCCGCACGGCTGGTCCGGTCGCGTGTTCGCCCAGGCGCCCTGATCCGGCGTTCGGCCCCCTCGGGCTGCTCCGAGCCGGCACCCTGTCGGCGGAACCCGGGAGCCCTCGCGGGCGTCGGACCGGGGACGAGGGGAGGCGGAGGCGATGGCAGGCTTCGGCGTCGGGCCGGGTGAGCTCCAGGGCGTTGCCAAGCAGTACGAGGACCACGGTGCGGACATCACGCAGCTGAAGAGCACCGTGACCCCGGCTGTCGGCGCGGGCCACGTGGGTCGCAAGTTCCGCGGTACCGAGACGAGGTACAAGACCTACTTCGACCGCCTCCAGGCGAGCGTGGAGACGTTCGGGCGCGAGGCCGGCAACGTCGCGCTGCGCCTGAAGGACGTGGCCAAGACGTACGAGAGCAACGAGTCCGCCACGTCCGACCAGTTCAGGGGGTAGCGGCGGTGGCCGACCAGAACGAGATCAAGCAGCTCCTCGACGACCCGAACGTCACGCCGGAGACCAAGGAGGACCTGGTCCGCGCGCTGGCCGGCTCGGGCGCGAGCGAGGAGGACGTCCGCCGCTACGCCGAGGCGAACGGCGTCGACGTCCCGAACGACCCCGGTCTGCTCCAGCACGGCGCCGGCATCCTGCTGGCCCCCGTCACCGGCGGCGCGAGCGTCGCGTTCAACGCCGGCCAGGAGGCGCGGCACGGCGACTGGACCGCGGAGGGCGAGGAGGCCGACGACCTCGTCGCCAAGGCCAAGGAGGAGCGCGAGCTCGGCAGCACGCAGAAGGTGCTGAACGAGACCGGCGACTTCCGCACCTCCGACGAGCTGCTCGACGCCGGCGCGCCCGGCCTGCGGTTCTTCGAGAAGTTCATCCCGGTCTACCAGGAGGCCGCGCCCCTGGCCGGTCACGGTGGCCAGGCGCCCGACCTGAAGACCTACGTCTACCGGAACTACGACGAGGTCCGCGAGATCGACCTCGGCAAGTTCCGCGAGGACGCCGACAAGGTCGACAAGGCCGTCGCCGAGCTGGACAACCACGAGAACGGCCTCGGCACGGCGTGGAACGGGCTGGCCTCCTGGGAGGGCGACGCGGCCAACGCCGCCAACACCTACAACGGCAGGTTCCTCAACACCGCGGGCACCTTCATCCAGGACGCCAAGGGCGCTCCCGGCACGATCACCACCGCCGCGAGCACGATCCAGCAGCTGGTCAAGGAGTACGCCCAGCACGTCCACGACCTGTACTCCGAGCAGTGCGGCGGGCTGACCGCCGACGCGGCCAGGGAGGCCATCCGGCAGGCCAAGGGCGACATCTTCGAGAACGACGCCGGCATCCTCGACTGGCTGTCCGGCGTGCCGGGCCCGTTGACCGGCGCGGTGCTCGGCGCCCTCTGCGGCGGTCCGCTGGGGATGCTCGCCGGCCTGGGCTGGGGCAGCTGGATCAGCGACGCCCGCAACTCGATCATCAACGAGGCCAAGCAGAAGCTGAAGGGCCTCTGCGAGGAGTTCGACAGCAAGAAGCAGGCGTTCGACGGGTACTGCCAGACCGTGCAGACCGGCGTCCAGGGCGTCTACGACACGATGTTCGCCCAGCTCGACACCCAGCTCAAGGACCAGCCGTTCGGCCAGGTCGGCGACCCGCCGCCGTTCACCGGCGAGCAGGGCGGCCGGGAGCAGGTCCAGCAGCCCGGCGGGAGTGGCGACACCCCCGGTGGCGGTGGCGGCACGCCGGGCGGTGGCGGGGGCACGCCCGGTGGCGGCGGTGGCGGCACGCCCGGCGGTGGGGCGCCCGGCGGCGCCGGCGCGGTGGAGATGCCCAAGCCGCCGGAGAACCCGCTCGACCAGGACGGCGACGGCAAGCCGGACGTGCCGGGCGACACCGACGGCGACGGCAAGCCCGACGACCTCGACGGTGACGGCAAGCCCGACGACCAGCCCGGGAAGCCGGACGGCCTCAAGGGCGAGGAGGAGCCCGAGGTCGTCACGATCCGCAGCGGTGAGAACGAGATCCAGGTCACCGAGCCGGACGCCCAGGGCCACGTGCTGATCACCGTCGACACGCCGACCGGCGAACCGAAGACCTTCGACGTCGACTTCAGCGAGAACCCGGACGCGGTGAACGCCCTGCTGGGCCAGAACGGCGCCGCCGCCCTGGCCGGCGCCGCGCCGACCGCGACCGGCACCGCGCCGGGCGGTCCGGTGACCGGCGGCGCGACCGGCGCGGACGGGCCCACCCCGATCCGGGCCGGCGAGGACGGCAGGGCGCTAATCGAGGTGGACGGCCTGGCGATCACCGCCGAGGTCGACCCGCTGACCGGTGAGATCACCCTCTCCGTGGACAGCGGCGACGGCACGCCCGACGAGTACGGCGTGGCGTTCGGCGAGGACGAGCCCCGGGGCACGCCGGGCATCCCCGGCCTGGACGGTGCGGTGCCGCTGCCCGGCGAGGGCGGCGGGCCCATGCCCGCCGCGGAGCCGTTCACCACCGCGCCCGACACCGGTGCCCTCCGGCCGGAGCCGGCGATCGGCTTCACCGAGCCGGGCGCCACCCCGGCCTTCACCGAACCGGCTCCCGCCGCGGCCCCGGCCTTCGCGGAGCCCGCTGCCGCGCCCGCCTTCACCGAACCGGCCTTCGCGGGACCGGCCGCCGCGCCCGCCTTCACCGAACCGGCCGCCGCCCCGGCCCACAGCACGTCCGGCGGCTTCACGGCCCCGGCCGGCTTCCCGGCTCCCGCGGGCTTCACCGCACCGGCCGGGTTCACCGCCCCCGCCGGCTTCGCCGCGCCCTCGTTCGACCAGCCCCTCCAGTCCGGTCCCGACGGTGGCCCCGCGTCGTCGAGCGGCGGCACGACCAGCGCGTCCGGCGTCTCGGTGCTCGGCGACAACCCGTTCAACGCCGCCGACTCGGTCCTGGGCGGCTCGGCCGGGCCCGCGGACAACCCGTGGAGCGGCCCGACCCCCGACCCGGCCGACCCGGGCCTGGCCGACACGAACGCCTCCCAGGCGGGCCAGCCGGGTTCGGCGACCCTGCCGTCCATGCAGGACGCGGGCCAGCCCGGCGCCCAGGGCACCGCCAGCGGGATGATGGGCGGCGGGATGATGGGCGGCGGCATGGCCGGTGGCGGCCAGCAGCAGGGCGGCGACACCGAGCGCAGCCCCGGCCAGTGGCGCACGACCGGCTCGCTGTTCGACGACGACCTGAACCTCAGCCGGGTGCAGGGCGTGCTGGGTGAAGAGGGGAGCCGGTAGCGGTGGGCGTCATCGAGGTGGACCCGAGGGTCCAGGCGGCGTTCGACGAGCGGATCGCCGCCGCCCGGCGGGCCAACGCCGAGGTCGCCGGGGCCCTCCGCGCGGACCGGGAGCGCCTGGCCGCCGAGGCCCGCGAGCGGGAGGCGCGCGCCGCGGCCGACCGCGGCCGGTTGCGCGACCAGGCCGAGCAGGTCGCGGCGAAGGGCGACAAGCAGCAGCGCCAGCCGCAGTGGGCGCCGAGCGCGCAGCGCGGCACCGCCGAGATGGCCTTCGGCCCGGAGGACGACGAGGAGGTCGTGCCGCCGGCACCGCGCCCGATCCCGCCCCCGGTGGTCCACCAGCCGACGCCACCGCCGGTCGCCCGGCACCGCCGCGCGGCCCCGGTGGAGGACGACGACGACCTGAGCGGTCAGAGCTGGCTCACCTGAGCCAGGGGCGCCGCGGCGCTCCCCGGCGGGGGCGCCGTGGCGAACGTCTCAGCTGCGCGCCAGCGGTCCCCGCTGGTACGCCAGCACGGCGCCCTTCACGTCGCCGTCGAGCAGGGCGTCCCACTGCCGCTCGCCCTTGACCACGCGCAGCAGGAACGCCGTGGTCAGCGCCCTGGCGAGCTTCTGCGCCGCCCGCTCGCCCCTGCCGTCCAGCAGCAGCTCGCTCCAGTGCCGCCCCTCGGCGAACCCGAGGTGGCTCGCCTTGGGCAGCGTGCGCAGCTGCACCGGTCCCAGCCACGCCTCGGCGATCGCCTCCGCGTGCCCGACGGGCGGTGCGATGCGGTCCTCGCCGGCCGCCAGGTGCAGGCCGGGCACGGAGACCCGGCGCGCGGCGTCGAGGGCGGACGGGCGGGTCTCGGACGCGGCGAACGTCACCACCGCCCGCACCCGCGGGTCGTCGGCCGCGGCCAGCACCGCCGCGCCGCCGCCCATCGAGTGGCCGGCCACGACCAGCCGCTCGGGGTCCACGCTGATGTCGCCGTCGCCCAGCCGCACGCCGGTGCACACGTCGAGGGTCGTGCCCAGGTTGCCCGCGAGCAGCCGCGCCGACATCAGCGGCCCGCGCTGCGTGCCCGGCGCGGCGGCCACGAAACCCCACGTCGCCAGGTGCCGCAGCAGCGCCCGGTACCGCTCGACGGGTTGCAGCCAGCCGTGCGCGAAGGCCACGGCGGGCAGCCCGAGCCCCGAGGCGGGGGTGTAGACCAGGCCGGGGAGACCCACCAGGGCGAGGTCGCCGCGCAGCACGGGGTGCCCGCCGGGCCTGCTGAGCTGGTCGAGCACCTGCTTCGCCGAGTAGCCGCTCACCGCGTGAACGGTAGTCGATCGCCGCCCATCGCGATTGGTCTAAACCAAATAGGGGCGCGACCTGGGGAAACGGTTGCGAGTGGGCCTCGAAGATCCCCCCGCTGGTCTGGTTACGCTGTGCGGCGTGTGCGGAATCGTGGGATATGTGGGACACCGCTCGGCGCTGGACGTCGTGCTCGACGGCCTGCGGCGCCTGGAGTACCGGGGTTACGACTCGGCGGGCGTCGCCGTGCTCGACGGAGAGGGCGGCCTGGCCGTCGAACGGCGGGCCGGCCGCCTGAGCAACCTGGAGACCCGGCTGGACGAGGTCGGGCGCGGGACCTTCGCGGGCACCGCGGGCATGGGCCACACCCGGTGGGCCACCCACGGCGCGCCGGTCGACCGCAACTCGCACCCCCACCGGGACGTGACGGGCCGGGTCGCGGTCGTCCACAACGGCATCATCGAGAACTTCGCCGCCCTCCGCGCCGAGCTGGAGGCCGTCGGCGTCGAGATGACCAGCGACACCGACAGCGAGACCGCCGCGCACCTGATCGCCCGCGCCTACGACGAGGGCGACACCAAGGGAGACCTGGTCGCCAGTGTGCGCGCCGTGGTCCGCCGCCTGGAGGGCGCGTTCACCCTCGTCGTCACGCACGCCGAGCAGCCGGACCTGGTCGTCGCCGCCCGCCGCTCCTCGCCGCTGGTGGTCGGCGTCGGCGAGGGCGAGACGTTCGTGGCCAGCGACGTGTCGGCGTTCATCGAGCACACCCGCGAGGCCGTCGAGCTGGGCCAGGACCAGGTCGTGGTGATCGACCGCGACGGCTACACCGTGACCGACTTCGACGGCCGGGAGGCCGTGGCCAAGCCGTTCACGGTCAACTGGGACCTGTCGGCCGCCGAGAAGGGCGGCCACGAGTACTTCATGCTCAAGGAGATCGACGAGCAGCCCGAGGCGCTGGCCAACACGCTGCGCGGGCACTTCGTCAACGGCCGGATCGTGCTGGACGAGCAGCGGCTGTCCGATCAGGACCTGCGCGACGTGGACAAGGTCTTCGTGGTGGCCTGCGGCTCGGCCTACCACTCCGGCCTGGTCGCCAAGTACGCCATCGAGCACTGGACGCGGCTGCCCGTCGAGGTCGAGCTGGCCAGCGAGTTCCGCTACCGGGACCCGGTGCTCGACCGCGACACCCTCGTGGTCGCGGTCTCCCAGTCCGGCGAGACCGCCGACACGCTGGAGGCCGTCCGCCACGCCCGCGCGCAGAAGGCCCGCGTGCTGGCGGTGTGCAACACCAACGGCGCGCAGATCCCGCGCGAGTCCGACGCCGTGCTCTACACGCACGCCGGCCCGGAGATCGGCGTCGCGTCCACCAAGGCGTTCCTCGCCCAGATCGCGGCGAACTACCTGGTCGGCCTGGCCCTGGCGCAGGCGCGCGGCACCAAGTACCCGGACGAGGTGGCCCGCGAGTTCCACGAGCTGGAGAGCGCCGCCGAGGCCGTGCGGGAGGTGCTGGGCACCGTCGAGCAGGTCCGCGAGCTGGGCCGCGAGCTGGCCGACTCCAAGGCGGTGCTGTTCCTCGGCCGCCACGTCGGCTACCCGGTGGCGCTGGAGGGCGCGCTCAAGCTCAAGGAGCTGGCGTACATGCACGCCGAGGGCTTCGCGGCGGGTGAGCTGAAGCACGGCCCGATCGCGCTGATCGAGGAGGGCCTGCCGGTCGTCGTGGTGATGCCCTCGCCCAAGGGCCGCGCGGTGCTGCACTCGAAGCTCGTGTCGAACATCTCCGAGATCCAGGCCCGGGGCGCGCGCACCATCGTGATCGCCGAGGAGGGCGACGAGACGGTTCGCCCGTTCGCGGATCACCTGATCGAGGTGCCCGCGGTGCCGACGCTGCTCCAGCCGCTGGTCTCCACGGTCCCGCTCCAGGTGCTGGCCGCGGAGATCGCCCGCAGCCGGGGCTACGACGTGGACAAGCCGCGCAACCTCGCGAAGTCCGTCACGGTCGAGTAGGGCAGGCTGGTCGGCGTGCGCGGTCTGTGGACGACAGCTCGGGTCAGGTCGGCGGAGGAGCGCGTGCTGGCGGTGACGCCGCCGGGCGCGCTGATGCGCCGGGCGGCGTTCGGCGTGGCGTCGGTCGCGCTGGAGCTGCTCGGCGGCCGGCGGCGCGTCGGCCTGCTGGTCGGCGCGGGCAACAACGGCGGCGACGCCCTCTGGGCGGGCCACCACCTGCGTCGGCGCGGGGTGGCCGTGTTCGCCGTGCTGCTCGCGCCCGAGCGGGCGCACCCGGAGGGCCTGGCCGCGTTCCGGCGCGCGGGCGGCCGCGTGGTGGCCGAGCTGCCGCCCGTCGACCTCGTGGTGGACGGCATCGTCGGCCTGTCCGCCCGCGGCCCGCTGCGCCCGGACGCCGCCGAGCACGTCGCGCGCCTGGACGCGCCCGTGCTGGCCGTCGACCTGCCCAGCGGCGTCGACCCCGACACCGGCGCGGTCGACGGGCCGCACGTGCGCGCGCACACCACCGTCACGTTCGGCTGCCTCAAGCCGGTGCACGCGCTGGCCGACTGCGGCGACGTGCGGCTGGTGGACCTGGGCCTGGGCCCCGAGCTGGGCGGCCCGGACCTGGTCGAGCTGGAGCTCGACGACGTCGGCGCGGCCTGGCCGGTGCCCGGCCCCGAGGACGACAAGTACACCCAGGGCGTCACGGGCGTGGCCGCCGGCTCGGCGACCTACCCCGGCGCCGCCGTGCTGTCGACCGGCGCGGCGGTGCTGGCCACCTCCGGCATGGTCCGCTACGCCGGCGCCGCCGCCGACCACGTGCGGGCGCGCTGGCCCGAGGCCGTCTGCACGGGCTCGACCACCGACGCGGGCCGCGTGCAGTCCTGGGTGGTGGGCCCCGGCCTGGGCACCGGCCTGTCCGCGGAGGCGGTGCTGCGCGGCGTGCTGGAGGCGGGCGTGCCGGTGTGCGCGGACGCCGACGCCATCACGATGCTCGCCAACAACCCCGACCTGTGGGACGCGCGCGACCCCGGCACCCCGCTGGTGCTGACCCCGCACGACCGCGAGTACGAGCGCCTGCTGGGACCGGTGGGCCCCGACCGGGTGGCCGCCGCGCGCCGCGCCGCCGACCGGTTCGACGCCGTCGTGCTGCTCAAGGGCCACACCACGGTGATCGCCGGTCCGGACGGCCGCACCCTGGTCAACCGCGCCCGCAGCTCGTGGGCGGCGACCGCGGGCTCCGGCGACGTGCTGTCGGGCGTGCTGGGCGCGCTGCTCGCGGCGGGCCTGGACCCGGTGCTCGCGGCCGGCTGCGCGGCCAGGGCGCACGTGCTCGCGGCCGAGCTGGCCGCCGACGGCGCGCCGGTCCCGGCGTCGGTGCTCCTCGCGGCACTGCCGGACGCGATCCGCGCCGTCCGGCCGCTGTGACACCATGAACGGCGCCATGGCTGCTCCCCGCGCTGAGGTCGTGATCGACCTCGACCACCTCCGGCACAACGTCGCCCACCTCGACGCCCTCGCGGCCGACGCCGAGACGATGGCGGTGGTGAAGGCCGACGGGTACGGCCACGGCGCCGTGGAGGTCGCGCGGGCCGCGCTGGAGGCCGGCGCCACCTGGCTCGGCTCGTGCTCGCTGGCCGAGGCCCTGCACCTGCGCGAGCACGGCCTGACCGCGCCGGTCCTGGCCTGGCTCGACCCGCCCGGCACGGACTACGCGCCCGGCGTGGCGCGGGGCGTCGACCTGTCCGCCTCCTCGGTGCGGCAGCTGGCCGAGATCTCCGCCGCCGCGACCAGGGCCGGCCGGACCGCCCGCGTGCACCTCAAGGTCGACACCGGCCTGTCCCGCAACGGCTGCCCGCCCGCCGACTGGCCCGAGCTGGTCGAGCGGGCCGCGCGCACCCCGAACGTCGAGGTCCACGCCGTCTGGTCGCACCTGGCCGTGGCCGACGAGATCGGCCACCCGGCCACCGACGCCCAGGCCGAGCGCTTCGACGACGCGTACCGCGAGGCGCGGGCCGCCGGGCTCGACCCGAGGCGGCACCTGGCCAACTCCGCCGCCGTGCTGACCCGCCCCGACCTGCACTTCGACCTGGTCCGGCCGGGCATCGCGGTCTACGGCCTCAACCCGGTGCCGGTCCCGGCCGACCTGCGCCCGGTGATGACGTTCCGCTCGGTGGTCGCGCTCACCAAGCGCGTCCCGGCCGGCGAGGCGGTGTCCTACGGCCTGACCTGGACCTCCAAGTCCGACACCACCCTGGCCCTGGTGACCGCCGGGTACGCCGACGGCGTGCCGCGCGCCCTGTCCAACCGGGTGCACGTGTGGCTCAACGGCCGCCGGCACCCGGTCGTCGGCCGCGTCTGCATGGACCAGGTCGTGGTCGACTGCGGCGACCACCCGGTGGCCGAGGGCGACGAGGTCGTGCTGTTCGGGACGGGCGCGCACGGCGAGCCGACCGCGCGCGAGTGGGCCGACACCGCGGGCACCATCGACTACGAGATCGTCACCGGCATGTACCGGCCGCGGGTCGTCCGCACCTACCGGGGGCGGCGGTGAACACGCTGTGGAAGGCCGTCGGGTGGGCGGGCGGCGTGATCGGCGCCGCCGCGACCGGCGTGGCGGTGGGCGTGGCCGCGAACCAGAAGAAGGTCTTCCAGGACCGGCAGGCCGCCGACCCGCTGGCCGCCGAGCCGCTGGGCGAGCTGCCCGCGAGCCGCGAGTCCACCGTCGCCGCCGACGACGGCGTGCCGCTGTCGGTCGACGAGGTCGACCCGGACGACGGCGGCGCGCCGGAGCTGACCGTCGTCCTCGTGCACGGCTTCGCCCTGGACCGCCGGAGCTGGCACTTCCAGCGCCGGGGCCTCGCGGCGCTGACCGACCCGCGCGTCCGCCAGGTCCTCTACGACCAGCGCAGCCACGGCCGCTCGGGTCGCGCCCCCGCCGGGTCGAGCACCATCGACCAGTGCGCCCGCGACCTGGACGCGGTGATCCGGGTGACCGCGCCCGAGGGCCCGCTGGTGCTCGTCGGGCACTCCATGGGCGGCATGACGATCATGGCCCTGGCCGAGCAGCGGCCCGAGCTGTTCGCCGACCGGGTGCGCGGCGTCGCCCTGGTCGGCACGGCGGCGGGCGCGGTCGGCGGCGCGGGCCTGCCCAAGTCGGTGCTGTCCCGGTACAACCCGGTGACGCTGGGCGTCGGCCGGCTCGCGGGCCTGCAACCCGGCGTGGTCGAGTGGGCCCGCCGCCGGGCGTCCACGCTGACCTGGAGCGGCATCCGGCTCCTGGCGTTCGGCGACCACCACGTCAGCCCGTCGCTGGTCGACCTGATGGCGAAGATGATCAACGGCGTGCCGGTGCGGGTGCTCACCGAGTTCCTGGAGACCCTGGGCACGCACAACCGCTACAAGGCGCTGGCCGGCCTGCGGCACTGCGAGGTGCTGGTCATCAGCGGCGACGCGGACAAGCTGACGCCGTTCTCGCACGCCGAGCGGATGGCCGAGGAGATGCCGCACGGCGAACTGGTCCGCGTGCCCGGCGCGGGTCACATGCTCATGTTGGAACAGGCCGACCTCGTCACCGGGCACCTGGTCGGTCTGGTTCGGCGCAGTGCCGCCGAACGGTCGGAAAGCAGGCGGTCGTGGTGGCGACGGACGTGACGATCCCCCGGGTGACGCTCCCCGGGGTGGCGGACACCGAGGAGTTCGGGCGCAGGCTGGGTGGCCTGGTGAGGGGCGGTGACCTCGTGCTGCTGTCGGGGCCGCTGGGCGCGGGCAAGACGGCGCTGGTGCGCGGCCTGGCCGCGGGACTGGGCGTGACCGGGCGGGTCAGCTCGCCGACGTTCGTCATCGCGCGGGTGCACGCCCCCGCGCCGGGCGGGCGGGGCGTGCCGCTGGTGCACGTCGACGCCTACCGGCTCGGCGGGCACCTCGACGAGCTGGACGACCTGGACCTGGACACCGACCTGGTGGACGCGGTGGTGGCGGTGGAGTGGGGCGAGGGCGTGGCCGAGCGGCTCAGCGCCGACCACCTGCTGATCACGCTGGAGCGGCGGGAGGACGACGTGCGCGTGGCGAGCCTGCACCCGCACGGCGCGTGGGCCGACCGGGAGCTGCCGGTCTGAGGTGCGGGCGGCGCGGGTCGGTGGGCGCGGGGCTGGGCTGACCGAGGCTGGGCTGACCGGGGCTGGGCTGACCCGGGGCTCGGTCACCGGGGGCTCGGTCACCGGGGGCTCGGTCACCGGGGGCTCGGCCGGTGCGCGCGGCCCCCGGCCGTCAGGTCACCGCGCCCGCAGCTCCCGCTTGAGCACCTTGCCCATGTCGTTGCGCGGCAGGGCGTCCAGGTAGCGGACCACCCGGGGCCGCTTGTGCGGCGCGAGCAGGCGCGCCACGTGCTCGCCCAGCTCCTCCGGCGCGGGCGGCTCGCCCTCGGCCACCACCCACGCCACGACCCGCTCGCCCAGGTCCTCGTCCGGCTCGCCGGTCACCGCGACCTCGGCCACCGCCGGGTGCTCCAGCAGCGCGTTCTCGATCTCGCCCGCGCCGATCTTGTAGCCACCGCTCTTGATCAGGTCCGTGGCGCGCCTGCCGACCAGGCGCAGGTGCCCGTCCGGCTCGACCACGGCCAAGTCGCCGGTGCGGAACCAGCCGTCGCGGAAGGCGTCCCGGGTGGCGTCCGGGCGGTTCAGGTACTCCAGGAACAGGTTGGGGCCGCGCACCTCGACCTCGCCCGGCTCGTCCCCGACGACCCGCACCTCCACGCCGGGCAGCGGCGGGCCGACCGTGCCGGGCCGCCGGTCGCCGTCCACGCGGGCGCTGGTGTTCATCAGCGTCTCGGTCATCCCGTAGCGCTCGACCACCCGCTGGCCGGTCAGCGCCTCGACCCGCTCGTGCAGGGCCGCGGGCAGCGGGGCCGAGCCGGACACCAGCAGCCGGGCGCGCCGGAACGCCGCCGCGTGCTCGGGCTCGTTCACCACCCGGTGGTACATGGTGGGCACGCCGAACACCACCGTGCCGCCGCCCTCCAGCGCCGCCGCGGCCTTCGCCGGGGTGAACGACCCCACGTGGTGCACGGTCCCGCCGCGCCGCAGCACGCCGAGCACGCCCAGCACCAGCCCGTGCACGTGGAACAGCGGCAGGCCGTGCACCACCACGTCGTCACCGGTCCACGCCCACGCCCGCGCCACCGCGTCCAGGTTGGACGCCAGGGCGCGGTGGGGGAGGACCACGCCCTTGGGCGGCCCGGTGGTGCCGCTGGTGTAGACGATCAGCGCGGGCGCCTCGCCGTCCGGCTCGGGCAGGTCGGTCCCGGACCCGGACGGCAGCTCGTCGTCGACCACCAGGTCGGGCTCGCTGTCGGCCAGGACGTGGGCGAGCTCCCGCTCCCCGATCCTCGGGTTGAGCGGCACCACCGGCACCCCCGCCAGCAGCGCGCCGACGATCGCCACGCAGGTCCCGGGCGTGGGCCGGGCCCACACCGCGATCCGCCGCCTGCCGCGCAGGCCGTGCGCGACCGCGCGGGCCTCGGCGGCCAACCGCGCGTAGGTCAGCTCCCGCTCGGGGAACCGCAGGGCGACTTTCTCGGAGGGGACGGCCAGCGCCGGCAGCAGCATGGGCCAACCCTGGCGGTCCCCACCGCCACGCGCATCACAGATGTGGTTCGAGCCACGCCATCAGCTGCACCTTCGGCCGCGCCCCGACCACCTCCGCCACCAGCTCCCCGTCCCTGTAGAGCTGGAGCGTGGGCGCCGACATGATCCGCTGGTCGCGCGCCGTCCGGGGGTTGGCGTCCGTGTCGAGCGCGGCCACCACCAGCCCGTCCAGCTCGCGGTCGATCTCGGCCAGCACCGGCTCCAGCATCCGGCACGGCGGGCACCAGTCGGCCCGGAACTCCACCAGCACCGTCCCGGTGCTCACCGCCTCGGTGAACGTCTCGTCGGTCAACGCGCGCACGGCCTGCTCCTCTGCTCGGCTTCCTCCAGTTGCGCGCGCACCAGGTCCCGCGCCGCGCCCAGCCGGGCCAGGCACTCGTCCAGCTCGGCCAGCTTGCGCCGGTAGACGGCCACCGACGCCGGGCAGGCGTCCCCGCTGTCGTGCCCGTCGCGCAGGCACTCCACGAACGGGCGCGTGTCCTCCAGGGCGAACCCGATGCCGGTCAGCGAGCGGATCTCCCGCACCAGCCGCAGGTCCTCCTCGTCGTACTCGCGCTGACCGTTGGCGCCGCGCCGCGCGGGCAGCAGCCCCAGGGACTCGTAGTAGCGCAGCGCCCGGGTGGAGATCCCACCCCGCCGCGCCAGTTCACCGATGCGCACGACGCCGATCCTCCGCCTTGACGTGGACGTCAAGGCAAGTGTGGCGGGAGCCACCTCTATCCTTGTCCGTTGTGCTAGTGCTCGCCTTGGACACCGCCACCCCCGCCGTCACGGCCGGCGTCGTGGAACTGACCGCCGACCGCGCCCCGCGCCTGCTCGCCGAGCGGGTGACGGTGAACCCGAAGGCGCACGGCGAGCTGCTGACCCCGCACCTCAGGGAGGCGCTGGCCGAAGCGGGCCACGCGCTGACCGACCTCGACGCGATCGTGTGCGGCTCGGGCCCCGGCCCGTTCACCGGCCTGCGCGTCGGCCTGGTCACCGCCGCCGCCCTCGGCCAGGCCCTCAACCGGCCCGTCTACCCGGTGCCGACCCCGGACGCCATCGCCCTGGACGCCCTCGCCCTGCCGGGCGCGGCGGGCAAGGCGCTGCTGGTGGCCACCGACGCGCGCCGCAAGGAGGTCTACTGGGCCGCCTACGACGCCGCCGGCCGCCGCACCGCCGGCCCGCACGTGGACCGGCCCGCCGACCTGGCGCCGAAGCTGCCCGCGGTGGGCGTCGCGACGGGCGAGGGCGCCGAGCTGTACGCCGACGTGCTGGGCCTGCCGGTGGTCGGGGCCCGCTACCCGTCGCCCGCCTCCCTGGTCGCCGCGGCGGCGGGTGAGCTCCTCGCGGGCGCCCGCCCGGCCGCGCTCACCCCGCTCTACCTGCGCCGGCCCGACGCGGTCGAGCCGGTCGGCCGCAAGCGGGTGACGAAGGCGTGAGCGCGCGCACCGTCACCACCGGGCCGCTGCGCCACGAGGACGCCGCCCGGTGCGCGCTGATCGAGCGGGAGCTGTTCGCCGGTGACGACCCCTGGAGCGAGCAGGCGTTCCACAGTGAGCTGGACAGCGGCAACTTCTACGTCGGCGCGTACTCCGACGGGCGGCTGATCGGCTACGCGGGCCTCGGCCTGACGGACTTCGAGTCCAGCGTGCACACCCTCGCCGTGGACGCGGGGTTCCAGGGCGGCGGGGTCGGCAAGACCCTGCTGCGCGCCCTGCTGGCCCGCGCCGACGAGTCGGGCCTGCCGGTGTTCCTGGAGGTCCGCACGGACAACGCGCCCGCCATCGCCCTCTACCTCGCGCACGGCTTCGAGCACCTGGGCCTGCGCCGCCGCTACTACCAGCCGTCGGGCGCCGACGCGTACACGATGGGAAGGCCCGCGAACCGTGACTGACCGGCTCATCCTCGGTATCGAGAGCTCGTGCGACGAGACCGGCGTCGGCATCGTCCGGCTCGGCCCGGACGGGGCGGTGGAGCTGCTGGCCGACGAGGTCGCCTCCAGCGTCGAGGAGCACGCCCGCTTCGGCGGCGTCGTGCCCGAGGTCGCCTCGCGCGCGCACCTGGAGGCCATGGTCCCGACCATGCGCCGCGCGGTGGAGAAGGCCGGGATCGAGCTGCGCGACGTGCACTCGATCGCGGTCACCGCCGGTCCCGGCCTCGCGGGCGCGCTGCTGGTGGGCGTGTCGGCGGCCAAGGCGTACGCGGCGGCCCTGGACAAGCCGCTCTACGGCGTCAACCACCTGGCCGGGCACGTCGCCGCGGACACCCTCCAGCACGGCCCGCTGCCGCGGCGGTGCCTGGCGCTGCTGGTCTCCGGCGGCCACTCGCAGCTGCTGCTGGTCGAGGGCCTGGCCGAGCGGATCACCGAGCTGGGGTCCACCGTGGACGACGCGGCGGGCGAGGCGTACGACAAGGTCGCCCGGCTGCTCGACCTGCCCTACCCGGGCGGCCCGCCCATCGACAGGCTGGCCAAGCAGGGCAACGGGTGCGCGATCGCGTTCCCGCGCGGCCTGACCGGGCCGCGGGACTCCCGGTACGACTTCTCGTTCTCCGGTCTGAAGACCGCGGTCGCCCGGTGGGTGGAGCGGCAGGAGCGGGCGGGCGAGGAGGTCCCGCTGGCCGACGTGGCCGCCTCGTTCCAGGAGGCCGTGGCGGACGTGCTCACCGCCAAGGCGATCCGGGCCTGCAAGGACCTCGACGTGGACACCCTGGTGATCTCCGGCGGCGTGGCGGCCAACTCGCGGTTGTCGGGCCTGGCCGCCGAGCGGTGCGCCGAGGCGGGCATCGAGCTGCGCGTGCCGCGGCCCCGGCTGTGCACGGACAACGGCGCGATGATCGCGGCGCTGGGCGCGCACCTGGTCGCGGCGGGGGCCAAGCCGTCCCCGCTGGACCTGTCCACCACGCCCGGCCTGCCGGTCGGCACGGTGCAGGTCTTCTGAGCCGGGCCTGCTGATCCGCCTGCCGGCCGGGTCTTCCGGGCCGGGCCTGCCGGCCTGGTCTGCCGGCCTGGTCTGCCGATCCGGTTCTGCCGATCCGGTCCTGCTGGGCGGGGTCTGTCGGGCGGGGTCTGCTGATCCTGGGTCCCCGCCCGCCCGCTCCCGCTCAGGCCACCCCGTCGGGACCACCGGCGTACCCGGCGTCGAACGCCGCCGCGAACCCGTCCGCGCCCAGGCCAGGCCCTCCAACCCCAGCGCGACCGCCCGCGGATCGCCGGACCCCCGGGCTCTCGACGCCGACGAGCACCCCGGTGACCGGGCCACCACCACCATGATGGGCGCCACGGCCGACCACGTCGTGGGCGCCACCGGGGCCGCGGGCCTGGACACCGCGCTGCCCGGGGCGGTCCGGTCGCCCTACCGCCGCGCCGTCGAGGCGGGGCACGGTCGAGACGGCTGGACCGCCCTGCTCACCGTGATCCGGGGCCGGACGGGGGCGGCGGCCTAGACCGCGTTCAGGCCGGGGCGGCGGTCCTCGACGACGAACGACTTCAGCGTCGTGGCCGGCGCCCCGGCCGTGCGGACGTGCGGCAGCGAGCGGAAGTCGGCCCGCAGCTCCCGCGCGGTGAACCTGGTCCGCACGTAGCCGCGCCGCCTGCTGTGCAGCTTGATGTGCGGGTTGTTGCGCAGCTGCACCTCGTCCGAGGTGTCGTCGCCGTCGCCGCCGGAGGTCACCGAGGTGCACACCAGCTCGGTGCCGACGGTGCGCGACGCCGGGTCGTCCCAGTCCGCCTTGATGTCGGCGGCGTAGGCGGCGTGCACGTCACCGGTGAGCACGACCGCGTTGCGGACCTTCGCGTCGACCCAGCCGCGCGTCACCCGGTCGCGGGAGGCGAGGTAGCCGTCCCAGGAGTCCATGGACAGCTCCTCCTCCGGGCCGTCCTCGCGGTCGCGCTCGGCGAAGAAGACCTGCTGGCCGAGCACGTCCCAGCGCGCCCGCGACCGGCGGAAGCCGTCGAGCAGCCACCGCTCCTGCTCGGCGCCGGTGATGGTCCGGGTGGCGGCGCCGGCCTCGGCGCAGGTCTTCCACCCGTCGCCGCACGCCTGGTCGTCGCGGTACTGGCGGGTGTCCAACACGTGGAAGTTGACCAGGCCGCCCCACCGGACCCGCCGGTAGAGCCGCATGTCGACGCCGTTGGGCTTGGCGCCGCGCCGCAGCGGCATGTTCTCGTAGTACGCCTGGAACGCCGCCGCGCGCCGGGCGGCGAAGTCCGGGTCCGGCTGCTCGGGGACCCCGTCGGCCCAGTTGTTCTCCACCTCGTGGTCGTCCCACACGACCAGCCAGGGCGCCACCGAGTGCGCCAGCTGGAGGTCCTCGTCGGTCTTGTACTGGGCGTGGCGCAGCCGGTAGTCGGCCAGCGTGCGGGTCTCCGGGCCCACCACGGCGCGCACGTCCGCCGCCTTGCCCGCGTACTCGTACTGGTAGTCGCCCAGGTGCAGGACCACGTCCGGCTGGTCCTCGGCGAGCCGCCGGTAGGCGGTGAAGTAGCCCTCGCCGTAGTGCGAGCACGACGCGAAGCACATGGTCAGGTCCTGCCCGACCACCCAGGGCTCGGGCGTGGTGCGGGTGCGGCCGACAGGGGAGACGTGGCGGTCGGCGCGGAACCGGTAGAAGTACTCGCGGCCGGGCCGCAGGCCGAAGGTCTCCACGTGCACGCTGTGCGCGGTCCGCGGCCGGGCGAGCTCCACGCCGCGCCGCACCACCCGCCGGAAGCGCTCGTCCTCGGCCAGCTCCCAGTGCACCGGGACGACCCGGTTGGGCATACCGCCGAGGCCGTCCTCGTCCAGGGGTGAGGGCGCCAGCCGCGTCCACAGCACCATGCCGTCGGAACCGGGGTCACCGGAGGCGACGCCGAGGGTGAAGGGGTCGTCGAGCTTCGCGAAGCCCGCGCCGGCGGTCGCGAGGCCCGCCCCCGCGGTCGCGAGGGCCGCACCGCCGATGAGCAGGGAACGTCGGGTCACCGAGGTCATGGCCCGCACGCTCCCCGACGCGGTTGGCGGTCGGGTGAACGCCGGTGTGACACGAGTGGACGACTTCGCGCGGGACGTTCCGGGGGGTCGTTGAACCGCTGGCACTCGCATGGGTAGAGTGCTAGACGCACGGCACCAGCAACCGCCCCGACCCCCGCGACGGCGGGGTGGCAGGAGCCGTAAACGCAACCTGCCAACGCTTTCGACGACCGTGGAGGTCAGCCCGGTGAGCGTGAACATCAAGCCGCTCGAGGACAAGATCGTCGTCCAGGCCAGTGAGGCCGAGACCACGACCGCTTCCGGCCTCGTGATCCCGGACACCGCGAAGGAGAAGCCCCAGGAGGGCAAGGTCATCGCGGTCGGCCCCGGCCGGATCGACGACAAGGGCAACCGCGTCCCGGTGGACGTGGCTGTCGGCGACGTCGTCATCTACTCGAAGTACGGCGGCACCGAGGTGAAGTACAACGGCGAGGAGTACCTGATCCTCTCCGCCCGCGACGTGCTGGCCGTCATCAACTGACGCTCGGCTGACACGCAAAGCGCCCCGGCGACCCCATCACCGGGGCCTCCCGGGGCGTTTCGCACTTGAGAGAGGCAGAGAGCATGGCCAAGCAGATCAGCTTCGACGAGGACGCTCGTCGGGCCCTTGAGCGCGGCGTGAACAAGCTGGCGGACACGGTCAAGGTGACCCTGGGTCCGCGCGGCCGGCACGTGGTGCTCGACAAGAAGTTCGGCGGGCCGACGGTCACCAACGACGGCGTGACCATCGCCCGCGAGATCGAGCTGGAGGACGCGTTCGAGAACCTCGGCGCGCAGCTGGCGAAGAGCGTGGCGACCAAGACCAACGACGTGGCCGGCGACGGCACGACGACCGCGACCGTGCTGGCCCAGGCCATGGTGCGGGTCGGTCTGCGCAACGTCGCCGCGGGCGCCAACCCGACCTCGCTCGGCCGCGGCATCCAGGCCGCCTCCGACGCCGTCGTGGACGCGCTCAAGGCGAAGGCCACCCCGGTCAAGGGGCGCGACAACATCGCGCAGGTCGGCACCGTGTCGTCCCGCGACGAGTCCATCGGCGCCCTGCTCGGCGAGGCGATCGAGAAGGTCGGCGAGGACGGCGTGATCACCGTCGAGGAGTCCTCGACGCTGGCCACCGAGCTCCAGATCACCGAGGGCGTCCAGTTCGACAAGGGTTACGTCTCGGCGCACTTCGCCACCGACCTGGAAGCCCAGGAGACGGTGTTCGAGGACGCCCGCATCCTGCTGCACCGCGAGAAGGTCTCGGCCCTGGCCGAGCTGCTGCCGATCCTGGAGAAGGTGGCCGAGGCGGGCAAGCCGCTGGTCATCATCGCCGAGGACGTCGAGGGCGAGGCGCTGTCCACTCTGGTGGTCAACGCCCTGCGCAAGACGCTGCGCGTGGTCGCGGTCAAGGCGCCGTACTTCGGCGACCGCCGCAAGGCGTTCCTGGACGACCTCGCGGTCGTCACGGGCGCCACGGTCATCTCGTCCGAGGTGGGCCTGAAGCTGTCCGAGGCCGACCTGGACGTGCTGGGCAGCGCCCGCCGCGTCGTGGTCTCCAAGGACGACACCACCATCGTCGACGGCGGCGGCACCAAGGCCGACGTGGCGGGGCGCTCCGAGCAGCTGCGCCGCGAGATCGAGTCGACCGACTCCGACTGGGACCGCGAGAAGCTCCAGGAGCGGCTGGCCAAGCTGTCCGGCGGCATCGCGGTGATCCGGGTCGGCGCGGCCACCGAGACCGAGCTGAAGGAGCGCAAGCACCGCATCGAGGACGCCGTCGCGGCGACCAAGGCGGCGGTGGAGGAGGGCATCGTGCCCGGCGGCGGTTCGGCGCTGGTGCACGCGGCCAAGGTGCTCGACGGCGGTCTCGACCTGACCGGCGACGAGGCGACGGGTGTCGCGATCGTGCGCGAGGCGCTCGGCGCGGCCCTGTTCTGGATCGCCGCGAACGCGGGCCTGGAGGGCGCGGTCGTGGTCAACAAGGTCCGGGAGCAGGAGTGGGGCTTCGGCCTCAACGCCGCCAACCTGACCTACGGCGACCTGCTGGAGGCCGGGATCATCGACCCGGTCAAGGTGACCCGCTCCGCGGTCGCCAACGCCGCTTCCATCGCCCGCATGGTGCTCACCACGGAGAGCGCCGTCGTGGAGAAGAAGGAAGAGGAGTCCGGCTCCGCGGGCCACGGCCACGGTCACGGTCACGGCCACTGACCCACCGGCTCCACCAGCTCCACCCCGGCGGGGCGGCGTCCACCGGACGCCGCCCCGCCTGCTTCCGCGAGTCGTACGTCCAGACCCGTCGTGTCGTACGTCCAGGACCCCCGAGTTCAGCGTTCAAGATCCCCCGAACGTGTAGCTCGGACCCCGGAAACGCGGAAGGGCGGCACCCGTGGGTGCCGCCCTTCTCCGCGCGTCGTGCCTCACACGGGTGTCAACTGCCGTTTGCGGGCTTTGAGGATGCCGTCCCGCTCCGACTCCGAGAGCCCGCCCCATATCCCGTACGGCTCCTGCACCGCCAGGGCGTGCTGCCGACACATCTCCAGCACCGGGCACGACAGGCACACGGCCTTGGCCCGCGCCTCCCGCCGGGCCCGGGCCGGACCGCGTTCGCCGTCCGGGTGGAAGAAGAACGCGCTGTCCATCCCGCGGCACGAGCCGCGCATCTGCCAGTCCCACAGATCCGCGTTGGGACCGGGAAGCCTACGGGTGTCCGCCATCGAGACCGCCTCCTTGGCCCATTGACGTGCACTGCTCCATTCGGCTTAACGATGATCCACCGTAGAACCGCGTCAATGGTTGTTCAAGGGGGTGCGGGGCATACAGGCGGCAATTCATTCGATGGGTGATCGGATGCGGTTCAAACCCGAAGTTGCCCGCGACATCAGGTGAACGGACCATGTCAGCGTGACGACGCCGGCCGATCACGACG
This sequence comes from Saccharothrix lopnurensis, assembly GCF_042658445.1. Lineage (NCBI taxonomy): Bacteria > Bacillati > Actinomycetota > Actinomycetes > Pseudonocardiales > Pseudonocardiaceae > Saccharothrix > Saccharothrix lopnurensis. Next base: position 208,709 of record NZ_JBHSQO010000007.1, on the reverse strand, counting down.
GGAGCCCGCCCCGGGGTGAACGGGAAACCGTTGCGGCGGAGGGTGGTCCCGCGGGTTCCGTGCTGCTGCCCGTGGCCGCGGTGGCCCGCCGGTTGGGGGTCGCGCCGGCTACGCTGCGCACCTGGGACCGCCGGTACGGCCTCGGACCCGGTGATCGCACGACCGGGCGACACCGCAGGTACGGACCGCTCGACGTGGCCCGCCTGGAGCTGATGCAGCAGGCGCTGCTGCGGGGCGCGCCGTCCGCCGAGGCCGCCAGGTACGCCCTCTCCGCTCCCGTGCCCGAGGGCGCCGCGCGACCCGGTCCCGGGGACGTCCCCGCCGGTGGTCGGGGTGTCCGCGGCCTCGGGCTCCACGCGGCCAACCGGTGGGCGCGGGGCGTGGGGCGGGCGGCGCTGGCGCTGGACTCGGCGGCGGTGCAGGCGCTGCTCGCGGACGCGGTCGAGGCGGACGGCGTGGTCGCGACGTGGGACGGGGTGGTCCGCCCGGTGCTGGCCGCCGTTGCCGCGCGCCGGGAGCGGTCGGGCGCCGGCCTGGCGGTGTCGCACCTGCTGGAGGAGTGCGCGCGGGCCGCGATGATCCGGGCCGCGCCGATCGTGACCGAGCCGCGCAACCCCCGCCCGGTGCTGCTGGCGTGCACGCCGGGCGAGCGCCACGACCTGCCCCTCCACCCGCTGGCGGCGGTGCTGGCCCGGCGGGGGATCGGCGCACGTCAGCTGGGTGCCGACCTGCCGCTGGACGCCCTGGTCGCCGCGGTCCGGCGCACGGCACCGGCCGCCGTCGTGCTGTGGGCCCAGCTGCACCGGTACGCCGATCCGGGTGTGGTGATCGCGTTGCCCAGGACGCGCCAGCAGGTCCGCGTCTTCGTCGGCGGTCCGGGGTGGGAGCGTGGTGTCGTGCCGCAGCCGTCGGAGCGGGTCGACGACCTCGCCTCGGCCGCCGACGCGGTGGAGCGCGCCGTCTGCTGACCCGAGGGGCGCCCGGTCGGCGGGCGCACGGGGCCTGAACGCTGAACTCGGGGGTCCTGGACGTACGACACGGTGGGCCTGGGCGTACGACTCGCGGAGGATGGTGGGGTGGATGTTCGGCGTGCGGCGTTCGGTGACCTGCCCGGGGCTGGGGTGTGGGGAGCGGCCCGAGGGGGTGGGGTCGAGGAGCGGTGGCTGGCGGCGGTGGTGCTCGGCGGGCAGGGGCACTACGCGGCGGCGGCGACCGTGCTGGGTGGGCTGATCGGGGGTGGTGGGCTGTTCGGGTCGCTGGCGGCCTCGACGCTCGCCTCGCACCGGCGGCAGCTGGGCGGGCACGCGTCGGCCCGGCGGTGGGACGCCCTGGCGCTGGCGCTGTTGGCGGATCGGGGCGAAAAGGGTGTAGAGGAGGATCCGGACGGCGTGGACGTCGCCGGGGCCCGTGCGGACGCCCTGCTGGGGCTCGCGGCCGACGCCGTGGGGGCCGGACGGGTGGGTGAGGCCCGCAGGCTGCACGAACGGGTCGAGCCGCTCGGTTGGCGGAGCCGGGTGCGCCACCAGTGGGTGGCGGCCGAGATCGAGTTGGCCGACGGTCACGCGGAGCGCGCGGTCGCGCCCGCCGAACGGGCCGCGGCCCTCTCCGGGGAGGCGGGCGCGACGCGGCACGCCCTCAAGTCCGACCTGGTCCTGGGGACCACTTTGGTGGTGCTCGGGACCCCCGCCGGCCTCGACAGGGGCCTCGATCTGCTCCACTGTGACCTAAATCACACGGACCAACTGGGCCTCCTGTCGTTGATCTGGCCAACGGGCCTCGTCCTGGCAAACGCGCAGGAAAACCGCACTTATGCGGACGGTCAGAACGTGAAGGAACGAACTCAAAACGCTCTGAGCTGCGTGTTGCGGAGAGCTGATCCGATCGGCCGACGACTGGCCCACCGGTCGCCCTGGGTCCCGACCGCGCTGCTCCGTTCCGGGGAACCCCCGAACGCAGACCCTGAGGCGAATTTCTTGACGGATTAAGCACCGGATCGTGTCAAGGTTCGGTCCCCAGCGTCCGATAGGGGATGTGGAACGTCACTCGGCTGCAGGAAGGAGTCCCCGTGACCACGGTCCTTATTTGCGACGACCGGCGCAGTGTGCGGGAGGGTCTCACCCGCGTGATGTCGGCTGTCCCCGGGGTTAGCCGCATCGACTGCGTAGCGCACGGTGACGAGTTGTTGGCTCGGTTCTCTCGGCAGCCGGTCGACGTCGTACTGGTTGGCACCCAGCGCGCCGTCCCGACCGGGGTCGAAGCGACCCGGCGACTCGTCTCGGCCAACCCGCAGGCAAACGTCATCGTCTTCGGCGCACCGGACGACGCGGGCAGCATCGCCGCGGCGATCGCCGGCGGCGCCCGCGGCTACCTCCGCTGGGACGCCTCGCGCCCCGAGCTGGTGGCCGCGCTGGCGCACACGCTCGCGAGCACCAGCGTGCCCGCGCCGCGCCAACCGTCCGACCCGGGGGTGCAGCTCACCGAGCGCGAGCTCCAGGTGTTGCGCGGCATGAGCCAGGGCAAGAGCAACGGGCAGATCGGGCGTGAGCTGTACCTCTCCGAGGACACGGTGAAGACGCACGCCCGCCGGCTGTTCCGCAAGCTCGGCGTGCGCGACCGCGCGCAGGCCGTGGCGCACGGCTTCCGGCGCGGCCTCGTCTCCTGATCCCCAGGAACAGGTGAGGCGGCTCACGCCGACGCTCCTTCCTCTTGCCGGCCCGTCGACGTCCTCGTCGCCGGGCCGGCTCGCCGTTCCCGGCGTGTCGGCAGGTCACGGACCTCTTCTCACCCGTTGCGCAACGGGTGGCCGGACGACCGGTACCGTAGGCGTCACCGGTACGGGCGACGTTGGTCGTCCCGTGCTGTTCCTCGTCTATACGCCTGTGCGTAACACCAGGGCTGCTGTCTGCGATGACCAATTTGGGGGACGGACTGGACGCCGAAGTGGGCGCGGCCGTCGATGGCGACCGCCATGCGATCGAGCGGCTCCTGGCATCCATCCGCCCTCTGGTGGTGCGGTACTGCCGCGCCCGAGTCGGAAGGCAGGAGAGGTCTTTCGCTTCGGCGGACGACGTGGCCCAGGAGGTGTGTCTCGCGGTGCTGACGGCCCTGCCCAGCTATCGCGACCAGGGTCGGCCGTTCTTGGCGTTCGTCTACGGGATCGCCGCGCACAAGGTGGCCGACGCGCATCGCTCAGCCGCCCGGAACCGGTCCGAACCGGTCCCGGAGGTCCCGGACGCCCCCGAGACGGAGGCCGGTCCCGAACAGCGGGCCATGCAGGGCGAGCTGTCGAACCGGATGGCCGCGCTCCTGAAGGTCCTCCCGGAGAAGCAACGGGAGATCCTGCTGCTCCGGGTGGTCGTCGGCCTGTCGGCCGAGGAGACCGCCGATGCGGTCGGCTCGACGCCGGGCGCGGTTCGGGTGGCGCAGCACCGGGCCTTGGCCCGTCTCCGCAAGACCTTGGCAGCGGAGGAGGTGGTCTGAGTGGCTGATCAGCACGGGAAGGGCAACGGAAAAGTCGTGCGCGGACGAGATGAGAGACCGCCGCAGCCTGAAGACGCCCTGGTCGAACCGGGCGACGACCTCGCGGGTATCCGAGCCGACGACGCGCTGCTCGACGCGCTCGGCGGCCGGGACCCCGAGCAGGCTGACCCGCTCGTCGACGACGAGCTGAACGCGCTGCTGCTGGCCTGGCGGCGCGAGGTGGACAGCCGCCCGGTGGGCGAGCTGGTCGACACCGACACCGCCGTGGCGACCATCGCCGCGGCCCGCCCCCAGCCCCGGGGCAGGCACCGCTACCTCATCCCCCTCGCGAGCGCCGCCGCCGTGCTGGCCATCGCGTTCACCGGGGTCAGCCTGGTCGCCCGCGACGCCCAGCCGGGCGACGCGCTCTGGGGCCTGACCCGCGTCCTCTACTCGGACCACGCGCGGTCGATCGAGGCCGCCGTCGCGGTCCGCACCGACCTGGACAACGCGGGCACCGCGCTGCGCGAGGGCCGCTACCGCGAGGCCAAGGACGCCCTGGACAAGGCGGGCGAGTACCTCCTGTCGGTCTCCGACGACGACGGCCGCGACGACCTGACCCAGCGGCACGAGACGCTCAAGCAGGAGCTGGAGAGCACCACCCCGTCGCCGACGGCCACGCCGTCCACGGCCCCCCCGTCCACGACGGCGACGACACCGCGGGTGCCGACCAACCCGTCCTCGACGACCCAGCAGCCGAGCACCGAGCCGACGACGACCACGCAGCCGATCCAGACGACGGAACCGCCGCCGACCACGGACGTGTCGGGCCAGCCGCCGCCCCCGCCGTCCTCGGGCGAGTCCCCCGGTCAGTCGCGCGGCGAGTCCCCGGGCCAGTCCCGCGGCGAGACGCAGGCCCCGAGCGGCGACAGCACCGGCGACACGCCCGCCACCCAGGAGCAGTAGCGCGACCTGTGACGAAGCCCGCCCCGCCGAACCGGGGCGGGCTTCGTCACACCGTCACCAGGCGCTCTCAGCGGGCGCTCTCGGCGGTGGCGCCGTCCGCGTAACCGCGGCAGTACTCCCAGCTCACGTAGGCGGAGGGGTCCGGGTCGTACGCGGGCTCGTGCGGTCGCATCCGACCGTCGGCCAGCAGCTGCTCCAGGCTGGACCTCAGCAGGGCCCAGTCGTGGTAGTGCGGTTCCTGGCACTCGCCGCAGTCCACCACGATGCCCCTGATCGCACGGGGTTCCAGCAGCGCCTGGTACACGGCCAGGTCGCTGAGGTCGCCCACCAGCTCGGCGCGTTCGGCGTCGTCCATCGGCGGGTGCTCGTGGTCGTGCTCGGGTTCGCCGAGCGCCCGGGCGGGGTCGTCCGGGTCACCCGCGAACGGGTCTGGTGGCAACGCGTCGTGCGGCACGACCCCGCACGGTACCGGGCGGACCCCGGACCACGTCCAGATACCATGGGCTGAACCCATCGCCGCCTGTGGAAACCCGATCCGCGGCGGCGGGATCACCGCACGACGGAAGGCAAGCCAGCCGCCATGACCAGCGAGCTCAACGCTGACGGAGTCCCGCCCAAGTTCGCCATGCTGGGACTGACCTTCGACGACGTACTGCTGCTGCCCGCCGAATCGGAGATCATCCCGAGCGCGGTCGACACGGCCACCCGGCTCTCGCGCAACGTCTCCCTGCGCATCCCGCTGGCCTCGGCCGCGATGGACACGGTGACCGAGGCGCGCATGGCGATCTCGATGGCCCGCCAGGGCGGCATCGGCGTGCTCCACCGCAACCTCTCGGTCGACGACCAGGCCCGCCAGGTGGAGACGGTGAAGCGCTCCGAGGCGGGCATGGTGAGCGACCCGGTGACCTGCTCGCCGGAGGACACCATCAGGTACGTGGACGAGCTGTGCGCCCGCTACCGGATCTCCGGCGTGCCGGTGACCGACGACAGCGGCAAGCTCGTGGGCATCATCACCAACCGCGACATGCGGTTCGAGGTGGACCACTCGCGCAAGGTCAGCGAGGTGATGACCAAGGGCCCGCTGGTCACCGCCCAGGTGGGCGTGTCCGCCGAGGCCGCGCTGGGCCTGCTGCGCCGCCACAAGGTCGAGAAGCTGCCGATCGTGGACGGCGACGGCAAGATCCGCGGCCTGATCACGGTCAAGGACTTCGTCAAGACCGAGCAGTACCCGAACGCCTCGAAGGACCCGGACGGCCGGCTGCTGTGCGCCGCCGCGATCGGCGTCGGCGAGGACAGCTTCGCCCGCGCCATGGCGCTGGCCGAGGCAGGCGTGGACGTGATCATGGTCGACACCGCGCACGGCCACCAGCGCAACGTGCTGGAGATGGTCGCCCGGGTCAAGAAGGAGCTGGGCGACGAGGTGGACGTGGTCGGCGGCAACGTCGCGACCCGCGCCGGCGCGCAGGCCCTGGTGGACGCGGGCGCGGACGGCGTGAAGGTCGGCGTCGGCCCCGGCTCGATCTGCACCACCCGCGTGGTCGCGGGCGTGGGCGTGCCGCAGATCAGCGCGATCTACGAGGCGAACCTGGCGTGCGCCCCGGCCGGCGTGCCGGTGATCGGCGACGGCGGCATCCAGTACTCGGGCGACATCGCCAAGGCCATCGCGGCCGGCGCGAGCGTGGTCATGCTGGGCAGCCTGCTCGCGGGCACCGCCGAGGCGCCCGGCGAGGTGGTCCTGGTCAACGGCAAGCAGTTCAAGACCTACCGGGGCATGGGCTCGCTGGCGGCGCTGCGCGGGCGCGGCGACAACAGCAAGTCCTACTCCCGGGACCGCTACTTCCAGGACGACGTGCTGTCCGAGGACAAGCTGGTGCCCGAGGGCATCGAGGGCCGCACGCCGTTCCGCGGCCCGCTCCAGCAGGTGGCCTACCAGCTGGTCGGCGGCCTGCGGATGGCCATGGGCTACACCGGCTCGAAGACCGTCGCGGAGCTCCAGGACAAGCAGCTGGTGCGGATCACCGCGGCCGGCCTGAAGGAGAGCCACCCGCACGACATCACGATGACCGTGGAAGCGCCGAACTACACCAGTCGGTGAGCTCCAGTCGGTGAGCTAAGGTCCACTGGTTTGAGCAGGCACTGCGGAAGGACGACTTAAGGTGCGCGATCTGGTCGAGATCGGTATGGGCCGGACCGCGAGGCGGGCCTACGAGCTGGACGACGTCGAGATCATCCCGTCCCGCCGGACGCGGTCCTCGAAGGACGTCTCGACGGCGTGGCAGATCGACGCCTACCGGTTCGAGATCCCGCTGATCACCCACCCGACCGATGCGATCGTGTCGCCGGGCACGGCGGTCGCGATCGGCGAGCTGGGCGGCCTCGGCGTCCTCAACGCGGAGGGCCTGTGGGCCCGGCACGGCGACGTGGAGGAGGCCCTGTTCCGCCTGGTGCGGGCGGTGGAGGACACCGACGACCCGGCCGCGCCGGTGCGGGTGCTCCAGGAGCTGCACTCCGCGCCGGTCCGGATGGACCTCATCTCGGAGGCGATCAAGCAGGTCCGCGAGTCGGGCGTGACGGTGGCCGTGCGGGTGAGCCCGCAGCGGGCCGCCGAGCTGACCCCCGACCTGCTGACCGCGGGCGTGGAGATCCTGGTCGTGCAGGGCACGATCATCTCCGCCGAGCACGTCTCGCGCGACGGCGAGCCGCTGAACCTGAAGTCGTTCATCGCGGACCTGGACATCCCGGTCATCGCGGGCGGTGTCGGGGACTACCGGACGGCGATGCACCTGATGCGCACGGGCGCGGCGGGTGTGGTCGTGGGCTACGGCTACACGCCGGGCGTCACGACCACGGACGCCGTCCTCGGCATCGGCGTGCCGATGGCCACCGCCATCGCGGACGCCGCCGCGGCCCGCCGGGACTACCTGGACGAGACCGGTGGCCGGTACGTGCACGTGATCGCCGACGGCGGCGCGCTGACCAGCGGTGACGTGGCCAAGTCGATCGCCTGCGGCGCGGACGCGGTGATGCTGGGCGAGCCGCTGGCGGCCGCGGCGGAGGCGCCGGCCCAGGGCCTGTACTGGACCGCGGCCTCGGCCCACCCGTCGGTGCCGCGCAGCCACGTGTCCAGCGGCGTGGAGCAGGTGGTCGACCTGCGGAGCCTGCTGTTCGGCCCGTCGGTGGACCCGCGGGGCGTGACGAACCTGTTCGGCTCGCTGCGGCGGGCGATGGCGAAGACCGGTTACTCAGACCTCAAGGAGTTCCAGAAGGTCGGCCTGACCATCCGCGGCTAGCCGCGCGGGTCAGAAGACGTCGGGCACGCCGGGGCAGTGGACGCCCACCACCCCGGCGAGCCGCGCCGGCATCGCCCCGTCCCCGTCCGCGGCGGAGGTGGTCCGGTCCTCGGCGATCCGGACGAGCCGCCCGGACGCGGGGTCGGCGGCGTAGGTGACCTCGGTCAGCACGTACTCGGCCGGGCCGGCGGCCGGGGTGGTCGCCCCCGCCGTGACGGTGCTCGTGCGCACCAGCGCGCGGTCGCCGTCCACCAGGCACTCGACGCCGGTCGCCTCGTGGGCCGAGCCGCCCACCACCAGTTCGGCCAGGTCGCCGCCGACGCGGGCGAGCCGGCCGTCCACGCGCTCGAACGCGCCGATCACCACGGAGTGCGCGCCCGTGCCGGTCGGGACCAGCACCTCGGCCCGGCCGTCGCCGGTGAGGTCGGTGGCGCCGATCCAGCGGGGCACGCCCAGGTCGACGGTCGCGGGCAGGTCGAGGTGCTCCTCCCGCCCGTCCGCGAACGCGACCTCCAGCCGGGCCGAGGCCGTGCCGCCGGCCCAGGACTGGACGGCCGCGAGTCGGTCCGCCGCCCCGTCGCCGTCGAGGTCGCCGCTGGTCGAGGCGAGTTCGTAGGCGCCGCCCGTGCGGGACAGGCACACCGGGTCCGCCGGGTCGCACAGGTGGGCCAGGACCTCGTCGGAGCCGGGCGGCCGGAACCCGGGCGCGGTGATCGACCGCACGCCCGAGGCGACCGCGGTGCGGCGCCCGCCGCGTTCGAGGACCAGGGACGCGCCGTCGCGCGGCGCCCCGGGCAGGCGCGTGACCAGCTTCGAGCCGCTGCGCAGGTGGAGCGAGCCGAGCGTCGGCTCGCTCGACACCTGGACCCACCTGTTGCGCTCCAGCAGCCACTCGCCGGTGGTGGGGGCGAGGGCGGAGGTCCCGTCGCACACCCCGGCGAGCACGGCGGCCCGCAGGCGGTGCGCCGGGTCCCACCACAGCGACAGGACGTCGGTGGTGGTGGTCCGGGTGTCGGCCGGGGTGGCGGCGCTGAGGTCCGTGGGCACGGTCGACCCGGCGGCGGGCAGGGCCGCGAACACCTCGGCGGCGCTCTCGCACCGGTCGTCGCGGCCCCGGAAGGACCCGGCGACCGCGTAGGCGGTGTTGCCCGCCCCGTCGACGGCGGCCGCGACCTGGCCCCGGCCACGCAGGTAGGGCTGCCCGGAGCGGTCGCGCCGGGTGGCCGCGACCGAGCCGACCGGCGTGGTCGACCCGTCGGCCCGCACGCGGAACCAGCTCTCCGCGCCGGTCGGCCCCACCCCGCCGAGCAGCACCTCGCCGCCCGTGCCGGAGAACAGCTCCACCCGGTCGAGCGGGGGCAGCCGCACGGGGACCTCCGCCGGCTCGCCACCCCTGCCCGGGTCGAGCGCGAGGAGCCCGGTGAACGGGCCGTCGGTGCCGGTGCCGACCAGCAGCGTGCCGACCAGCAGCGTGCCGCCGCCGGGGGCCGCGACGCCCGCGCACCCGTCGCACCGCGCGGAGCGGGTGTCACCCGACCGGGCGTCCACGGTGACCAGCCGGCGGATCGCCCCGGAGGTGTCCGGCGCGCCCGTCGAGGTCAGGAACGCCGCGTGCCGCCCGTCGTCGGTCCACACCACGGGGCCCACCCGCGCCGCCCGCTCCTCCCGCCACCGGGTGACGACCCGTTCGCCCCGCATGACCACCACCTCGTCGGCGGTCGCGTAGGCGTAGGACCCGTCGTCGGGGGCGGGCGCGCCGGCCGGCGAGGACGCGGCCGCGACCAGCGCGGCGGCCGCGGCGAGCCCTCGACCGGGCCTCACCGGGGGTACCGCGCCCTGCCGAACCCGATCTGCACGGTCCGCTCGCCTTCCTCGGCCGGTGGGTCGTGCACCAGGATGCCCGTCGCCAGCCTCCTCGACCACGCGGACATCGGCGACGACCGGGGGCGCACCGCCACGGAGCCGCCCCCCGGTGCCGGTGTCGTCGGGCTGAACCGATGAAGAACTAGCTGTTACCCGAGGTAACCCCTAATCTCGCAACCATGGGTGAACTCGCCGGTAACAACACCGACTACGACGTCGTCGTGGTGGGCTCGGGGTTCGGCGGCAGCGTGGCCGCGCTCCGGCTCACCGAGAAGGGCTACCGGGTGGCCGTCGTCGAGGCGGGCCGCCGGTTCGCCGACGGCGAGTTCGCCAGGACGTCGTGGAACCTGCGCCGCTACCTGTGGGCGCCCCTCCTGGGCTGCTACGGCATCCAGCGCATCCACGCGCTGCGCAACGTCATGGTGCTCGCGGGCTCCGGCGTCGGCGGCGGGTCGCTGGTGTACGCCAACACCCTGTACCGGCCGCTCAGGCCGTTCTACACCGACCGCCAGTGGGCGCACATCACCGACTGGGAGGCCGAGCTCGCCCCGTTCTACGACCAGGCGAGCCGGATGCTGGGCGTGGTGCAGAACCCCACCACCACCCCCAGCGACCGGGTCATGCGGCAGGTCGCGGAGGACATGGGCGTGGCCGACAGCTACCGCCCGACCCCCGTGGGCGTGTTCTTCGGCGAGCCCGGCGAACCGGCCGAGGACCCGTACTTCGGCGGCGCCGGCCCCACCCGCACCGGCTGCACGGAGTGCGGCGCGTGCATGTCCGGCTGCCGCGTCGGCGCGAAGAACACCCTGGTCAAGAACTACCTGTACCTGGCCGAGCGCAACGGCGCCGAGGTGCTGCCGCTGACCACGGTCACCGACCTGCGCCAGGCCCCCGACGGCACCTGGGCGATCGGCACCCGCCGCACCGGCGGCAGGCCGCGCCGCGGTCGCCGCACCATCACCGCGGACCAGGTCGTGCTCGCCGCCGGCACCTGGGGCACCCAGCAGCTGCTGCACCGGATGCGGGCGACCGGCGCCCTGCCGCGCCTCTCGCCCAGGCTGGGCGAGCTGACCAGGACGAACTCCGAGGCGATCATCGGCGCGGGCCGCCTCACCGTGGACGAGGAGCGCAACTTCAGCCAGGGCGTGGCCATCACCTCGTCGATCCACCCGGACGAGCAGACGCACATCGAGCCCGTCCGCTACGGCAAGGGCAGCAACGTCATGGGCCTGCTCCAGACCCTGGCCACCGACGGCGCGAAGTCGACGCCCCGCGTGCTCCAGTTCCTCGCCCAGGCGGTCCGGCACCCGGTCCGCCTGGCCCGGCTGCTGTCGGTGCACCGCTGGAGCGAGCGGACGGTGATCCTGCTGGTGATGCAGAGCCTGGACAACTCCATCACCACCTACCTGAAGAAGGGCCTGTTCGGGCGCGGGCTGTCCTCGAAGCAGGGCCACGGCGAGCCCAACCCGGCGTTCATCCCGGCCGGTCACCGGGCGAACCTGCTGGCGGCCGAGCGCATCGGCGGCATCCCGGGCGGCACCTGGGGCGAGCTGTTCAACATCCCGCTCACCGCCCACTTCATCGGCGGCTGCCCGATCGGCTCGGACCCGGCCTCCGGCGTCATCGACGCCTACCACCGGGTCCACCACTACCCGACCCTGTCGGTCGTCGACGGCGCGGCGATCTCGGCGAACCTGGGCGTGAACCCGTCGCTGACCATCACCGCGCAGGCCGAGCGGGCGTTCGCGCTGTGGCCGAACAGGGGCGAGCCGGACCGGCGGCCCGACCAGGCGGCGGGGTACCTGCGCCTCGCGCCCGTGGCGCCGGGGAACCCCGCCGTGCCCGCCCACGCCCCCGGCGCGCTGCGGCTGCCGATCGTGGAGGTGAGGTCGTCCTGAGGCCGCCCCGGAGCCGGCTCAGAGGCTGATGCCGGTGAGCACCAGGGTGCGCTCCTCGGTGAAGTCCTCCATGGCCGACCGCACGCCCTCGCGCCCGGTGCCCGAGCCCTTCACCCCGCCGTAGGGCATCTGGTCGGCCCGGTACGAGGGCACGTCGCCGATGATCACGCCGCCCACCTCCAGCTCGGCCGCCGCCTCGAAGGCCACCGCCACGTCCCGGGTGAACACGCCGGCCTGCAACCCGTAGTCGGTGGCGTTGGCCCGCTCGAACGCCTCGGCCACGGAGTCGACCACGGACACCGCGAGCACCGGCCCGAACACCTCCTGGTGCCACAGCCGCGCCGAGGGCGGCACGTCCTGCACCACGGTCGGCTCCACCGTCGTCCCCGACCGGCCGCCGCCCACGTGCAGCACCGCACCGCCGGCCACGGCCTCGGCCACCCACTCCTCGACCCGCCGCGCGTTGTCCTCGTCGATCAGCGGCCCGACCTCGACCTCCGGGTCGTGCGGGTCGCCGGTCCGCAGCGACCGCACCGCCGCGACCAGCTTCGGCACGAACTCCTCGGCGACGTCCCGGTGCACCAGCACCCGCTGCACCGCGATGCACGACTGCCCGGCCTGGTAGTTGCCGAACGTGGCGATGCGCGAGGCGGCCAGGTCCAGGTCCGGCCAGTCCGGGCACACGATCGCCGCCGAGTTGGACCCCAGCTCCATGACGACGTGCTTGCGCGGCGCGCCGTCCATCAGCGACCACCCGACCGAGGTCGACCCGGTGAACGAGATGACCGGCAGCCGCTCGTCGGTGACCAGCGCCTTCATGTCGCCGCCGCGCACCGGCAGCACCGAGAACGCGCCCTCGGGCAGGTCCGTCTCGGCCAGCAGCTCGCCCAGCATCAACGCGGACAGCGGCGTCGTCGAGGCGGGCTTGACGATCACCGGCGCGCCCACCGCCAGCGCGGGGGCCACCTTGTGCGCCACCAGGTTCAGCGGGAAGTTGAACGGGGCCACGGCCAGCACCGGCCCGCGCGAGACCCGCCGCACCACCGCGAGCCTGCCCTCGCCGGTGGCGTCGGTGTCGAGCCGCTGGAGGTCGCCGGTGAACCGGCGCGCCTCCTCGGCGGCGAACCGGAACGTGTTCACCGCTCGCTGCACCTCGACGCCGGCCCACTTCAGCGGCTTGCCGTTCTCGGCGGTGATGATCTCGGCGATCTCCTCGGCCCGCTCGGCGAGCGCCTGCGAGACCTGGAGCAGCGCCTTGGCCCGCACGTGCGCGGGCGTGCGCCGGAACTCCTTGGCCACGGCCGCCGCGGCGGCGACCGCGCGTTCCACCTGCTCCGGTCCCGGCACCGCGACGGAGGCGACCTCCGTGCCGTCGAACGGGTGGTGCACGGTGATGGCCTGCACGCCCTGCTCGGCGTGTCCGGCGATCCAGCAGGGCCGTGGCTCGGGGGTGGTCGCGTCCATGGGGATCACCGTATGCCCGTACGGCGTGCTCGGCGCTATTGATCTTGGAAGTGCGCCCGTACGTACGCCGCGTGGCCGAGGTAGTGGGTGTCGTGCCCCTCCGCCCGCTGCCGGTGGATCACACCAACGTGTGATCCCCGGCGGAACACGACGTTGTACGGCGCCAGGTCGTTGTGGCAGATCACCTCGACCGGCGGGAACCGCCGGCCCTCCCGCAGGTGCGCCAGGCCCGCGCTCGCGTCGTGCGGCCGGCGGGCCGGCCGCGCCACCTCGACCGGCACCCGGTCCGAGCGCCGCGCCGCGGGCAGCGGCGGGTGGGCCACCTCACCCTCCAGGTAGGACAGCACCTCCCGGCCGCGCTCGTCCACGCCGTGCGGCACGGGCGAGATCCCCAGCGGCGCGAGGTGTTCCGGCAGGCGGTGCACGTCGGGCGTCCACGGGCCGGTCGGCCGCCGCACCGCGGCGCCGATCCGCACGACCTCGTCCAGCCCGCCACCGGTGAGCAGTTCCCCTTCCCCGCATGACATCCTTCACCTGCGCGGACCCGCCGGACGAGAGGTTTTCCCCCAGTGGTCGAGAGCAGCAACCGCCCTGTGCTGGTAGTCGACTTCGGCGCGCAGTACGCGCAGCTGATCGCCCGGCGCGTCCGGGAGGCGCAGGTCTACTCGGAAGTCGTGCCGCACACCACCCCGGTGTCCGAGCTGGTGGAGCGCGACCCGGTGGCCATCGTGCTGTCCGGCGGGCCGTCCAGCGTCTACGAGCCGGGCGCGCCGCAGGTCGACCCGGAGCTGTTCGACGCGGGCGTGCCGGTGTTCGGCATCTGCTACGGCTTCCAGGCCATGGCCGGGGCCCTCGGCGGCACGGTGGAGCACACGGGCACCCGTGAGTACGGCCGCACGGAGCTGGGCGTCGAGCACCCGGGCGGCCTGCTGCACGACGAGCTGCCCGCCAAGCACCCGGTGTGGATGAGCCACGGCGACTGCGTGACCAAGGCGCCCGAGGGCTTCACCGTCACCGCGACCAGCGAGGGCGCGCCCGTGGCCGCCTTCGAGGACCGGGAGCGCCGGTTCGCCGGCGTCCAATATCACCCGGAAGTGGGTCATTCGCCCCACGGCCAGGAGGTCCTGCGCCGGTTCCTGCACGACATCGCGGGCATCCGCCCCCGGTGGACGACGTCCTCGATCGTGGACGAGCAGGTGGCCCGCATCCGGGAGCAGGTCGGCGACGGCAAGGCCATCTGCGGCCTGTCCGGCGGCGTGGACTCCGCGGTCGCGGCGGCCCTCGTGCAGCGCGCCATCGGTGACCGCCTGACCTGCGTCTTCGTCGACCACGGCCTGCTGCGCGCGGGCGAGCGGGCCCAGGTCGAGCGCGATTTCGTGGCCGCGACCGGCGTCAACCTGGTCACCGTGGACGCCCGCGAGCGCTTCCTGGACGCGTTGCGGGGCGTCACCGACCCCGAGCAGAAGCGCAAGATCATCGGCCGCGAGTTCATCCGGGTCTTCGAGCAGGCCGAGCGCGACCTCAAGGCCGAGGGCGACTACGGGTTCCTCGTGCAGGGCACGCTGTACCCGGACGTGGTCGAGTCCGGCGGCGGCTCGGGCGCGGCGAACATCAAGAGCCACCACAACGTGGGCGGCCTGCCGGACGACCTCCAGTTCACCCTGGTGGAGCCGCTGCGCGCGCTGTTCAAGGACGAGGTGCGCCGGGTCGGCGCGGAGCTGGGCCTGCCCGAGACCATCGTCCAGCGCCAGCCGTTCCCGGGGCCCGGCCTGGGCATCCGGATCATCGGCGAGGTCACCCAGGAGCGCCTGGACATCCTCCGCAGGGCGGACGCGATCGCCCGCGAGGAGCTGACCACCGCGGGCCTGGACCGGCAGATCTGGCAGTGCCCGGTGGTCCTGCTCGCGGACGTGCGCAGCGTCGGCGTCCAGGGCGACGGCCGCACCTACGGTCACCCGGTGGTGCTGCGGCCGGTGTCCAGCGAGGACGCCATGACCGCCGACTGGACCCGCCTGCCCTACGAGGTGCTGGAGCGCATCTCCACCCGCATCACCAACGAGGTGAACGAGGTCAACCGGGTCGTGCTGGACGTGACCAGCAAGCCGCCGGGCACCATCGAGTGGGAGTGAGCGCACGGTGAAGGGCCCGTCCACCAGGACGGGCCCTTCACCTCCCGCACCCCCGTGCGTCACCCGGGCCGGGCTACCCCCGCCGGCGCACCGACCCCGCCAGCAACCCGATCCCGATCACCATCGCCCCCCCGGCCAGCGCCCACCTCAGGTCGAGGAACTCCGGCCACGCCGCCCCGTCCGACAACACGTAGGCGGCGGCGACCAGGGCCGCGACCCCGAACACCAGGCCGACCACGTCCACGCCCCGCTTCTCCACGCACCGGTGCTCCTGGTCAGCCACGGCTCACCTCCACCTCTCCCACGTCGCTGCGCACGTCCAGCTCGACCCTCAGCCCGCCGGGCCCGTCCGGGCCGTCGTCGTCGATCCGCTGGACCGCGTCCTTGCCGTCCGACTCCCGCCCCAGGCACCGCACGCTCCCGAGGCCGGCCCGGCACGTCACGCTCACGTCCGCGCCCTGCGGCACCCGCACCCGGGCGCTGCCCAGGCCGACCTCGACCTCCGTGCGCACCGTGCCGGTACCCGGCAGCCGGGTCAGGTCCAGGTCGACCTCGCCGACCCCCGAGTCGTACCGGCCCTCCACCTGCTCGATCGACGCCGGGGCGTCCCGGGTGCTGCCGACCCGGTCCGACCGGATGCCGTCGAAGTCGGCCGCGGTCGCGGCCACGCCGATCACCGACAGCGGCACGACCAGCCAGATCAGGCCGCGCCCCCCGCCGCCGCGCAGCGCGCCGAACACCAGGCCCGCGCCCAGCACGGCCACCACCAGGCCGAGGGTGTGCACCTCGTCGAACCACGACCACTCCCGCGACACCGCCGCCGCGGTGGCCAGCACGATCAGCGCCAGCGCGAACGTCACCGTCCCCACCCGCGACCGCCGCCGCGCCGGCCGGTGCGCCGCGGGCGCCTGCTCGACGTCCGCCGCGGGCTCCGGCAGGTCCCACGCGAACGGCGCCGCGCCCAGCGGGTCCCACGCGGGCGGTGTCGCCCGCCCGTCCCGCTGCTCCTGGAGCGCCGGCCCGCCGACCGGGTCCACCCCACCCGTGCTCGCTGTCACCGGGCCCACCCCCACCCCGTCGAAGGCCGGGGCGGGCGCCGGGACCGCCTCCGGCCGGTTGAACTGCCCGCGACCGCGGTGCAGCAGGTAGATCCCGCCCACGGACAGCAGCACCCCGCCGACCATGGTGAACCCGCCGTCGACGAACACGCCGGTCGCCGGCACCACGGCCAGGCCCAGCAGCACGGTCAGCGGCGTCGGCGTGGCGCTGCGGCCCCGGCCGAGCAGCGCCTCCGCGGGCGACACCTCGTCGTCGGCCTGCGCCAGCCACAGCCAGCCCAGCAGGTAGACGAGCACCCCGGCGCCGTTGCACAGCGCCATGGCCACGAACGCGACCCGCACGATCACCGGGTCCACCTGGTACCGCCGCGCGATACCGGCGGCCACCCCGGCGATCTTGCGACCGTCGTGGGGCCGCCTGGGCCTGCTGGCCCAGAAGTCCTTCAACGTCTCCTCGACGTTGGCCGCGTTGATGTTCCCGCTCACGGTGACGAGCTTGCTGGAGCCGGGGGCCCGCGCACATCCGGGACCCACCCTGAACCCGACATGGGGTGGAACCCTGATGACCGGCCCTCGGGGGCGTGTGACCCTGTGGGGGTGAGCGTGGAGACGAAGGCCGTCAAGACCGTCGAGCCGGTGCGCCGCAGGCGGACCGGCCGGGTGGTCGCGGGCGTGGCGGGCGGGGTCGCGGACCACCTCGGCGTCGAGGTGTTCTGGGTGCGGGCGGTGTTCGCCGCCCTGACCGCGCTCAACGGCGTCGGCGTGATCGCCTACGGCCTGCTGTGGCTGTTCGTGCCCCAGCACACCGCCGGCGGCCCGGAGGGGCCCTCGAACCCCCGGGAGCGGCAGCAGGCGCTGGGCCTGGTCGCCCTGGGCATCGCCGCGGCCGTGCTCACCGGCCTGTTCTCCGGCCCGGTGAACGGCTGGATCGCCGGACCGCTCGCGGTGGCCCTGGTGGGCGCGGCCGTGGTGTGGCGGGAGGCGGACGAGGCGCAGCGCCGCCGCTGGCGGGACGGCGCCAGGTCCGGGTTCCTCGGCACCGGGCGCACCACCGCGGTGCGGGTGCTGGCGGGCGTCGCGCTGGTCGCCATCGGCATCGGCGTGCTGCTGGTCAACAGCTACGGCATCGACCAGCTGCGGTTCGCGCTGCTGGCGGTGGTGGCCACGCTCGGTGGCGTGGCGGTGCTCACCGTGCCGCTGTGGGTGAGGCTGATCAACGACCTGGGGGAGGAGCGGCGGGCCCGCATCCGCACGGAGGAGCGCGCCGAGATCGCCGCCCACCTGCACGACTCGGTGCTGCAAACGCTTGCGCTGATCCAGAAGCAGGCCGAGCGGCCGCGCGAGGTCAAGCGGCTGGCGCGGGGCCAGGAGCGGCAGCTGCGCGAGTGGCTGTACGGGCGGGTCGTGGAGGAGAACGACCTGCCCACCACCCTGTCCGTCGCGATCGCCAAGGCGTCCGGCGAGGTGGAGGACGCGTTCGCGCTGGTGGTGCAGCAGGTGGTGGTGGGCGACTGCGAGCTGGACCCCAACCTGCACGCGCTGGTGCAGGCGGCCCGCGAGGCGGTGGTCAACGCGGCCAAGCACGCGGGCGTCGCGGAGATCAGCGTCTACGGCGAGGTCGAGCCCGAACGGGTGACGGTGTTCGTGCGCGACCGGG
This sequence comes from Saccharothrix lopnurensis, assembly GCF_042658445.1. Taxonomy (NCBI): domain Bacteria; kingdom Bacillati; phylum Actinomycetota; class Actinomycetes; order Pseudonocardiales; family Pseudonocardiaceae; genus Saccharothrix; species Saccharothrix lopnurensis. The sequence continues at coordinate 190,925 of NZ_JBHSQO010000007.1, read as the reverse complement.
GCAAGGGCTTCGACCCGGACACCGTCCCGGAGGACCGGCATGGCCTCGCGGACTCGATCCGGGGGAGGATGGACCGGCACGGCGGCGAGGTCCGCGTCCGCACCGCACCGGGTGAGGGCACGGAGGTGCAGCTGATGATGCCGAGGAAGACAGCGGACAAGTGAGGACGGGGGCCTGACCGTGGCCGTACGGGTGTTCCTGGTGGACGACCACGCGCTGTTCCGCGCGGGGGTGCGGGCCGAGCTGGACTCGATCACCGACGAGATCGAGGTGGTCGGCGAGGCGGGCTCGGTCGGCGAGGCCGTCGTGGGCATCGCCCACCACCGCCCGGACGTGGTGCTGCTGGACGTGCACATGCCCGACGGCGGCGGCGCGGAGGTGCTGCGGCAGGTCCGCACGTCGCTGCCCGAGGTGGTGTTCCTGGCGCTGTCGGTGTCGGACGCGGCCGAGGACGTCATCGCGGTCATCCGCGCGGGCGCCCGCGGCTACGTGACCAAGACCATCTCCAGCCAGGAGCTGGTGAAGGCGGTCGTGCGGGTCGCGGAGGGCGACGCGGTGTTCAGCCCGCGCCTGGCCGGGTTCGTGCTGGACGCGTTCGCCGACCGGCCCGGCGCGGCCCCGATCAGCGACCCCGAGCTGGACCTGCTGACACCGCGCGAGCGGGACGTGCTGCGGCTGCTGGCCCGCGGCTACGCGTACAAGGAGATCGCGTCCGAGCTGTTCATCTCGGTGAAGACGGTCGAGACGCACGTGTCGAGCGTGCTGCGCAAGACGCAGCTGTCCAACCGGTACGAGCTGTCCCGCTGGGCGTCGGACCGCCGGCTCGTCTGAGGAGGTCAGCCGATCGGGGGAACGGTCGGGCCGGGCAGCTCCTCGGCCGCCACGATCCTCGGCCGCCCCTCGTAGTGCTCGACCCGCAGCAGGTAGGTCCCGGTGCTCTCCACCCCGCCGCGCACGAACGTCACCGCGACGTGCACCCAGACCCGCGCGGCCTCCTCCCGGACCTCCACCAGCTCCGCCCGCACGTCGTCGTACCGGCCCCAGAACGCCCGGTACTCCTCCGGCGACTGGCTGTAGGACGGGGTGAGGTTGTCGTAGGCGACCCCGGGGTCCTCGGGCAGCAGGTCGTAGTGCCCCTGGACGAGCGCCACCGCGTCCTCCACGGCGACCCGCGGCAGGGAGGCGGGCTGCGCGTGCTCGCCGGCCCGGCCGCCGGTCCCGTCGGGCAGCATCGACATGGCCGCGACCGACGCCGCGCCCGCCACCAGCACGATCGCCGCGACCAGCGGGGCGAGCCACCGGCGCCGGCGCGGGCGCTCCACCGCGCCCGCCGGCTCGACGGGCCCCTCCTCCGCGCGCGCCGCCGGCTCCTCGGTCCGCTCCGGCTCCTCCGGTGCCCCCGCCGGGAGCTCGGCGAGCAGCCCCACGGCCCCCTCCGCGGTCGGGCGGCGCTCCGGGTCGGTGTCGAGCATCCTGGTCAGCAGGTCGGTCAGCGCGCCCGCCCGCGCGGGCGGCTCGACCCTGCCCGCGGCGGCCCGGTACAGCAGGCCGAAGCTGTTGTCGGAGCTCCCGTACGGCGACCGGCCCTCGGTCGCCGCGTACAGGGTCGCGCCGAGGGAGAACACGTCGGAGGCGCTGCTCGGCTGCTCGCCGCGCGCGACCTCGGGCGCGAGGTACGCCGGGGTGCCGGTGATCATGCCGCTGTCGGTGAGCGTGCCGTCCCCCGCGGCGCGCGAGATGCCGAAGTCGGTGAGCTTCACCGTGCCGTCGTGGCCGATGAGCACGTTCGACGGTTTCACGTCCCGGTGCACGATGCCCGCCGCGTGGGCCGCGGTGAGCGCGGCGGCGAGGTGGCAGCCGATCAGGGCCGCCTCGTCCGGGTCCAGCCGGCCCCGTTCCGCCAGCAGGGCGGCCAGGCTCCGCGAGGGCAGGTGCTCCATGACCAGCCAGGGCCGGTCGTCCTCGACCACCACGTCGAAGACCGAGATCGCCCCGGGGTGGTGCAGCCGGGCGGCGTTGCGCGCCTCGCGCATGGCCCGCGCCCTGGCCGTGCCGGCCTCCTCGGGCGTCAGGTCGGGCAGGCGCAGCTGCTTCACCGCGACCTCGCGGTCCAGGAGCTCGTCCCGGGCCCGCCAGACGACGCCCATGGCGCCGCTGCCGATCCGCTCGACCAGCGCGTACCGACCGCCGACCATCCCCCCGGCCTCCGTCACGGGTCAGAGGGTAGGCGACGGACGGGCGGGCGCCGCCGTCAGTTGGTCGAGACGAGCTTGGCCAGTTCGCGGTCGAAGTCGATCCACAGGTCCTCCTCGCCGGGCTGGACCACGTCGTAGGTCAGGTCCAGGAACTCGGCGATGTGCTCGGCCTCGGCGGACAGGATGGCGAAGCCCGTGGGCGCGTTCAGCTCCAGCAGCACCCGCTCCGGGTCGTCGGCGGCCGGGCGGATGAGGATGTCGCCCTCGCCGGAGGGGGTCAGCAGGCCGTCGGCCAGCAGGTCGCGGGCGAAGATCCACTCCACCTTGCCCTGTCCGGTGTGGAACAGGACGGCGACCGCGTACGGGTCCTCCGGTTCGTAGTGCAGCTCGGCCTCCACCGGTGCCGGGGCGATGCCCGGGACGAGGAGGTGGAACGTCGTCGTGGTGGTGATGCTCTCGGTGCTCATGGCTCTGGGGTTCCCTCCTGGGTCGAGTCCTTTCATCTGAGGAGACGTCCGAAGGGGCGTTCCAGGACGCGGTTCGCCTGAACACCACGCGATCGGGGGAGACCTGCGTCGCAATACCACCCATTTGCCCAGGAGGCATGTCTCAACTGGACTGTACCGACGAGTAACCCATTGTTACCGCAGGTCACTTGAGCGTAGTCAGGGTGACCGGGGTCACCGGCACGGCCGCCGTCACGGCCGCCGGGGCGGGCCGCCGCCGGGTCAGCGCGACCCCCACGAGCACCACCGCCATGCCGATCACCACCCGCGTGCCGATCGCCTCGTCCAGGAACACCGCGCCGAGCAGGACGGAGACCACGGGCAGCAGGTAGCCCACGGTCGTGGCGTTGGTCGCGCCCTCGTCCTCGATGATCCGGTAGTTCAGCACGAACGCGACGCCCGTCCCGAACACGCCCAGGACCGCCACGGCCGCGAGCGGGGCCCAGGACGCGTGCACCGGCTGGAGGCCGCCCACCGGCACCGCCAGCCCGGTCAGGCCCGCCGCGCCGATCAGCTGCGTGGAGGAGATCTGGACGGGGGTCAGGCCGCGCCCGGAGATCGTGCGGCCGATGTAGGCGTAGCAGACCGCGTAGGACGCGGCGGCGAGCAGGCACGCCAGCGCCCCCCAACTCGCCAGCCCGGCGCGCTCCCACGGCGCGAAGATCAGCAGCACGCCGACGAAGCCGAGCGCCAGGCCGACCAGCCGGGCCGGGTTCCGCTGCCGCTCGGTGCCCAGCGCCAGGCCCAGGCCCAGCGCCCACAGCGGCGTGGTGGCGTTGAGCACCCCGGCCACGCCGGAGTCCACGGTCTGCTCGCCCACCGCGAACAGGGCGAACGGCACGGCGCTGCCGAACACCGCGGCGACCAGCAGGTGGAGCCGGGAGCGGCGGTCGGGCGGCAGCCGCTGCCCGCTCACCCGCAGCACCACCAGGAGCACCAGCGCGCCCAGGAGGCTGCGCGCGAAGGCGATCTGCACGGGGGAGAGCCCGGTGAGCGCGATCTTGATCCACAGGAAGCTCGAACCCCACAGGAGGGCGAGCGCACCCATCCTGACCAGCGTGCCGGAACTGTTCACGTCCACACCCTTCGCCTCGCGAAGCATCAGGACAAGTGAATAGAACTGCACGACCGTTAAGCACAGCTGTAAGGTCCGTCCATGTTGGACGTGCGACGGATGCAGGTGCTCCGGGCCGTGGTGACCACCGGCTCCATCACCGCCGCGGCGGTGAACCTCGGGTACACGCCCTCGGCGGTCAGCCAGCAGGTCGCGGCCCTGGAGAAGCAGGCGGGCCTGCCGCTGCTCGACCGCGTCGGGCGGGGCGTCCGGCCCACGCCCGCGGGCCGGCTGCTCACCGAGCACGCCGCCCGCGTCACCGACCGGCTGGCCGAGGCCGAGGCGGCGCTGGCCGACCTGCGGGCGGGCCGCACCGGGCGGCTGCGGGTGCGCTACTTCGCCACCGCCGGCGCGGCGCTCGTGCCGCCCGCCGTGGCCGCGTTCCGCCGGCACCACGCCGACGTGCGGCTCGACCTCAAGCTCACCGGGCCCGACGACCCGGTGGCGGAGCTCCAGGCGGGCCGCGCGGACGTGGCCATCGTGGTCCGCCGCCGGAACGCCGAGCCGCCGCGCGGGGTGCGCGTCGTGCACCTGCTCGACGACCCGTACGTGGCGGTGCTGCAGCGCGGCCACGAGTTGGCCCGCAAGCGCGTGCTGGACCTGGCCGACCTGGCCGGGCAGCCGTGGGTGGACGCGGTGGTCGCGCCCGGCGCGTGCCGGGACGTCGTGCTCGACGCCTGCGCGGCCGCCGGGTTCGCGCCGAACGCCGTGGTCGAGGCCGACGACTACCCGACCGCGCAGGGGTTCGTCGCCGCCGGGCTCGGCGTCACCATCGTGCCCAGGCTCAGCCTGGACGTCGTGCACGCCGGCGTGGTCGTGCGCAGGCTGCGCCACCCCGAGCCGACCAGGACCATCGGCGCCGCGGTCCGCGAGGACTCGGCGGGCGCGCCCGCGGCGGCCGGCCTGCTGGCCGCGCTGCGGGACGCCGCGAACCGCTGAGCGCCTACGGCGTGCCCAGGTTCTGCTCGTTGGAGATGAACAGGCTCTGCTGGGCCCACTGGAGCACGATCAGCTTCTTCTCCTCGCTGGTCGTGCCGTCCTTCATGCGGAAGGTGACCTCGATCACGTAGGCGAAGTCCTCGTTGTACTCGACCTCGTCCAGCTCGACCGACTCGACGCGGTCCCACCAGTTCCGGTAGCTCTCGAAGCCGCCCTGGACGTTCTGCATGGTCGGCGCCAGCCGCGCCCAGCTGTCCTCCAGGTTGTCCGGCACCAGCGCGTAGTAGTCGCGGAGGGCCTGTTCCTGCTGCTGGCGCGTCGGCGTGGAGGTGTACGTGGCGGGCGGGCCGGCCGACTTCTTCGTCTGCGAGGTCGACGGCTCGCCGCCGGCGGCCTGCGCCGTGCTGGAGGACGTGGGCGACGTGGCGTCGTCGTTCGGCGAGTTGTCGGAGAACACGCTGGCCAGCACGATGCCCACCACGGCCGCGCCCGCGATCGCCAGCGCCGTCAGCACGGCCGACCGCTTGTTCCTCAGCTGACCCGACCCGTCGGTGCGGGGCGAGCCGCTCGTCCCGGGGGACCGCTTCCGGCCGGCGTCCGGGTGCTGCGGCGGGGGCACCGGGGCCACGCGCGTCGCCGGGTGGTGCCCGCCCTGGTTGTGGCCGGACTGGTTGTGGCCCGACTGGTTGTGCCCGCCCTGGTGGTGCGCCGCGGCCTGGTGGTTCTGCCCTTGGTGGTTCTGGGCCTGGTGGCCCTGGCCGACCGGCGGCATCGCGCGGGTCTGCGCGGGCGCCTGCACGGGCGAGCCCTGCCACGACGGCGGGTGGCTCTGCGGCATCGGCACCGGGAAGTCCGGCGCGGCCCGGCCCGCGGCCACCGCGGCCAGCGCCTCGCGCGCCTCCGCCATGGTCGGCCGGTCCTCCGGCTCGGCGCGCAGCAGGCGCATCAGCAGCGCGGTCAGCGGCCCCGCCTGCTTGGGCGGCACCACCTTGCCCGACGCGACCTGGTGCAGCAGCGCGATGGTGTTCTCGTTCAGGCCGAACGGGGGCGCGCCCTCGACCGCCGCGTACAGCGTCGAGCCCAGCGAGAACACGTCCGACGGCGGGCCCGGGTCGTAGCCCTTGGCCACCTCCGGCGCCAGGTAGGCGGGCGTGCCCGCGAGCATCCCGGTCGCGGTGACGGTGACGTCGCCGGTGGCGCGGGAGATGCCGAAGTCGGTGATCTTGACCGTGCCCTCGTTGCCGAGCAGCACGTTGCCGGGCTTGATGTCGCGGTGCACGATGCCCGCGTTGTGCGCGGCGGCCAGCGCGGAGGCCACCTGCGAGCCGATCGAGGCCACGTCCCGGGGCGGCAGCGTGCCGCGCTCCGAGAGGGCCGCCGACAGGCTCTGGGACGGCAGGTACTCCATCACCAGCCAGGGCTGGCCGTCGTCCTCCGCCACGTCGTAGACCGCGATCGCGTGCGGGTGCTGGAGGCGGGCCGCGATCCGGCCCTCCCTCATCGCCCGGCGCTTGGCCTCGTCGGTGTCCGCTTCGGCCAGGCCGGGCTGGAGCAGCAGCTGCTTCACGGCCACGGTCCGGTGCAGGCGCTCGTCGTGCGCCTGCCAGACGATGCCCATCGCTCCGCTGCCGATCCGCCGGCCAAGGCGGTAGCGGCCGGCGACCAGGCGGCCATCGTCGGTCACGGCGTGCTCCCAGGTAGCTGCTAGGGCTCTTCAGCGGCGAAATGCAGGACGCCACTAGGACAAAGACGTTGCGTCACCCGATCGGGTTCAATGCCCACCTTACGAGGTTCACGACTGCTCCTGTGTGGTGGGCGGCACCTGGGGTGTCGTCGTGGGCGGCGTCGTGGTCGGCACCGGCCTCGTCGTGGTGGTGGGGGGCGGGGTGGTGGTGGTCGGCGCCGGGGCCTCGGTCGTGGTCGTGGGCTCGGGCTCCGGCGTGGTGGTCGTCACCTCGACGGTGACCGTCTCCGTCTGCACGGTGGTGGTCACCGGGGGCGGGGTGGTCGTGGTGGTCGGCGCGGGCGTGGACGTGGTGCTCTCGTCCGCGGGGGGCGTCGTCGGGTTCCGGTCGAACACGTCCAGCGCCACCAGCAGCACCCCGAGCAGCAGGATCACGCCCAGCACCACGGCGGTGATCACCAGCGGCCTGGTGCCGTTCTGCCCGGCCGGCGGCCCGACCGGCGGCATGGCCCCCGTGCGCGGGCCGACCGTGCGCGGGCCGGGCCGCACCACGCGGGTGCGGTCGGGGTCCACCACGGTCGTGGCGCCCGCGCCGACGACCGGCGCGATGGCGGTCGCGGTGGACGCCGGCATCCCGGTGAGGCTCGGGTTCCGGCCCTGCGCCACCGCGTTCAGCAGGTCCCGGGCCTGGACCATGGTGGGCCGGTCGGCGGGGTCGTAGTTCAGCAGGCGCAGCAGCACGTCGGTCAGCGGGTGGTCGACCGTCGGCGGGTTGATCCGGCCCGCGGCGACCGCGTGCAGCACGCCCAGCGTGTTCTCCGACAGCCCGAACGGCGGCTCGCCCTCGGCCGCCGCGTACAGCGTCGAGCCGAGCGAGAACACGTCCGAGGCGGGCGTCGGGTCCTGGCCGCGGGCGATCTCCGGGGCCAGGTAGGCGGGCGTGCCCGCGATCAGCCCGGTCTTGGTGACCGTGACGTCGTCGCTGGCCCGCGAGATGCCGAAGTCGGTGATCTTGACCAGGCCGTTGTCGGCGAGCAGCACGTTGCCGGGCTTGACGTCCCGGTGCACGATCCCGGCGGCGTGGGCGGCGGCCAGCGCGGCGGCGGCCTGCGCGCCGATCTGCGCCACCTCCACCGGGTCGAGCGGGCCGTGCTCGGCCATCGTGTCGGCCAGGCTGTAGGACGGCAGGTACTCCATGACCAGGCACGGAGCGCCGTTCTCCTCCACCACGTCGTAGACCGCGATGGCGTTCGGGTGGTGCAGCTTGGCGGCGATGCGGCCCTCGCGCATGGCGCGCTGGATCGCCTCGTCCTGCTCGCGCTCGTCCAGGCTGGGCTGGAGCAGCAGCTGCTTGATGGCCACGATGCGGCCGAGCCGCTCGTCCTGGGCGCGCCACACGACGCCCATCGCACCGCTGCCGATCCGGTCCAGGAACCGGTAGCGGTCGGCGATGACACGACCGTCGTTGCTCACCGGACCACCTCGCTGGGGCGCTGCGTGACCGCGGCAAGGGCAGCTGGTCTCACGCTCGGGCTCCTCGTCGTGCGGATCGGTGCGCGGAACAGGCTAGGCCACCGCTCGCCCGCAGAGCCTACCCCGGCCCGAACTACCGCTCGGGCACCGTTGTGCAGGTCACGCGAGCCGAGGGGTGACCGGGAAGGGATACCTGATGCCGGCGGAAAACGGCACCCGTTCGTGTGAAGATCACCACGATTGCGGCCGAACGGCCCAACCTCCGCCGCCCACGACCCCCGGTGGGCGCGAGTCGAACACCCGGACCCACCGTGTCGAACACCCGGGACCCCCGAGTTCGTCATTCGGGACATCGGCGTGTCGCCCACCCGGGCACCGCGTGTCGTCGACCCCGGTGCCGCGCATCCCTCGTTCCGGTCGGGCGTGTCGACCGATCGGGGGATCAGTTCGACGGGTCGAAGAAGTCGAAGCCGCCGATCGGCTCCAGGATGCCGCCGAGGTCCAGGCCGATCCCGATGCCCGGCGCGGGCTGCTCGGAGGACGAGGGCGGCGGCGTGCCCGGGTCCGCCGAGGACGGCGTGGTCGAGGGCGGGGTGGTGCTGGAGGAGGGCGGCACGGAGGACGACGAGGGCGGCGGCGGGGTGCTGGTGCTGCTGGGCGGCGGCGTCGTGGTGCTCGTGCTCGGCGGGGTGGTGGTCTGGTTCGTCGTGGTGCTCGGCGCCTGCGTGCTCGTCGGCGCCTGCGCGAGGGGGACCTGCCGCTGCTGCGTGGCGCGCGGCGTGCGCTGCGTGGTGGTCTGCTCCGGCGCGTCGGTCGTCGTCTCCGCCTGCGCCTGCTGGACCTCCTGCTGCTTGGCCGCGGCGGTGAGGTCCTTGGTCAGCGTGTTGGTGGGCCGCGCGGCCTGCCGGGCGTCGAAGCGCACCTCGGCGAGCGGCCGCTCGTCCGGCGAGGACACCAGGCTCGACGCGGTGAACGCGACCGCGCCGGCGAGCACCACACCGCCACCGGCCATCGCCACGATCTTCGGCACGGGCAGCCCGCCGCCGCGCTCCTCCTCGCCGGCGCGCCCCTCGCGGCGCAGCAGCTCGGTGATGTGCAGCTCGCGACCCGAGAGGTTGGCGGCCGGCTTGAACCGCACCGTCTCCGGCTCCACCTCGGTGATCCGCGGGATCGGCTGCGTCTCCGTCTCGCGCCTGGCCACCAGGTCGGCGACGGACAGCTGTGCCGTCGAACCATCCCGCCGACGGCGTTTGTCGTCGTTCGACACCGCTGGACACCTCTCCCGGGGAGTGCGTTGCGCTACTGACCGGGATCATGGATACCGAATCGTGACCGAGTTCGTAACCCCTTCGGGGGAAGTTTGGCACAGAAACACAGTTGACATCAACGCTGTGTTAGTTCCAGAACGCGAAAAGTCACGATGAGTCAGTTCCGCTGGGCCGACAGCACCTCGGTGCCGACGATGAGCGGGACGGTCGTGTCGGACAGCCGGAACAGCTGCTCGACCCGCATCCAGCCGCCGGTGCGCTCCTGCATCGACACCACCGCGAGCACGGCGCCGCCCGGCTGGAGCGTGGTCGACTCGATGGTGATCGCCTGCACCCGGTCCCACGCCGCCACGAACTCGCGGGCGTCCTCGCCCAGCAGCTCCGGGGCCAGCAGCCGCAGGGCCTCCGCGGGCCTGGCGGGCAGCAGCTCGTAGAACCGCCGCACCACGTCCACCCGCGGCCTCGGCCCGGGACGCGGCGCGGCGGGCATCACCACGGCGTCGCCGGTCGGCACCTCCACGGCCTGCGGCGCGGTCGGCCGGTCCACCGCGAGCAGGTCGGCCCGGCTGCCGCCCAGCTCGGCCGACAGCAGGTCCGGGCGCAGCGCCGGTGGCCCGCTGATCTGCGGCGGCGCCTCGACGAACGGCCGCTCGGGACCGGCGTCGCGGTGCCCCGCCAGGACGGTCGCCGCCGCCACGGTCGCCAGCAGCACGACCACACCGGTGGTCACGCCGACGAGCTTGGCCACCCGGTTGGGTGGCCGCCGCGCGGGTGGCGCGGGCGGGTCCGCGAGCAGGTCGCGGACGAGTTCGTGCGCGGCGGTCCGACCGCGGTCCCCGGACCGGATGCGCAGCGGGGCCGGCTGCTGCCTGATCAGCTCGGCCACGCTCACCGAGCCCGCGCGGTTGTGCCGGCGGCCGCTCGTCGTAGGGCGCTGCACTGGCGACTCCCTCGCTGTGACGTCGCCAGCACTCGTACCGTCTCCCACCAGCGAAAAGCCAGCTCAGGGCCGGAGTTCACCCGTTCGTGGCGACTAGTGGTCGGTCGCTGGGCGCTATCGGGTGAACGACTACGGAGCGACGTGCCGTTCCGCGTTCCCGGTGGACCCCTGGGCGCCACCCGCCGGTCGTTCGGCGTTGATCAACGGCTCGCCGGTGGTGGCGAACCCGAGCTCCCGCTCCTCGACGACCCGGGTCCCGTCCTTCAGGGTCAGCTGCAACGTGCTCAGCGTGACGCCCCTCGCCGGGTCCACCCGGATGGCGGTCACCTCGACCAGCGACACGTCCGCGAACCGCTGCGCCAGCAACGCCTCGGCGCCGGGCCGGAAGGAGTCCGAGACCATCGCCAGCGCGGTGCCCGCGTCGCGCACCGCCTCCTCGTAGAACCGCTCCGTGCGCGCGGCGATCACCAGCCCGTCCACCCGCGGCGGTTCCGCGCCGCCCGGCACGGTGGTGACCTCCGGCGACCCGGTCGGCGCGGCCAGGACGGCGGTGGCGGTGGCGGGGTCGCCCGCGGCGGGCTCGGTGGTGGCGGGCGCGGCGTCGACGGGTTCCGCGACCACCCCGACCCCGGCGGCCCGGCGCCGCGCGTCGGGCGACCAGGGCGCGTCCGGGCGTCCCGGCTCGGCGGCGGCCGGCGCGGCGGTGGCGGGCGGCGGGCTGGTCGCGGAGCTGGACCCGGTCAGCAGCGGCACGTCGGTGGGGTAGCCGGGCAGGCCGACGCGCTCCGCCGGGCCACCCGAACCGACCAGCTCGGCCGCCGCTAGGGCCAGCCCGACCAGCACGGCCGCCGAGGACAGGACCGCGAACCACGCGGCCCGCTTCCACGTCCCGGGCGGCGTCGCCGACGCGGGCACCAGGCCGATGTTGAACTTGCGCAACCCCACCGCGTCGCTGTCCGCGAGCGGATCGCGTGCGCGCTGCGCGGGCAGCACGCACGCGCCGTACGCGCGTTGCGGCGGCAGCGCCGGGATCGGCGGCAGCGCCGGGGTCGACGGCGGCGCCGGCGCCGCGGGCGAGTGGTCCAGTTCGCCGCCCGCGGGCAGCCACATCGCCGCCCCGTCCTCCGACCGGTGCCGTCCCGAGCGCTCCGGTTCCCCGATCTCCATGCGTGTGGATCCCTCCACCCCGCTCTCGCGACCCTCGCGACTGCGCACCTGTTCTGCTCAAGTGGCGCGGGGTGGGGGTGGGACGACGAGGGGCCCCGCGACCACCTCAGGGTAGGCGCAGGGCCCCGAGTGAACGGCCCAAATCAACCTCGGAGCGGCAAGTGACACTCGGAAGAGTGAATCTTCACCTGCCGCTGTTCAGCTGCTTGCGCGTGCCCTGGAGCGAGTTCGCCGCGGCCAGGCCGGCGCCGCCCGCGATGAGCGCGCCGATGATGTCGCCGGACACCCCGCCGCCCGCGGTGATCAGCAGGCCCACGAGCGCGATGATCGTCGTCACCCCGGCGAGGGTCCACCGACTGCGCACGTACTGGGCGATGGGCGCGCCGGCGGCGCGCTTGGACTTGGCGGCCGAGCCCAGCATCGCGAGGTAGCCGTCGTGCGCCAGCGTGGCCAGCACACCCACGATCGCGATCAGGCTCGTGATGAGACCGATGACCATGCCAACAGTGTGCCCACGCCCAAACCCGCTGGACCATGGGTGATCGCCCTGATATCCACCCCCGGTGGAGGTCTTCTGGCACGACGCCTGCCTTGAGCACGACACCGGGAGCGGCCTGTGGGAGCTGCCCGGCCGCTGGGACTGGCTCGACGTCGCCGAACCGCACCCGGAGAACGCCGCCCGGCTGCGCACGTTCCGGCACGCCCTGCGGCACGGCCCGGTCGCGCCGCACCTGACCTGGTCGACCGGCCGGTTCGCGGACGGGGAGGAGTTGGCCCGCGTCCACACCCCGGACTACCTGGCGCGCCTGCGCGAGGCGTGCCGGGAGCGCACCCGCGTCGAGGTCAACACGGTCGTGGGCCCCGGCTCCTGGGACGCGGTCCGCGCCGCCGCGGGCACCGCCCTGGCGGCCCTGGACGCGGTCGCCGCCGGCCGCACCCGCCTGGCCTACGCCCTGGTCCGCCCGCCCGGCCACCACGCCCAGCCGGACCTGCCGGACGGGTACTGCCTGGTCAACAACGCCGCGCTGGTCGCCGAGACCGCGCGCCGCGGTGGCCGGCGGGTGGCCGTCCTGGACTGGGACGTGCACCACGGCAACGGCACCCAGGAGATCTTCCGCGACACCTCGGACGTGCTCACCGTCTCCGTGCACATGCGCCACGGCCCGTGGGGCGCCAACCACGCGCAGACCGGCGCGCCCGACGAGAGCGGCCCGGCCAACGTCAACGTCGAGCTGTCCCTGGGCGCGGGCGACCTCGCCTACCGGCGGGCGCTGGAGGAGATCGCGTTCCCGGCGCTGGCCGAGTTCGGCGCGGACCTCCTGGTCTGCGCCTCCGGGTTCGACGGCTCCGCGTTCGACCCGAACGGCAGGCACAACCTGACCGCCGCCGGCTACCGGTGGATCGGCCGGGCGGTGTCGGACCTCGGCCTGCCGACCGTGCTCACCCAGGAGGGCGGCTACCTGCGCGGCTACTCGGCGCTGTGCCTGCACGCCCTGGTGGAGGGCCTGCTCGGGCTGGAGCTGCTGGAGGACCCGCTGGCCTACGTGCCGGACGACACCCAGCTGGTGGACGCGGACCTGGACCGGGCCAGGGCCGCGCTCACCGACTGGGCGTTCGCCACTAGCGCCCCAGCGGGCCGCGGCCGAGCTTGAGCAGGACCATGGCCAGGTCGCGGCCCTCCGGGCCCAGCTCCCGGTAGCGGTTGAGCACGTCCAGCTCGCGGTTGTGCACGATCCGCGTCCCGCCGGCGGCCATCCGCGCCGCACCGATGATCTTGGAGATCTCGATCCGCCGCTTCACCAGGCGCAGCAGCTCGGCGTCCACGTGGTCGATCTCCTGGCGCAGCGCGTCGATGTCCTGGGCGGACTCCGTGCCGGTGTCGGTGCTGTTCATCGTGACGACCTCTCGGGGTGGTCTGCGGAGTGCCGGCCCCGGCAGCAGCGAAGCCCCGGGTCCGAGGACTCCGGGGCTTCGTGGTGGCTGGTCGCGCTAGCGGTCCACGGGAGCCGGAGTCCGGTTCCCGTAAAAGTAGAAGTTGGCCGCGAGCACGACCACATCATGCCACAGCCCCCGGCCCGTCGGGGGGTGCGGGTAACGTGGACAGGCGATGAGCGCCTTGTTCGACTTGCCCTCAAGTCCCCCCGCCCCCCGGACCGCGCGGCTGCTCGACGACCTCAACCCGGCCCAGCGCCGGGCCGTCGAGCACGCCGGTTCACCGCTGCTGGTCGTCGCGGGCGCGGGGTCCGGCAAGACCCGCGTGCTCACCCGGCGCATCGCCCACCTCCTCGCCGAGCGGGGGGTGCACCCCGGCGAGGTCATGGCGATCACCTTCACCAACAAGGCCGCCGCCGAGATGAAGGAGCGCGTGGCCGACCTGGTGGGCCCGCGCGCCCGCTCGATGTGGGTCTCCACGTTCCACTCGATGTGCGTGCGGCTCATGCGCCGCGAGGCCAAGGTCCTCGGCATGTCGTCCAACTTCTCGATCTACGACTCGGACGACACGCGCCGGCTGATCACGCTGGTGGCGCGCGACCTGGACCTGGACCCGAAGCGCTACCCGGCCCGCACGCTGGCCATCCACATCTCGAACCTGAAGAACGAGCTGGTGGGGCCCGCGACCGCGAAGGACCGGGCCGCCAACGACCTGGAGCGCCGCGTCGCCGAGGTCTACGAGAGCTACCAGCGCCGGCTCACCGAGTCGAACTCGCTGGACTTCGACGACCTCATCATGAGGACGGTCGAGCTGCTCCAGGACCACCCGGACGTGGCCGAGCACTACCACCGCCGGTTCCGGCACGTGCTGGTCGACGAGTACCAGGACACCAACCACGCCCAGTACACGCTGGTCCGCGAGCTGGTCGGCACCGGCGCGGACGGCGTCCCGCCCGGCGAGCTGTGCGTGGTGGGCGACGCTGACCAGTCGATCTACGCCTTCCGCGGCGCGACCATCCGCAACATCGTGGAGTTCGAGCGGGACTACCCGCAGGCCACCACGATCCTGCTGGAGCAGAACTACCGGTCCACGCAGACGATCCTGAGCGCCGCGAACGCGGTCATCTCGCGCAACCCGGACCGGCGCGACAAGCGGCTGTGGAGCGACCTGGGCGACGGCGAGAAGATCGTCGGCTACGTCGCGGACAACGAGCACGACGAGGCGCAGTTCGTCGCCAACGAGATCGACCGGCTGGTCGACTCGGGCGACGCGAACAACGGCGAGATCGCCGTGTTCTACCGGACCAACAACCAGTCGCGCGTGTTCGAGGAGATCTTCATCCGCCTCGGCCTGCCCTACCGGGTCGTCGGCGGCGTGCGGTTCTACGAGCGGCGCGAGGTGCGCGACGCGCTGGCGTACCTGCGGGCGTTGGCCAACCCGGACGACACGGTCTCGCTGCGGCGGATCCTCAACGTGCCCAAGCGCGGCATCGGCGACCGCGCGGAGGCGTGCGTGGCCGCCCACGCCGAGCGGGAGCGGGTCAGCTTCGCGGTGGCGCTGCGCGCCGCGGTGGCGGGCGGGGTGGCGCTGCTCAACCCGCGCTCGCGCAACGCGATCGCCGGGTTCGTCGAGCTGATGGACGAGCTGGGGGAGCTGGTCGAGCGCGGTGACGACGTGGCCGACGTGCTGGAGGCGGTGCTGGAGAAGACCGCCTACCGGGCCGAGCTGGAGGCCAGCGAGGACCCGCAGGACCACTCCCGCGTGGAGAACCTGAACGAACTGGTCACGGTGGCCCGCGAGTTCACCGACCTGGGCGCGGCCGTGCCCGTGCCGGACGAGGACGAGGGGCTGCCCGCGGAGGGCTCGCTGGCGGCGTTCCTGGAGCGGGTGTCGCTGGTCGCGGACGCGGACTCGGTGCCGGACGCGGAGTCCGACGGAGTGGTCACGCTGATGACCCTGCACACCGCGAAGGGCCTGGAGTACCCGGTGGTGTTCTGCACCGGCTGGGAGGACGGCGTCTTCCCGCACATGCGGGCGCTGGGCGACCCGGCGGAGCTGTCCGAGGAGCGCCGGCTGGCGTACGTGGGCATCACGCGGGCCCGGCAGCGGCTGTACCTGTCGCGGGCGCTGGTGCGCTCGGCGTGGGGGCAGCCGGCGGCGAACCCGGCCTCGCGGTTCCTGGACGAGATCCCGGCCGACCTGGTCGAGTGGCGGCGGGTGGAGCCGAGGCGCTCGGCGCCGTCCGCGCCCACGTCGTGGGGCCGCTCGTCGACCTCGTCGCGGCCCTCGCCGTCGAACTCGCAGTGGAAGGACACGCCGGCGGTCAAGCTGGACGTGGGCGACCGGGTGAGCCACGACAAGTACGGGCTGGGGCGCGTGGTGGCCGTGGACGGCTCCGGGCCGCGCGCGACCGCCACGATCGACTTCGGCGGGGCCGGGACGGTCCGGTTGATGCTCATCGGCGGGGTGCCGCTCGTGAAGCTCTGAGGGCTTCCCGGAGCTTGTTCCTCACTCGTTCGGGTTGAATCCGGTTTCCGGGCAACCCGGATCGCTCGTGCGCGTCTTGAGGGTTGTCACCAGCGGGATGGCCGGGCGTTCGGGGCGCGGGGTCATCGGGGAGCCGCGGTCGTGGCGCGGGGGGATCGCGGGAGCCGTGTCGGGGCGGTGACCGCGGTGGGGATCGTCGGCAGGGGGCCTGGGCGGCGGTTCTCGTGAGGGGGAGGTTCTACGAGGGGAGGGCCGGGTCGCTTCGGCGGCCCGGCTTCTCGCGTTCTCGGCCCGGCTTCTCGCGTTCTCCGCCTGGGCCCCCGGTCCCCGCTCCCCGTCTCCCGTGCGCCCCGCCGCCACGTTTTCGCGGCTCAGGCACCCCACGACCGAAAATTGTCGGTGCCCGGGTGTTTGATCCACACCGAGGCCGACGACACGGGGGTGTGCGGTGTGGACGAGGTGCTGGCCCGGCTCTTGGACGAGCGCGTGGGGGACTACCTGGACGCGGTGGACCGGCTGGGCGCGCGCGGTGGCGCGCCGGGCCTGGAGGCCCGGCGGTTGGCCGCGGCGTGGCGGGCGCTGCTGGGTGTGCACCGGCGCACGCCCGCCGGACGGTGCCGGCGGTGCGTCGAGCGCGGGCGCATGTGCGCGGTGTGGCGGGTGGCCTGTGCCTACTTCGTGCACCGGCTCCCGTTCGACCGCGGGGTCAGACGCTGATGCCCTTGGAGTTCAGCCAGGTCAGCGGGTTGGTCTTGCGGCCGGACGCGTCCCAGACCTCGAAGTGCAGGTGCGGGCCGGTGGAGAAGCCGCGGTTGCCCATCCGGGCGATCTGCTCGCCCGCCCTGACCCGCTGGCCCTCGCGCACCGAGTAGGTGTCGACGTGGCCGTAGACGGTGACCGAGCCGTCGGCGTGCTCGACCTTGACCCAGAGGCCAAAACCGCTTGCCGGACCGGCCTCGATCACGACACCATCCGCGGCGGAGAGGATCGGCGTGCCGATGGGACCCGCGATGTCGATGCCGTAGTGCATCGTGCCCCAGCGTCCGCCGAAGCCGGAGGTGAAGTCACCGGCGGCCGGGCGGGCGAACTTGGGGCGCGCGGCCTCGGCGGCGGCGGCCTCGCGGTCCTGGGTGATCTGCTGGCTCTTGACGAGCTTCTGCGCCTCGGCGGCCGCGTCGACCGTCTTGGCGACGGGGAGGACCTGGGGTGCGGCGGGGCCGGTGCCGCCGACGCCGAACGCGGCGGCGCCCTCGGCGGCGTTCGCGAGGGGGGTCACCTCGTCCGAGCTGCTCGGCGAGTCGGAGCCCAGCGCGTGCAGCGTCTGCCCGGCGCCTGCGGCGGCGAACGCGCCTACGGCGACAGCGGCGACCATGATGCGGCCGCGCAGCGCCGAGGGGGGTGGCGGGATCCGGTGCGTGGCCACAGCACGCGTCGAGGCACGGTCTACCGCCTCTTCGAGCGCGTTCGAACTCGTATGGCCGCCGGGGGAGCGGTGTCGAGACAAAACCTGACCTTCCGTCTTCGGGGAGTCCGGTCGGACACCGGGCGGGGGATCCCGGTTGAGCCGGTTGGGGTAACCGACTCCCTGTCCAGGTTGTGACCAGACCGTGACAACGGACCGGGGGACAGTAACGGCGCGGAGCCCTTAAGGGCAATCCCTGGTGGGGATCTCTACCGATTAGCGGTCAGGTGGACTACTCGGCACACGACTGGTGACTTTGGGTCATGACAGCGCTACTAAACCGCGAGCGTGCAGGCACGATGGGGTGATTCTGGACGTCATACGAATGCGTGATGGCGATCACAAAGAGGTGGGGGTGCGCCCGGAGATCGTGGACCAAAGGTGACCTGAATCACGTATCCGGTGCTCCTGGGTGGCCGAAACCCACTGCTCCAACCGGACGTCACCCTCCGGGGCAGCGCTTGGGTACCTCACGCCGGGTCACCTCACGGCGTGGTGGAGCGGGTGCGGCTCGGCCCCGTCCCGGGCTGACCAGGTCCCGGGCTGACCAGGTCCCGGGTTGTCCCGCCCCGGGCGGTTCGCGCCCCGCAACCCCGGGCGGCCCACGCCCCGGGCGTGGTCAGGTCCTGCTCCGGAGTGGCCTGCGCGGACGCGCTCCCCGGGCGTTCGCTCGACGCGGTGGTCAGCCGCGTTCACCACTCCGGTTCCCCGCCTCCGCAGCACCCCCGACAGCGCTGCGAAGGCGGACCGATCGTCCCCCGGTGCCCCGTGCACCAGACGCGAATCGGGTGCCCGCCACCTCCGGGGTCGAAACGGGCCGGGGCGCCGGCCGGGCGGTCCGGGGGAGCCTCCACCACGCCCTCCAACCCGCAACCGCCCTTCGGCAGTGATGAGGTGGAGCGGGATCGCCGGACGTCCCCGCACCCGGCGGCTCTTGCGGCACCACCTGGTGAAACGGTGAACCGGCCAAGATCGTCGGAAACGCCGGTTCCCTCCCCCGAGGGGCGCCGGACATTCCCGGTCCCGCCCACCCCCACCCCGACCGGATTTCCGCGCTAGACCACCCGTACGGGTGAGCAAAGGCGACATCAGGCCCAATTCGGCGGCGCCCAGGGCCCGTTCCCGCGCCGGACCAGGTCAGGTCCAGGGGGCCGCCGGCGCACCGGGGGACCGCCCCCGCGACGGCGCGCGGGACCTCCCCGGCCTTTGCTAGCGTCCGACCGGTGATCCGAACCGGAACCGCTGACCCGGTCGCCCCGACATCCACGAGGCTGCGGACGGCGGTCGGGCTCGCCGCCCCGGGCTCGGTGTTCGCGGCGGCGGCCCCGGTGGTCGGGGTGGTCGACGCCTCCGCGCCCCCCGCGTTCACCGCGTGGCCGCTGCTGGCGGTCCTCGCCCTGCTGCCCACCGCGCTCTCCGTCGTCCTGCTGGCCCGAGGCCAGGAGACGACCGCGGCGGCGGTCCTCGTCGCGCCCGCCGTGTTCGCGGTCGGCCGCCTGTTCAACGACCTCCAGATCGTGGTCGACCCCGTCGACACCTCCCGCCCCGAGCTGTTCCTCCTCACCGACCTCGGGTCCCCGGCCCCGGGCGCCGGGGCGTGGCTGCTCCTCGTCGGGCACGTGCTGGTGATCGCGGGCGGCGCCGCGGCCGCGACCGCCCTCGTCGAACCGGACGTGCGCAGCGAGCCCGCGGGGTTCGTCCTGCCGGCCACGGCGGGCCTGGTCGCGGCGGTCGGGCTGTTCACCGTTCCCTTCACCTCCACCGACGCCTTCATCCCGGCGCGCGGCCCGTTCGAGTCGGCCGCGCTGCCGATGGTCGGTGGCCTCCTGCTCACGATCGCCGCGCCCGTCCTGGCGGTGGTGGCCGCGAGCGCCACCACCCCGGAGGTCCGGCGGGGCGGCCTGCTCGGGCTGGCCGCCGTCCTGGTCGCCGTGGCGCTGCCGCCGGTCGCGACGGGGATCGCCGTCGACCGCGTCGGGTTCGCGCCCGGTCCGTTCCTGGTGCTGGTCGCCGCCGCGGCGCTGGCCTGGCCGCAGTCCACCAGGGCGGAGCGCGCCGAGCCCTCCGAGCCCGAGCTGCCCGGCCCGCGCCGCCTGCACGTGATCACCGGCTGCCTGGCGCTGGCCGCCGCGGCGGCCGCCGTCGCGGGCGCGGTGACCGACCAGCTCGTGCTGCCCGAGGGGCTGCCGGTCCCGACGGACTACGCCGCCCGCCTCCTCTGGCCGGCCGCGATCGCCACCGGTGGCCTGGCGGTGGCCCTGCTGGCCAGGGTCCCGGTCCGGCCGGCGCTCGCCGTCGCGCTGGTCACCGTCCCGCTGGCGGCCGCCTCCGCGCTCGACGCGGTCTTCGCCGCCACGCAGGTCGAGACCGTCGAACCCGGGCCCGGCACGTGGTTCACCGCGCTGGCCGTGGTCCTCGCCGCCGCGGCCGGCCTGGTCGCGGCCCTGGCCGGTTCGGTCGAGCGGGACGAGGCGGGCACGGCCGCGGGCGAACCGCCGCTGCCGCTGGTCGCCGGGACGTTGATCGCCGCCCTGTTGGCGCTGGGCGCGTTCGCCCTGCCGGTGCTGAGGGCCCCGGAGTACGCGCCGGTCGGCGCCTTCGACTTCCGAGTCGGGTCCTGGGGCCTGCTGCTGGCGCTGGTGTGGGTGGTGGTCGCGGCGGCGATCGCCCTCAAGGCGCGTCCGGGCCAGGGCGCGGCGTTGCTGCTGGGCGCCTCCCTGGTCACCGCGGTGCGGGCGCTGGAGTACCCCCTGACGTCGGGGCGGGCCGTGGACGCCGCGGCCGGGCCGGGCCTGTGGCTGGCCGCCGCCGCGACCGCCGCGTTCCTGGTGTCGGCGGCGCTGCGCACGGCGCGCTGAGGACGAGGTGCTGAGGACGGCGCGTTGAGAGCGCTTCGTTGAGAACGGTTGGCTGAAGGCGGTTCGGCTCACCGGCGCGGAGGGGCGCTCGCCGCCGGGCCGCGCGGAAGAGACGAGCGGTGCTCGGGTCCGCGCCGCCCGCCGGGTTGCTGAATCGGTGTGGTGATCGACCTCACCACCTCTATGACGGACTTCACGGGCGTGGGGTGCGGAGTGGTCCGGGCAGGTCGATAGTGTTCTGCGCAGCCGCGTCGAGCCGGTCCCCACGGCTGAGCCGGCGTTCCAGGTGATGCCTGGTACGTGGTGCACCAGGCCCCAGCCTGGAGCGCCGGACCTTCGAGGACCGCACCAGCGAGGACGCGGTGTCCGACACCGACGTCGCAGGAGACCCGAGTGGACCTGTACGAGTACCAGGCGAAGGATCTCTTCGCCGCCCACGACGTCCCGGTACTGCCGGGCGACGTGGCGACCACCCCCGCCGAAGCCAAGGCCATCGCCGAGCGCTTCGGCCAGACCGTCGTGGTCAAGGCCCAGGTGAAGACGGGCGGCCGCGGCAAGGCCGGTGGCGTCAAGCTCGCCGAGACGCCCGACGAGACCTCGACCAAGGCCGAGGCGATCCTCGGCCTGGACATCAAGGGTCACGTCGTGCACCGCGTGCTGGTGACCCCCGCCTCCGACATCGCGGAGGAGTACTACTTCTCCTTCCTGCTGGACCGGGCGAACCGGACCTTCCTCGCGATGGCCTCCGTCGAGGGTGGCATGGACATCGAGGAGGTCGCGGCGACCAAGCCCGAGGCCCTCGCCAAGGTGCCCGTCGACGCGATCAAGGGCGTCGACCGCGCCAAGGCCGAGGAGATCGTCAAGGCCGCGAAGTTCCCGGCCGAGGTCGCCGACCAGGTCGCCGACGTGGTCGTCAAGCTCTGGGACACCTTCGTGTCCGAGGACGCCACGCTGGTCGAGGTCAACCCGCTGGTGCGCGACCCCGAGGGCAGGATCGTCGCGCTCGACGGCAAGGTCACGCTCGACGAGAACGCCGGCTTCCGCCACCCGGAGCACGAGGCGCTGGTCGACAAGCAGGCCGAGGACCCGCTGGAGGCCAAGGCCAAGGAGAAGGGCCTCAACTACGTCAAGCTGGACGGCCAGGTCGGCATCATCGGCAACGGCGCCGGTCTGGTCATGTCCACCCTCGACGTGGTGGCCTACGCGGGCGAGCGGCACAGCGGGGTCAAGCCCGCGAACTTCCTCGACATCGGCGGCGGCGCGTCGGCCGAGGTCATGGCCAACGGCCTGGAGATCATCCTCAACGACCCGGACGTCCGGTCCGTGTTCGTGAACGTCTTCGGCGGCATCACCGCGTGCGACGCGGTGGCCAACGGCATCGTCAAGGCCCTGGAGATCCTGGGCGACGAGGCCGCCAAGCCGCTGGTCGTCCGCCTCGACGGCAACAACGTGGAGGAGGGCCGCCGGATCCTGGCCGAGGCCGACCACCCGCTGGTGACCGTGGTGGACACTATGGACAACGCGGCCGACAAGGCCGCCGAGCTCGCGGCTGCGGGGGTCTGACGATGGCTATCTTCATCAACCGGGACAGCAAGGTCATCGTCCAGGGCATGACCGGCGCCGAGGGCACCAAGCACACCAAGCGGATGCTGGCCTCGGGCACCACCATCGTCGGCGGCGTCAACCCGCGCAAGGCCGGCCAGAAGGTCGACTTCGACGGCCACGTGCTGCCGGTGTTCGGCACCGTGTCGGAGGCCATGGAGGCCACCGGCGCCGACGTGACCGTGATCTTCGTGCCGCCGGCGTTCGCCAAGGCCGCCGCGATCGAGGCGATCGACGCCGGCATCGGCCTGGCCGTCGTGATCACCGAGGGCATCCCGGTGCACGACACCGCCGCGTTCTGGGCCCACGCCGTGGCCACCGGCAACAAGACCCGGATCATCGGCCCGAACTGCCCGGGTCTGATCAGCCCCGGCCAGTCCAACGCGGGCATCATCCCGGCCAACATCTCGGGCGCCGGCAAGATCGGCCTGGTGTCGAAGTCCGGCACGCTGACCTACCAGATGATGTACGAGCTGCGGGACTTCGGCTTCTCCACCGCCATCGGCATCGGCGGCGACCCGATCATCGGCACCACCCACATCGACGCGCTGGCGGCCTTCGAGGCCGACCCGGACACCGCGGCGATCGTGATGATCGGCGAGATCGGCGGCGACGCCGAGGAGCGGGCCGCGGCCTACATCAAGGAGAACGTCACCAAGCCGGTCGTCGGCTACGTGGCGGGCTTCACCGCCCCCGAGGGCAAGACCATGGGTCACGCGGGCGCGATCGTGTCCGGCTCGGCCGGCACCGCGCAGGCGAAGAAGGAGGCCCTGGAGGCCGCCGGTGTGAAGGTCGGCAAGACGCCGTCCGAGACCGCCGCCCTGATGCGCGAGATCATGGGTTCGATCGGCTGACATCCGCCCGTTCGTGGCAGACACTGGAGGCCACCTCCCGAGGGGAGGTGGCCTTCGGTGTGTGCGAGCACGCGTCCGGGGGAACCACAGGAGTCCGGTCGTCGTCGGAGAGTGCGCATCGGCTAGCGTTCTGCCGACGACCTGATCAGCCCACCAGTTGGAGGAGTCACCACCATGTCCCAGCCGTACGGCGCCCCTCAGCAGCAGCCGGGACCGGCGCAGCCGGCGGTGGGCGTCAACCTGAACCTCATCCTCCCGCTGGTCGCCGCGGGTCTGGGCCTGATCGCCTACCTGCTGGCGTTCGCGGACGACGTCGCGTCGGTGCAGATCCAGTTCCTGCTGGCCGCCGCGGTGCTGGCGGGCCTGTCCGTGCTGCCGAAGGCGCCGCGGCTGCTGCCCGCCGCCGCCGTGCTCGCCGCGGTCACCACGCTGCTCCTGCTCCAGGACATCGTGAAGACCGAGGCCGACGTCGAGGGCATGCAGGTCGTCCTGCTGATCGTGGCGCTGCTCCAGACCGCCGCCGTCGTCGTCGCGGTCCTGCTGGACGCGGGTGTGGTGAAGCTCCAGCCCAAGCCCGCCAACCCCTACGCCCAGCAGGGCGGTTGGAACAACCCGCAGTCCGGCGCGTTCCCGCAGCAGGGCCAGCACCCGCAGCAGCAGTTCGGCCCGCCGTCCGGCCAGTTCGGCCAGCAGGCGCCGCCGCAGCAGCAGGGCCAGCAGCCCAACCAGCCGCAGCCGACCTCGTACATGCCGCAGCCCGGCCAGTTCAACCAGCCGCAGCCCGGCCAGGGCACCCCGCCCAGCGGGTTCGGCGGACCCCAGCAGCAGGGCTGACCAGGCTTGAGGAGGGGTGGCACCGGGATTCCGGTGCCACCCCTCTTCGCGTACCCGGCGTGCCTCACCCGAACGGCTCATCGCGACTGAGACAGTGGACAGGTGCCGGTGCTCCAGACGACTTCCCACGGCGCGGTGACCGACTCCGTGCGCCCGCCCGAGTTCTCCCGCGCCGAACGGGTGCGGGTGCTCGCCACGACCGCCGCGGGCTCCGTGGTGGTCGGCTACGCCGCGGTCGCCGCGCTGCTCGCGCTGATCTCCTCCACGGCCGCGCACGCCTCGTTCTCCACCACCGGTGTGCTGACCGCGGCCGCGCCCGGCTGGCTGGCCGCGCACCACGTGCCGCTGCGGTTCGACGGCGGGCAGCTCGGCCTGCTGCCGCTGCTGCCGACCGCGCTGGTGATGCTGCTGGTGTACCGGGCGGCGGCGGGCGCGGCCGACCGGTTGGGCCTGTTCGAGCCGCTCCAGGCGCGGTCGGTGGTGTTCAGCATCGCGGGCGCGCACGCGGGGGTCGGCGGGGTGATCTCGTTCCTGATGGGCGAGGAGGGCCCGGTGCGCGCGACGCCCGCGGTGGCGTTCTTCGGCTGCGCGGCGGTGTCCGGGCTGGCGGCGGTGGCGGGCGTGGCGCAGCGCTGCGGCCTGGTGGAGGTCGTGTTCGAGCGCGTCGACCCGGTGGCCCGGCGCGGCCTGCGGGCGGGCGCGGTGGTGCTGTTCGCGTTGGCGGCGGCCGGCGCGCTGGTGCTGGTGCTGGGCCTGGTGCTCTCCTGGCCGACCACCGCGGCGCTGTTCGACCAGAGCGGCGGCACCATCGGCACCGGCCTCGGGATCTGGCTGCTGTGCCTGGCCTACCTGCCGAACGCCGTGGTGGGCGCCCTGTCCTACGTCGTGGGCGCGGGGTTCTCCCTCGGCCCGGTGGTGGTGAACCCGCTGGAGTTCACCGGCGGCGCGGTGCCCGCCGTGCCGCTGCTGGCCGCGCTGCCCGAGGAGCAGTCGGGGTGGCTGCCGCTGGTGCTCGTGCTGCCCGGCGTGATCGGCGTGCTGGCCGGGTTCACCCTGCGCGACGCCGCCCCGGTGCCCCGGTCGCGGGTGCGGGCGGTGCTGATCGCGGGGGTCACCGCGGGCGTGGGGGCGCTGGTGCTGGCCGCGGTCGCGGGTGGGGCGCTGGGCGGTGGGGCGTTCGACCCGGTGACCGTGCCGGCCGGGTTGCTGGGCGTGCTGACGCTGGTTTGGGTCGCCGTGCCGGGCGGGATCGTCGCCTGGTTCGCGGGACCGCGCCCGCCGCGCCCGCCGCGCGTGGTCGAGCCGGTGGCGGTGGCGGTGCCCGCGGTGGAGGAACCGGTCGTCGCGGAGGAGGGGGAAGAGGAGGACGGGGAAGAGGAGTACGACGAGGACTTCGAGTACGACGAGGACGAGTTCGAGGACGACCCCGAGGATTCCGAGGACCCCGAGGACTCCGCCGCCGACGACTACGAGGACTTCGAGGACGACTACGACGACGACTTCGAGAACGTGCCCGAGGTCGGTTCCGACGACCCGGACCCCGAACTCGACGACCCCGAACTCGACGACCCCGACTCCGAACTCGATCCCGAGTCCGGCGCCGATCCCGAGTCCGAGCCCGACCTTCAGCCCGAGTCCGGTGCTGATCCCGCCCTCGACGCCGACGCCGACGCCGACGCCGACGCCGGGCCCGGCTCCGACGAGTCGGCCGACCGCGACCCGGACCTGCCGACCGAGCGCCGGTGAGCACCGCCTAGGCTGCTCTTGAGCTGCTGTGACAGTCCCCAGCAAGGAGAGCAAGCTGAGCGCCGCGACCACACTCCGGCTTCCCGTCCCCGCCAGGGTCGTCGTCCTCGTCTCCGGTTCCGGCACCCTCTTGCAGGCGCTGCTGGACGCGGCGGCCGACCCCGGATACCCGGTCGAGGTGGTCGCCGTCGGCGCGGACCGCGACGGCATCGCCGGCCTGGACCGCGCCGGGCGCGCGGGCGTCCCGGCCTTCTCGGTGAAGCTGCGCGACCACGCCGACCGCGCGGCCTGGGACGTCGCGCTGGCCGACGCCGTCGAGGCGCACCGGCCCGACCTGGTCGTGTCGGCCGGGTTCATGAAGATCCTCGGGACTGCCTTCCTGGCCCGCTTCGGCGGCCGGATGGTCAACACCCATCCCGCGCTGCTGCCCGCCTTCCCCGGCGCGCACGGCGTCCGCGACGCCCTGGACTACGGCGTGAAGGTGACCGGCGCGACCGTGCACCTGGTGGACGGCGGCGTGGACACCGGGCCGATCCTGGCCCAGGAGGCGGTGGTCGTCACCGATGACGACGACGTCGAAAGCCTGCACGAGCGCATCAAGGTGGTGGAGCGGCGGCTGCTCGTCGACGTGGTCGCCCGCCTGGCCCGCGAGGGCTGCACCGTGGACGGACGAAAGGTGAGCATGCCGTGACCACTCCTGCCGAGAGGCGACCGGTTCGTCGGGCCCTGATCGGGGTGTCCGACAAATCGGGGCTGCTGGAACTGGCCACCGGCCTGCACGCGGCCGGGGTCGAGATCGTCTCCACCGGCGGCACGGCGCGCGCGATCGCCGACGCGGGCATCCCGGTGAGGTCGGTGGAGAGCGTGACCGGGTTCCCCGAGATGCTCGACGGCCGGGTCAAGACGCTGCACCCCGGTGTGCACGCGGGCCTGCTCGCCGACACCCGGCGCGAGGCGCACCTGGAAACCCTGCGTGAGCACGACATCGCGCCGTTCGACCTGCTCGTGGTGAACCTCTACCCGTTCGCTCAGACCGTCGCCTCCGGCGCGTCACCGGACGAGTGCGTGGAGCAGATCGACATCGGCGGGCCCGCCATGGTCCGCTCCTCCGCGAAGAACCACGCGAGCGTGGCGGTCGTGGTCGACCCGACCCGGTACGAGTGGGTGCTGGAGCAGGTCCGGGAGGGCGGCTTCACGCTCCCCGACCGGCAGCGGCTGGCCGTGGACGCGTTCCGGCACACCGCCTCCTACGACGTGGCCGTGGCCTCGTACCTGGGCAGCGTCGTGGCGCCGGACGACGGGGGTTCCGGCTTCCCCGGCTGGGTCGGCGCGACGTGGCAGCGCAAGCAGGTGCTGCGCTACGGCGAGAACCCGCACCAGCGCGCGGCGCTCTACACCGGCGTCGACGGGCGCTCCGGCCTGGCCACCGCCGAGCAGCTGCACGGCAAGGAGATGTCCTACAACAACTTCGTCGACGCGGACGCCGCGTGGCGGGCGGCGTGGGACCACGAGCTGCCGTGCGTGGCGATCATCAAGCACGCCAACCCGTGCGGCATCGCGGTGTCCGACCTGGACGGTGCGGCCGCGGTCGCCGAGGCGCACCGCAAGGCCCACGCGTGCGACCCGGTGAGCGCGTTCGGCGGCGTGATCGCGGCCAACCGCGAGGTCACCGTGGAGATGGCCGAGCAGGTCGCGGAGATCTTCACCGAGGTGATCATCGCCCCGGCCTACGCCGACGGCGCGGTGGACGTGCTGACCCGCAAGAAGAACATCCGCATCCTGGTCGCGCCGGAGCCGGTGCGGGGCGGGACGGAGATGCGCGCGGTGTCCGGCGGGCTGCTGGTGCAGACCGTCGACACCATCACGGCCGAGGGCGACGACCCGGCCAAGTGGACGCTGGCGTGCGGCGCGCCGCTGGACGAGCAGGGCCTGGCCGACCTGGCGTTCGCCTGGCGGTCGTGCCGCGCGGTGAAGTCCAACGCGATCCTGCTGGCGTCCGGCGGCGCCACGGTCGGTGTCGGCATGGGCCAGGTCAACCGCGTCGACGCCGCCCGGTTGGCGGTCGCCCGAGCTGGTGACCGGGTCCAGGGCGCGGTCGGCGCGTCCGACGCGTTCTTCCCGTTCCCGGACGGCCTGGAGGTGCTGCTGGAGGCCGGCGTGCGAGCCGTCGTGCAGCCCGGTGGTTCCGTCCGCGACGCCGAGGTCATCGCGGCGGCCGAGGCGGCCGGCGTGACGGTGTACCTGACCGGTACGCGGCACTTCGCGCACTGAGGGTTTCGGCGCCGGAGGTTCCGCGCTGCCGGTTCCGCGCCGGCGGTTCTGCCGCTTTCCGTTGGGGGGCTCCCGATCCGGGAGCCCCCCCACCGCCGTTCCCCGCCCCC